>DATKDF010000001.1:0-13345 GCA_035512795.1 Vicinamibacterales bacterium
GGCCTTCGGGGCCCTGGCCGGCGTGCTGCGCCGCTGGTATCGCCACACCACGCATGCGATGCGGCTGGTCCTGCTGTTCGGGGCACTCGCCGGGCCGCCGCTCATCAACTACCCGCTGACCGCCGCGGCCGCCGATGGCGCCGCGCGTCAGCTGATCGAGACCGAGTTCGCCCCGGCGATGCTGCGGCAGCCCGAAGCGGTGCAGGAGGCCCTGCGCGTGGCCCGGCAGGAGATCGATGCGATTCCGCAGCTCGCGCTGCTCGTGGCCGGCTCGCCGCCGGGCGACAGCGGCAGCGCCTACGCCGTCTGGAGTCGGACGAGCCTGGCAACGGCGCGGCTCACATCCGAGATCGAGCTCTTCGGTCGCGACCGCCGCCTTCTGAGTCGGTTCGCGCTGAATGTGCCCGAGTATCCGTACGGGGAGAACGCACCGGTCTGGTCAGGCACCGGCTGCGCGTGGGACGTGTTCGGCGAGGTGGCACGGAACGGTGCCGTCGAACGCGTGCTGCTGCACGCCGAGCGCGGCATCTGTGCCGATGACGGCACCTTGCTCGGCGCGATCGTGGTCCACGTGCTGCCCGACTTTGCGTCCCTGCCGTTTGTGGCATCGGGGAGTCCCTACGCGCAGGCGCTCCGCGACGAGTCGGCCGATGAGCTGGCCTCGCAACGGCTCGGAGGCCTCGAGGTGGCGGCCTACGGCTGGAATCACGATCCACAGTTCACGTCAGGCCGCGTGGCCTGGCCGATCTCGCCGGCGATCGCCGAGCGCCTCTATGCCTCGCGCGATCCGTTCTGGGCCACGTTGGCCGCAGCCGGAACGATCTACACGGTGCACTTCGTCAACGACCGGCGGGGTGTATACGCGCTCGGGTACCCGCATCCGACCTTCATCGAGCATGCGACTCGCGTGGCCGAGATCACGGCTATTGCCGCCGTGCTCCTGGTGGTCCTGCTGGCCGGCGCGACGGCCTACGCCCCTGTCGTCAGGGCCCACGCCACGCCCCTGCCGGGACTCCTGCACGAGATTCGTACGAGCTTCTACCGCAAGCTCTTTCTCTTCTTCGTACTCTCGGCGGTCGGCCCGGTCATCCTGCTCGCTCTGGCGTTCGGGGCCTACACGGCCGCGCGCATTCGTGCCGATGTCGAGGCCGAGGCCGCCAGCGCGGTCATGACGACCCGCCGGCTCTTCGAGGAGTTCACGGCCGTTGAAGCGCGGCCGGCGACGGCGCAGGCCGCCTCGCACGATGCCTTGCTCGTGCTCATCCGGCAGATGACGCAGCAGGACGTCAATCTCTACCTCGGGCCACGCCTCGTGGCGACGAGCCAGCGAGATCTGTTCGACTCGGGCCTGCTGCCCACGCGGACACCGGCCCGCGTGTACCGGGAGATTGCGTTCAACCGGGTCCCGACCTTCGTGGGTGAGGACCGCATCGGCCAGTTCGGATACCTGCTGGCCGCGTCGCCGGTTCCGTCCGAGGGCCGTGACGCGGTGATCAGCGTGCCGCTCGGCAACCGGCAGCGAGAGATCGAGCACGAGCTCGACGAACTGAACCGACGCGTGCTGGTCGGTGCCCTGGTCGTGGTGCTCTTCGCCGCCGGGCTCGGCGCCTCAGTGGCCGGCCGCGTCTCCGATCCCGTGGCCCGGCTGTCGCGGGCGGCCCGGCAGATCGCCGCCGGACGACTCGACGTGCGCATCGTCGCCGACACGGCCGACGAATTGCGACGGCTGGTCGACGACTTCAACGTGATGGCCGGCACGCTCGCCCGGCAGCGGGCCGAGCTCGGACGGACGCACCAGTTGAAGGCCTGGGCCCAGATGGCGCGTCAGGTCGCCCACGAAATCAAGAATCCGCTCACGCCCATCCAGTTGGCCACCGAACATCTCCAGCGGGTCCACGAGGATCAAGCCCGGCCCCTGGGCCCCGTCTTCGATCAATGCACCGCCGCGATTCTCGGGCAGGTCAAGCTCCTTCGCCAGATCGCGTCGGACTTCTCGAACTTCGCCGCCGAGCCGACGCCGCGGCTCGAGCGCGTGTCGGTCGAGCGACTCGTCGACGATGTCGTCGGGCCGTATGCACTCGGCATTGGCGCCGGGACCCGGATTGCCACCGAGGTCGCCGTCGGCCTGCCGGACATCCGGGTCGACCGGACCCTCGTGGCACGCGCGCTCACCAACCTCATCGAGAACGCGATCCAGGCCATGCCGGAGGGCGGCGACATCGAGATCCGGGCCACGCACGCGGCGCCGCACGTCACGATCGCCGTCGCCGACACCGGCGTCGGGATGGACGCCGAAGCCGCCAGCCGGGCGTTCGAGCCGTACTTCTCGACCAAGACCGGCGGGTCGGGCCTCGGCCTGCCGAACGCGCGCCGGTACGTCGAACTCTGCGGCGGACGGATGGACCTTGAAAGCGAACCGAGCCGGGGGACGACCATCACGATGTGGGTGCCGGTGGTTCCCGATGCGCCCGCAGCCGGCCCAGTCCCCACTCGATAAACGCCGACAGGACGTAGGCATAGGCGATCACGACGAGCGTCACGCGCGGTTCGGTCGCGATGAGCGAGATGATCACGGCAAAGATGAAGAGGGGCATGTACGATCGCCCCCATCCGAAGTTGATGGTCTTGAAACTGCGGAAGCGGATCGTGCTCACCATCAACGCCCCCGGACCCAGCATCACGGCGAGCGCCGCCAGAGCCTGCGGGTACCCCTCAAGGGGCAGCGGCACGGCGAACACAGTCGAGGCGACCACCCCCGCCGCGGCCGGCGTGGGCATCCCGATGAAGAACCGTTTGTCCCCCTGCGCGGCCGACTGGATGTTGAAGCGCGCCAGACGCATGGCGGCCGCCGTCAGGTAGATGAACCCGGCGGCCCACCCCAGGCGTCCGAGGTCCGAGAGCCCCCACGCGAAGGCGAGCACGGCCGGCGCGAGCCCGAATGAAATGACGTCAGCCAGCGAGTCGAACTCGACGCCAAAGGCGCTCGTCGTGTTCGTGAGCCTCGCGATGCGTCCGTCGAGCATGTCGAGCACGATGGCAATCCCGATGAACGGTGCAGCCGTCGCGAGTTCACCCCGCATGGCGAAGACGACGCACGCCCATCCGCAGAACATGTTGCCGACCGTCACGATGCTGGGCAGAAGGAAGATGCCGCGACGGCGGCGACGGGGATGTTCCTCGAGCGGCTCGTCCCGGTAGTCCTCGGTCACGTTTCGCCCTCCACGAGACGCGCCACCACCGACTCGCCGCCGCGGACGCGGGCGCCGGTGGTCACGGCGAGCGTCGCCGTCGGAGGCACGAACACATCCATGCGGGATCCGAACTTCATGAGACCGATGCGTCCGCCCCGCGGCACGACCTCGCCTGGCGCCACCCGGCAGACCACCCGCCGCGCGAGCAGTCCCGCGACCTGACGGACAACGACGGCGACACCACCGGCATCCAGCCAGATTTCCGAGTGCTCGTTCCGATGCGCGTCGTGGCGATAGGCCGGCCGGAACGTCCCGGGGACGTAGCGCACGTCGGTGACCCGGCCGGCCACGGGCGACCGGTTGATGTGCACGTCGAAGACGGACAGGAAGATCGTGACCTGCTGCCAGCGGCCCGGGGGCGCCTCGTCGGCCCGGGCGTCGCCGGCATGCATGACGCGTCCGTCGGCCGGCGCGACGACGACACGCGGCTCGTCGGGGGGCGTGCGGGGCGGGTCACGAAAGAAGAGCGCGATGGCGGCGGGTAAGCTGGCCAGAGCGAGGGCCGCGGTCGGCGCCCGCCAGAAAGCGGCCGCACACGCCGGCACGGCGGCGGCGGCGATGAACGGCAGGCCGGATCGGTCGATGCGCACACCCGTCGTCTGCCATCATCGCCTGCCGGGACCCCTGCCGTCGAGGCGACGCGTGAGTCGCTCGGGCGGGTCCGACCTCAGTGGCCCGGTTGGGCGCTCACCGCGCGGTCGCGGCGGCTGCGGACCATCGCTTCGATCTGGTCTTTCAGAGCGAGCTTGCGTTTCTTGAGGGACACTTCCTGGAACTGCTGTTCGTCGGTGAGGAACGCCTGCGCGGACAAGTGACGAATCTGTTCGTCGAGCGCCTGATGCTCCGAGACCAGTTGCCGGAAATTCTCGCTGGTCTGAAGCAGCCCCTGCTTCACGTCGTCGCGCTCCGAGAGCTGGATTTCGCCCATGGTCGCCCTCCTTTGCTGTCACGAGACGGTGTCCCCGACGGGCCCGGTACCGCGATCGGCCGCTCGTGAGGCGCACGGTATCATGAGGCCCCCGGCCCGGCAAGCGAGGTCAGACGCGTTCTGATGCCACCTGCGAGAGCGCGCGGTTCCAGAGGATGACGGCATCCTCACGTGGGGCGTCGTAGTAGTCGCGTCTGACCCCCTCGACCCGGAAGCCGAGCCGCTCGTAGAGCGCCTGCGCCGCGCGGTTTGACTCGCGTACCTCGAGCGTGGCGCGCTCTGCACCGCCGGCCGCGGCCTCTCGACAGACCGCCCTCAGCAGGTGCGTCGCCAGCCCGCGCCGTCGCCATCGGTCGGCCACGGCGAGGTCATGGATGTGCAGTTCCCCTGCGACGACCCAATAGGCGCAATACGCCCCGACGTCCCCCGACGCGGATCGAAGCAGGAACAGCCGGGTGGCATCGTGCGTACCGAGCCCGCGCCCAAGGGCGCCACTGGTCCACGCGCGGCCGAACGTCTGCCGCTCGATGCCTTCGATGGCCGCACGGTCCTCGACCGTCGCCTGCTCGACCCGCCACCCGTCCGGTTGTTGATGACGCGCGCGCTGCCGGGCGCGCGCAATCTCGGCATCGGGCCGGCGAACGTACAGCGGGCGGAGCGTGTGGGGCGACACGCCCGCATCCGCACGAGAGGCCGCCAGGCGTCCGGCCGCAGCGGCCAGGGTTCCGGGTGGCGCGACGCGAGTCGTCCGGGGCAGACGATCCCACACCGCCGCGTGCCGTTCGACGCCGAGCGCAATCAGGGTGACGGGCGCCGTCCCGGCCGCGTCGGCAAGCGCACGCGCAATCAGTTCCGGGCCACCGACCATCGGATCGAGCACGGATGCCCACCCGCCCGACTGGTCGGTCGCGCCGACGGCCGCCGCGAACACCTCGCCGCGCTGGCCATCGAGGCACGCCGCGATCAGGCCGGGCGGTCGAGTGCTTTCCGCGCGCCCGGCCGACCAGGCTTCGATCATCGCGTCGAAGGTCGGCACGGGCACCACCGACCGGCCCGTCGCGATGGCCAGGCCCTGCATGGCGGCGATGCCCACCCGCAAGCCCGTGAACGAGCCGGGCCCGATGACGACCGCGAGCCGGTCGACGGCGTCAAGCGTCATCCCCTCGTCGGTGACGAGGGCCAGCAGCTCGTGCGGCAGACGCTCGGCCGGCGTCCGCGCCGGATCGCCGGCACCGGTGACGAGGCGGCCGTCGACGAGGAGCGCCACGCTGCCGGCGCGCGTCGCCGTTTCGAGCGCAAGGACGATCATGGCCGAATGTTATACTCCGGTGTTGTCAGCCCTGCAGTTGGATTGACCCGTGCTCTCCGGCTACGCCTGCCTGTGACAACTTCGCCTTCCTCGACGCCGACGACCGCCGCCACGCCAGCCATGCGGCAGTACCTGGACGTGAAGCGGCAGCATCGCGACGCGATCGTGTTCTTCCGCATGGGCGACTTCTACGAGATGTTCTACGAGGACGCCCTCACCGCGACACGGGCCCTCGAACTGACGCTGACCTCCCGCGCCAGGGACGCCTCCGGTGGGGCCATCCCGATGTGCGGTATCCCGTTTCACGCGGCCGACACCTACATCGCGCGCCTGGTGCGTCAGGGCTACCGCGTCGCCATCTGCGATCAGGTCGAGGATCCCCGACACGCCAAGGGCATCGTCCGCCGCGAGGTGACTCGAGTCGTGTCGCCGGGTACGTTCACCGACGCCGGCTATCTGGAAGCCCGCGAGCCGGCATTCCTCGCCGCCGTTACGCCATCGGGGCCGCCGGGGACGATTGGACTGGCGTTCCTCGACGTGTCGACCGGCCAGTTTGCGGCGGCTGAGTTCGCTGGCGCCGATGCCGGCGCGGCGCTCGCCGCCGAGTTGTCGCTGCTTCGTCCCCGCGAGCTGCTGGCGGCGGCCGATGTGGACGTCACCGCCTGGCTGTCGCCAACCGACCCACCCCGCGTCACGCGTGTGGAACCCTGGCTGTTCGATCCGGCCCGCGCCGAGACGATCCTCTGCGAGCAGTTCCGGACGACGTCGCTCGGCGGCTTCGGCATGGACGGCGCTCGTGCAGCCATCGGGGCGGCGGGCGCCCTGGTGCAGCACCTCCGCGAGACTCAGCGGTCGGAGGTCGGGCACGTGCGCGCCATCACGTTCCGCGTGGCCAGCGACACGCTGCTCGTCGACCCGGTGACGCTTCGCCACCTGAACGTCGTCGAGGGGGTCGGGGGCGGCCGTGGCGGTTCTCTCCTCGACGCCGTGGACCGCACGGCCACGGCGATGGGCGGACGCCTGCTGCGCCAGTGGCTCGTGCGGCCGCTCGTGACGCTTGCCCGCATCCACGACCGCCTCGATGCGGTGGAGGACCTGGCGTTCCGGGCGACCGAGCGCGCGAAGGTGCGCGACCTGTTGAAGGGAATGCACGACCTCGAGCGACTCGTCTCGCGGGTTTCGCTCGGCACGGCCGGACCCCGCGATCTGGCGGCCCTCGGACAGTCGCTCGGCCTGCTGCCCCGCCTGCGCGCGCTCGCCGACCCGCTGCAGGCGCCGTTGCTCCGGAGCCTCGTGGCCGAGATTGACGACCTCGCCGATGTGCGCGATCTCATCCGACGCGCGATCGTCGACGAACCGCCGGCGGTCGCGCGCGACGGCGGCGTCATCCGGGACGGCGTCGATGCCGAGCTCGACCAGCTGCGCGACATCAGTCGTGGGGGAAAGGCCTCGATCTCGGCCATGGAAGAGGCCGAACGGGCGCGGACGGGTATCGGCTCGCTCAAGATCCGCTACAACCGCGTGTTTGGGTACTTCATCGAGGTCTCGCGACCGAACCTGGGCGCCGTGCCGGCCGAGTACATCCGCAAGCAGACGGTCGCCGGCGGCGAGCGGTTCATCACGCCGGCGCTCAAGGAGTACGAGGACAGGGTGCTCGGCGCCGACGAACGCATCACGGCGCGTGAGCTCGAGTTGTTCGAGACGCTACGGGCCCGCGTGGGCCAGGAGGCGCCGCGCGTGCTCGACACGGCACGCGGGGTGGCCACGATCGACGTCCTCGCCGGCCTCGCCGATGCGGCTGCCGCGCTCAACTACACGAAGCCGCTCGTGCACGATGGGGACGAGTGGCACGCCACCGACGTCCGCCATCCGGTCGTCGAACGCGTCGTTGCCGAGGCGTTCGTCCCGAACGACGTGGTGCTCGACGCCGGCACCCGGCAGCTCGTGGTCCTCACCGGGCCGAACATGGGGGGCAAGTCGACCTACCTGCGGCAGGTGGCGCTCCTGGCCGTCCTCGCGCAGGCCGGCTCGTTCGTCCCGGCGCGTGCGGCCCGGCTGGCGGTGGTTGACCGGATTTTCGCGCGCGTGGGCGCCTCCGACGACATCGTCCGCGGACAGTCGACGTTCATGGTCGAGATGCAGGAGACGGCGACGATTCTCCACGCCGCCACGCACCGCAGCCTCGTCATCCTCGACGAGATCGGGCGGGGGACGTCGACGTTCGACGGTCTGAGTCTGGCCTGGGCGGTGGCCGAGTCGCTCGCGTCCGATCCGACGCGGCGGCCCAAGACGATCTTCGCCACGCACTACCACGAGTTGACGGATCTGGCCGACGCGTTGGCCGGCGTCGTCAACTGCCACGTGGCGGCACGGGAGTTCAACGACGACATCGTCTTCCTCCACAAGATCGTGGATGGGCGGTCGGACCGAAGCTACGGCATCCAGGTCGCACGGCTGGCCGGTCTGCCGGCCACGGTGGTCACGCGCGCCGCCGAGATTCTGCGCTCGCTCGAGCAGGACGAGGTACAGCGTGGCGGTCGCCCCAGTCTGAGCGGGAGCGCGGCTCCCGGCCAGCGGCAGCTCGGCCTGTTCCAGGCGTCAACCGAGCCGCACGCGGTCGTCGCGCGGCTGCGCGCCCTCGACGTCGACCGGCTGTCACCGCTCGAGGCCCTGAACCTGCTCGCCGACCTCAAGCGCGAGGCCGACACGTGAGGCGCGTCGCGCTGATCCTGGCGCTGGCCGGCGTGGCCTGCACCAGCGTGCCGACCGCGCCCCCCGGCGCGCTTGTCGTCGGCATCGCCAACTCCCCCACCAACCTCGATCCGGCGATTGGCCTCGACGAGGTCTCACAGAAGCTGCACCAGGTGCTCTACAGCTCGCTTGTCGGCATCGACGAATCGCTGCGCGTCGTGCCGGATCTGGCCACCCGCTTCGAGACCGCCGATTCGAGGACCTGGGTGGCCGCGATTCCACCGGGCGTGCGCTTTCACGACGGGCGCGAGATGACCGCGACCGACGTGGCCTATACCTTCCAGCGATTTCTGGATCCCGCGCTCGTCTCGGGCCGGAAGGGGGCCTACCGCGACCTGGAGTCAATCGAGATTCTCGATCCGTACACGGTCGCGTTTCATCTGCGCGCCCCGTCGGCCTCGTTTCCGATCAACCTGGTGATGGGCATCGTTCCCGCGGGCAGTGGGGCCGAGCTCTCGCGCCGGCCCATCGGCAGTGGTCCGTACCGGGTCGTCGAGTTCCTGCCCGACGACCGGGTGACCGTCGCGGCGTTCGAGGGCTACTACCGCGGTGCCCCGGCCAATACCGGTCTGGTGTTCAAGGTGGTGCCCGACGACACGATGCGCGGCCTCGAACTGCGCAAAGGCAGTCTCGACCTCGTGGTCAACGACCTCGGTCCCGATCTCGTCCATGGGCTCGAACGGCTGGACGGCCTGCAGGTCGTCCGATCACCCGGGACGGACTTCGCCTATCTCGGGTTCAACATGCGCCATCCGGTCCTGGCCGACCGCCGCGTCCGCCAGGCCATCGGCCACGGCATCGACACCGGCGCGATCATCAGCCACCTCCGGCGCGGCCTGGCGAACCCCTCGACGGGCATCGTTCCCGCGATCTCATGGGCCGCGGCACCCGACGTCACGCCGCACGCATTCGATCCCGGCCGCGCACGAGCCTTGCTCGATGAGGCGGGCCTCGTCGATCCGGATGGCGCGGGACCGCAACCCCGCTTGACGCTCACGCTCAAGACCTCCACGGCCGAGGCGTATCGCCTGCAGGCCACGGTCATCCAGCACCAGCTTGCGGATATCGGCATCGCCATCGAGGTGCGGTCGTACGAGTTCGCCACGCTCTTTGCGGACGTGGTGCGCGGCAACGTGGAGCTCTATACCCTGCAGTTTGTCGGTGTCACCGATCCCGACATGCTGCGCCGCGTGCTGCACTCGACGCAGATCCCGCCGGCCGGCCTGAATCGGGGCCACTACCGCAGTGCGGAGGTCGATCGGCTGCTCGACGCGGCCGCCGAAGCGCTCGATTCCGACACACGCCGCCAGTACTATCAGGACGTCCAGCGACTCGTCGCCATCGACGTGCCGTTCGTGAGTCTCTGGACGCGTACCAACGTCGTCGTGGCACAGGCGGATTTGACCGGACTGGCCTTGTCACCGACCGCCGACTTCGGGTTCCTGCGTCATGTGACGCGCGCCACACGCACACCCGGCCCGGCCAGGTAGATGCGTGCGGGCCGGTTCTCATAGAATAACCATCCGATGAGTCGACGGCGATCCCGGTTTCTTCGCGTGCCGATCGAGCCCTTCAAGGTCGAGCGCGGACTGGCGGCCGAAGACGTGCTCGCGCGCATGGAGCGCGTGTCCTTTCAAGGGCGGAATCTGGCGACGGCGGGCCGCATCTGGCAGCGCATGCTCGGCACCGACGTCACGATCTTCCTCGGGACGGCCGGAGCGCTCTCGGCCGGTGGCATGCGCCTCATCCTGGCGCACCTGATTGAGCATCGATATGTCGATGTCCTCGTCTCGACCGGCGCCAACCTGTACCACGATCTTCACGAAACACGCGGCCGGCGTCATTTCCTCGGCTCGCCCCTGCTCGACGACGCGGCGCTCGCCGCGGAGCGGATCGACCGCGTGTACGACACGCTCGCCAGCGAGGACGAGTTCTGCAAGAACGACGAGTGGATCGCTGATTTCACGCTGACGCTCGAGCGGCGGCCGTACACGACACGGGAATATCTGTTCAGGCTCGGCGAGCAGCTTGCCACTGAGACCGGCAACCACGGCATCCTGACGGCGGCGACCAAAGCCCACGTGCCGATCTACTGTCCGGCGATCGCCGACTCGTCGATCGGGATCGGGATTTCCCAGGCGCGGCATCGCGACCAGACTGCCGGCCAGATGGACGTCATCGCCGACATCGTCGAGTCGGCCAACATCGTGATCAACGCCGCCGGCACGGCCTCGATCGTGCTCGGTGGCGGCACACCCAAGAACTTCATCAACCAGGCAAGCGTCCAGGCCGAGTTCTTCGACGAGCGTGTGTCCGGCCACAAGTTCGCGGTCCAGGTGTCGACCGACGTGCCCCACTTCGGGGGGGCCAGCGGATCCAGCCTCGAAGAGGCCCAGAGCTGGGGGAAGCTGTCGATCGAGTCCGAACGGGTCAGCGTGCACTGCGATGTCACCGTGGCCCTGCCCCTGCTCGTCTCGGCGCTCGAGTCGACCAGTCGCAAGACGCTGGCCCGGCGCCGGAAGCCGGCGTTCGACGCGAGCGGTCCGGTCCTCACGATCAACGGCCGGGCCGTGCCCGAGCACCGCTTTCAGGAGCCTTGATGGACTTCCCCGCCTACGATCGGGCGCAACCGCAGCAGTTCGGCGGTGCGCTGCCGGAGCCCCGTACGTTGGAGGCGTCGGCGGCGGTGATCCTGCCGATTCCGTTCGAACGCACGACGTCCTACGGCCACGGAACCCGTTACGGCCCCCGGGAGATCCTGGCCGCCTCGTCGCAGGTCGAACTCTGGGACGAGGAACTCGGCGTCGACATTCACGCCCGCGGCCTCTTCACGCTTCCGGAAATGGATCTGTCGGCGGTGCCGATCGACGAGGCCATGGCCGCCGTCACGAGCGCAGCCAGGGCCCTGCTCGAGCACGGCAAGTTCGTGGTCGCCCTGGGCGGCGAGCATTCGATCACGTCGGCGCTCGTCGCGGCCGCCGCGGCTCTGCATCCGGGTCTCGGCGTCCTGCAACTGGACGCCCATGCGGACCTGCGTGACGGCTACCTGGGCGAACACCACAGTCACGCCTCGGCCATGCGACGGTCGCTCGCCTACGCACCCGTCGTGCAGGTCGGCATCCGCAACATCTCGACTGAGGAGATTGCGGCGCTCCCGGGCCTCGCCACGACAATCTTCTATGACTGGAACATGCGGGACGATCCCGCCTGGATGGATCGGGTCATCGAGGCCCTGCCACCGACGGTCTATCTCACGATCGATCTCGATGGGCTGGATCCGGCCATCATGCCGGCCGTCGGCACGCCGGAGCCGGGGGGCTTCTCGTGGCGGGAAACCACGACCCTGCTCCGACGACTGTTCGAGCGCCGGCACGTCGTCGCATGCGATGTGGTGGAACTCTGTCCGCTGCCGGGTCTCACGGCGCCGAACTTCCTGGCCGCCCGGTTGGTCTACAAGATCCTGAACTACCGCCTGGGTCTCGGCCGCTGAGGCCGACTCAGCCCATCCGTGAGAGCTCGCGGCGGGCTTCGGCGACGTAGCCGGAGGTCGGGAACTCGTCGACGATGCGCCGGAACGCGGCGCGCGCCTCGTCGGTCCTGCCCGCCCGCGCCGACGTACGCGCCAGTTGAATCAGGACGCCGTCGACGGGCAACGGACTGGTCCGGTCGGCCGACAGCTCCGTGAAGAGCGCGATCGCCTCGTCATGGCGGTCCTGCGCCGCCAGCGCCTGGCCGCGCCCCAGACGAGCCAGCGGGCCGTACATCGAGGTTCCTGCCGCCGCGATCACTTCGTCGAACCGTTGTTCGGCCTCTGCCGCACGGCCGGCATCGAGCAGCGAACTGGCGATGGAGTAGCGGGCCGTGAGGGCCGCCTGGCTCGATGGATAGGCCGCGATCACCGCTTCGTATGCCTCGAGCGTCGCCGTAAGCCGCGCCTCTTCGGTCGGATAGGTCCCGGCCTGCTGGGCGGCTCCCGGAATGGTCGGGGCCGGGGCGATGGGCGACTGTGCGATCGCGACGGCGGCCCCGAGGAGCCCACCGGCCTCGTTGGCCGCCTGTCGCCGCCACCAGGCGATGCCGGCGACGAGCGCGACGACGAGCGCGACGGCCACGGCGGCTGTCAGCGCACGCTGGCTGTTGGCGGTGACCCAGGCCGATACGCGCAACGCCGCGGTGGCAAACTCGTTCTGCTTCAGTTCGTGGCGTTCCTTCGCCTTCATGACGTCTCGTACCTTCCTGTGCGGTCTGGTGCGCCCGGCAGGAGTCGAACCTGCGACCCCCGCCTTAGGAGGGCGGTGCTCTATCCAACTGAGCTACGGGCGCTAGTACTGCAACACCGTCTCCACCCGTTCACCCGGGAGGCGCTCGCGGCCCCCGAGGCCGACGAGCTCGATGAGAAACTGCAACCCGACGACCTCTCCGCCGTTGGCCCGGATCAGCCGGACGGTGGCCGCCGCCGTGCCGCCGGTGGCCAGCAGGTCGTCGACGACCAGCACGCGCCGGCCGTGCCCGGCCGCATCCTGATGCACCTCGAGCGCATCGGTGCCGTACTCGAGCGAGTACGACTCGCGACGCGTCTCGGACGGCAGCTTGCCGGGCTTGCGCACCGGGACGAAGCCCGCTTTCAACCGGTCGGCCACGGCCGCCCCGAAGATGAAGCCGCGGCACTCGATGCCGACGACCGTGTCGACGCCGCGGTCGCCATGCGCTTGGGCCATCGCGTCGATGGCCCGGGCGAACCCGTCAGCGTCCTTGAGCAGTGTCGTCACGTCATAGAACAGGATGCCCGGCTTCGGAAAGTCCGGCACGGGCCGGATCAACTGCTTCAGTGATTCCATTCCTGCTCCACGCGAAACGCCCCAGTATACCCGGCCTGTCGCATCGTGACCGGCTGCCACCCGGCCGGGGATGTGCCGAGCGTACCCGACGCTTGCATTGCCGTTCAACTCTCGTGAATAGTGGCCGGATGGCCCGGCCCCAGACGGTCGTGGTGTGTGTCGCCGTCGCGCTCGTGTGCGTCACGGATGGCCGCGCCGCGGCGCAGACGCCTCCGCCGCCGACCGTGACCCAGACGGTCATCGTGACCGCGACGGCCTCCCCCATCCC
>DATKDF010000002.1:0-13923 GCA_035512795.1 Vicinamibacterales bacterium
TGGCCGCGGGCCTGCTGCTGGCCGTCGCCGCGGCCGCGGTCCTGCAGCGATTCCTGCCGGGCGTCGGCGCGGGTGATCCCGCGGCCGTGACCGGCGCCGCCAGCGTCCTCGCGGCCACGCTCGGCCTGGTCGGCGCCGGGCCCCTGCGCCGCGCGCTCCGCGTGGATCCGGTCCGGACGCTCCGCGGCGAGTGAGCGCCGAGCCTACCGGCGCGTGCGCGCCGTCGATGGCGGCACGAGGCCCTTCAGGCGCATGTACGTGACGAGGTTGCCGTAGTGCTCGTTGTCGTGGGCGACGTTGAAGACGAGGGCGTAGCCCGTCGTGATCTCGGCCTGCCCGAACCTGGACGCGGTCAGAAGCGCCTGATCGGTGGCCGCCGCGTAGGCCGCATCGCAGAACTCGAACGACATCCGGAGCGCGGTCACCAGATCGGCCTTGGTCGTGTACATCTGTTCGGCGTTGCCCGTCATCGTGCGCGTCGCCGTCGACCCGCCGGCCGTGCAGAAGTTGTAGTGCGTGTTGACGACATGCCCGATGATCGGCCCGAACGTGCGGACGTCGTCGGTTGGCTTGAAAACGTAGTGCCCCTCGGGCATGGCTTCAGCGGCCTCGAGGACATTGCGGCGTGTCGACTGGTAGAGTTGCGTCACGCCGCCGGAAA
The DNA here is from genome assembly GCA_035512795.1 of Vicinamibacterales bacterium. Lineage (GTDB taxonomy): Bacteria > Acidobacteriota > Vicinamibacteria > Vicinamibacterales > SCN-69-37 > DATKDF01. The sequence continues at coordinate 662 of DATKDF010000002.1, forward strand.
GCGACGTCAGGTCCGGCCGGGGCGGCGTCTGCGCGGCGGCGGCTACCGGCACCGTCGTCAGGACGGCGAGGGCGAGCTGCGGGCGATGCTCAACGACGAGGCTCGGCGCGCCGCGGCAGCAGCAAACCGTTCAGGATCCAGCTCACGACGCTCACGACGAATGCGCCGAGGAGTGCCGACCACCACCCGTCGATCTCGAACCCGCGAATGAGAGCGGCCGTCAGGGCCAGGCAGACCGCGTTGACGACGAAGATGAACAGACCGAGCGTCAGGAGCGTGAACGGCAGGGTCAGGAGCAGCAGCACCGGCCGTACGATCGCGTTCACGAATCCGAGAATGATCCCGGCCGCGAGCGCCGCGCCGTTGCTCGACAGCTCGAGCCCCGGGACGAGCCAGGCCGCGACGAGGATCGCCAGCGCGTTGAGGATGAGGCGCGCGAGGAACCGCATGAATCTGATTGTGGCACGGCGCACCCTTGAACCCCGCCCGTTCCCGCGACATGATTCCGGGACAGGAGCATCGCCCATGTCCCTGATCGAGCCTGGCCGGAAGGCCCCCGCGTTCACGTTGAAGGATCAAACCGGCACGAGCCATCGACTGGCCGACTACACCGGACGGCCCGTCGTCCTGTTCTTCTACCCGAAGGACGACACGCCTGGCTGCACGCAGGAAGCGTGCGACTTCGAGGCGCGGCTGCCGGCCTTCACGCCCAGCAAGGCCGCCGTCTTCGGCGTGAGCATCCTGGACGAGAAGAGCAAGGCGAAGTTCGCCGGCAAGCACGGCCTCACATTTCCGCTTCTGGCCGACGCCGAGCATGCGGTGGCCGACAAGTACGGCGTCTGGCAGGAGAAATCGCGGTACGGCCGCAAGTACATGGGCATCGTCCGCACCACGTACCTCATCGACGGCGAGGGCAAGGTGGCCCGGCGCTGGGACAACGTGAAGGTGACGGGCCATGCCGACGACGTGCGGGCGGCCCTCGAGGCGTCATTGGGCAGGCGGTGATCTCAGAATCGTCAGGGCCGGTGTTTTCAGGCCCCGTTTTGGTCGCTGACGGCCATCCGGCAGCCGGCGGTCCGGCACTTTCTGTGTGCCGGCAAGCCAGGCCGACGGTAATCGGAGGTACCCTGTTCGCACCGACGCTTCCGAGCGAGGTCTGGAAAACGGTGGAGGTGGAACGATGAAGCGCGCTCCCTGGCATTCCACGCAGCCCGGAGACGGGGTGTACCACGACAACGACAAGTGCGTTGACGGGAAGTTCCCGGCCGTCTTCCGCGCCGAGGGTACGGGCGGGCGTCCCCTCTGTCGTGAGTGTGCGCGGCTCGACGCCGCGGAGCAGTAGGTCAGCCGACGCGACGTTCGGCCGCGTGCAGGCTCCGGCGTGTATCGGTCCGCACGGCAACCGCGGCTGGCTCGTGGAAGGTCAATTCCCAGTACGGCCCGCGAGGCTCGCCGTCGACGATCTGCCAATAGCGGCGCAGTTCGTTGACCGGCAGGCCATGTTGAAGCGCGCAGGCCAGCGCGCGGAACCCTTCGTCCCGTCCCCCATGAAACCGGACGGTCGGCTCGGCAAACGCGTGGCCGGGTCCGCCCTGGCACGACTCGAACGTCTCGACACCCGACTCGCGGAGGGTATCGACGATTTTGCGGATCGCGGGGTCGAACTGCACGGCATCGGGATCCGCAAGTCCCGTGCCCGCCGTTTCGGGTGAAAACGCCCCGGTTCAGCCCGGCGCCAGTCACATTCCTGCACGCCGCACCCAATCCTGTAACGCCGCCACGCCGCACAGGGCCGCCCTGGCCCGCCACGGGTAAGATGACGGGATGTCCGCCCCCATCGAGGCCCCCCGCCTCGACTTCATTCGAGAGATCATCACCGCCGACCACGCATCCGGCCGGCACGGCGGCCGGGTGGCCACGCGGTTTCCGCCCGAGCCGAACGGCTACCTGCACATCGGACACGCCAAGTCGATCTGCCTGAACTTCGGCGTCGCTCGCGACTTCGGCGGCACGTGCAACCTCCGCTTCGACGACACGAACCCGGTGACCGAGGACGTCGAGTACGTCGAGTCCATCCAGGACGACGTGCGCTGGCTCGGCTTTTCGTGGGACGACCGGCTGTACTTCGCGTCGGACTATTTCGAGGAGCTGTACGCCTGCGCCGAGCATTTGATCCGATCCGGCCAGGCGTACGTCGACAGCCTCGACGCCGACGCGATCCGCGAGCACCGCGGCACGCTCACGCGGCCCGGCGTCGACAGTCCGTTCCGCACGCGCCCGATTGACGAGAACCTCGACTTGTTCCGCCGGATGCGCGCCGGCGAGTTCCCGGACGGCGCGCACGTGCTGCGGGCGACAATCGACATGACGTCGCCGAACATCAACTTGCGGGATCCGATCCTGTATCGAATCCGGCGCGCGCACCACCACCGCACGGGCGACGCGTGGTGCATCTACCCGATGTACGACTACGCGCACCCGATCTCGGACGCGATCGAGGGCATCACGCACTCGCTCTGCACGCTCGAGTTCGAGGACCACCGGCCGCTCTACGACTGGCTCGTCCGGAACGTCCCGGTGCAGGCGACGCCGCAGCAGATCGAGTTCGCGCGGCTCAACGTGAGCTACACGGTGATGAGCAAGCGCAAGTTGCTGCAACTGGTCAGCGAGGGACTCGTGCGCGGCTGGGACGACCCGCGCATGCCGACACTTTCCGGCATGCGCCGGCGCGGCTACACGCCCGAGGCCATCCGCCGGTTCTGCGACCAGGTCGGTGTGGCCAGGCGCGAGAACCTCGTCGACCTGGGCCTGCTCGAGTTCTGCGTGCGTGAGGACCTGAACCGCCATGCCCCCCGCGCGATGGCCGTGCTCCGCCCGCTGCGCCTCGTCCTCGAGAACTATCCCGACGACCTCGTCGAGGAAATGGACGTGGTCAACAACCCGGAGGACCCGTCGACGGGCACCCGAAAGGTGCCGTTCTCGAATGTGCTCTACATCGAGCGGGACGACTTCATGGAGGATCCGCCGAAAAAGTTCTTCAGACTTGCGCCCGGCCGCGAGGTCCGGCTTCGGAACGCCTACCTCATCACGTGCACGGGTGTCGTCAAGAACGACTCGGGTGACATCGTCGAACTGCGCGGGACGTACGACCCGGCGACGCGCGGCGGCGACGCACCCGACGGCCGGAAGGTGAAGGCCACGCTCCACTGGGTGGCGGCCGCCCACGCGGTAGGCGCCGAGGTGCGGCTGTACGACCGGCTGTTCACATCGGAGGAGCCCGGCCAGGGCGACACAGACTTCCGCACGGAGATCAACCCAGCGTCGCTCGAGGTCCTGACGAGCGCCAGGGTGGAACCGTCGCTGGCCGACCGCCCCTGCGGCACGCGGGTCCAGTTCGAACGCCTTGGCTACTTCTGCGCCGACCCGGAATCCCGGCCGGGCAAACCGGTGTGGAACCGCACGGTGTCACTCAAGGACAGTTGGCAGAGGATCAAGGGAAGCGCGGGTGTGGAAAGCACCTGAGGTGCTTTGGGGGATAAAGCACCTCAAGTGCTCGACGTGACAAGCACCTCAAGTGCTCTCGGTCCCGAGCACCTCAAGTGCTTGTCACTGTCTGAGAGCGTGCACCGGATCCAGCCGCAGGATCCGAAGGGCCGGCAGGACGCTCGCGCCAGCCGCCACGAGGACGAAGACCAGGCCGACGCCCACGATCGTCAGCGGATCGTGGGCGTCGACGCCCCACAGGAACGACTGCACGAACCCGACCGCCCAGAGCGAGAGCAACGCACCAAGACCTGATCCGACGGCCGCCAGCATCACGCCGGACATCGCCGCGCGCCCGACGGCCTGTCCGGGCGTCGATCCCAGTGCGATGCGGATCCCGAACTCGCGCCGGCGCTCGGCCACCGACTGCGCGATGAGACCGTGAATCCCGAGCGCCGCGAGCAGGAGCGCGGCCGCCGCCAGCACGGACACGAGCGTCATCAACAGGTTTTCCTCCGCCGTCGCCGCCCGCATCACCGTGTCGATCGTCGTCTGCTCGCTCACCGGCAGCAGGGGGTCGACGCTGGCGATCGCGCGCGTGATGGCCGGCCCGGCCTGTGCGCCTGGCCGTGCCCGGACCGTCCAGGTCGGCCGGAACCACGTGTGTACCGCGTTGAAGAACGACGCGTCCAGTTGCGCCGCCGGCAGAAACAGCGTCGGGGTTGTCATGAGCGGCGCCGGCTGACGGCCCTCGAACGCAAACCCGGAATCGGTCTGCTGCACGTCACCGGCGATGCCCACGATCTCGCGCGCCTCCGCGTAGCCGCCAAGCACGAGCCGCCGCCCGAGCATCGGCGTGCCGTCGCGCCGGAACACCCGCTCGAACGTCTCGTTGACGACCGCGACCGGCGGCGCGCCCGTCCGGTCGCCCGACGCGATCGATCGCCCCTGCCGCACCGGAATCCCGAGCGTTTCGAGAAAGCCCCCGGACACGTACACGACGTTGACGATGGTGTTCTGCCGATCGGGCTCGTCCGGAAACTTGAAGCCCCAGTTGAGCAGGCGCGTGTACGGCAGTTGCAGGGACACGGCCGCACTTTCGATCGCCGGATCGGCGTTGAGCACACGAAGGCTCTCATCGAAGAGCCGGTGCACGTCCTCGCTGGCCTGATACCGCGCGTCCTGAAGCGACACGCTCGCGGTGACGAGGCGGTCCGGATCGAAACCCGGATCCAGGCCGACGACGTTGACGACGGTCCGGACGAGCAGGCCGCTCATGACGAGCAGGGCCACGCCCAGGGCGACCTCGGAGACGACCAGCAGGCGGCGCGGCCAGCGACGCGCGCTGCCCGCGACCGAGCGCGACGTGCCGCCCGACAAGGTCCCCTGCACGTCGAGCCGGCTCGCCTGAAACGCCGGCACGAGGCCGAACAACAGGCTCGTGAGCACCGACAGTCCGGCGGTGACCGCCAGCACGCGGCCGTCGATGCCGGCATCCGCCCAGTTGCCGTACGTCGTCGCGGCCAGTTGCTGCAGCGCCGACAGCCCGGCCTGAGCGACCGCAACGCCTGCCACGCCGCCGACCAGACCGAGGACGACGCTCTCGGCCATCAACTGCCGGACGACGGCGCCTCGGCCTGAGCCGAGCGCCATCCGGGTGGCAATCTCCTTCGCGCGCGACGACCCACGCGCGAGGATGAGCGCCGCGATGTTCACGCAGGCGATGAGCAGCACGGCGCTGACCGCGGCGCCGAGGATCGCAATCGGCGCACGGCTCCGCGCGGCCAGCACCTCGTGGAGCGGAACGGTGCCGAGCCACGCCGTCGTCCCGTCCCCAGGCTCGAATCCCCGCGCGAGCAGCGGCTCGATGCCGAGGCTGCGCAGTTCATTGTTGGCCTGGTCCCACGAGGCTCCGGGCCGCAGCCGGGCGATGACCTGGAAGTTCGTGCCGCCACCCTCGCCCCGGCGCGACGCGCGGAGCGGGGTCCACACGTCGACCTTCGACTCCCGGCTGAACCACTCGGGCATGACGCCGACGACCTGGTACGTATCTCCCCGCAACAGTAGCGTGCGGCCGACAATGTCGGGCACGGCCCCGAGATCGCGGACCCACGTCTCGTGGCTGACGACGGCCAGCGCGGGTCCGCCGGGTACATCTTCGTCCGGCGAGAACTCACGGCCCTGCACCGGCGGCACGCCGAGGACGCGGAAGTAGCCGGCGCCGACACGCTGCTGGCGGACGAACGCCGCCTGCTCGCCGACGATGAGGTTCACGCCGTTGACCGAACCGGAGTACACCGCCGCATCGAGTGACGGCACGCCGTCGCGGACGGCTTCCCACGTCACCGCGTCGTGCCCGAGTTGCGTGCCGGCGCCGCGCGCCGACTGGAACTCTGCCTGCAGGAACGCGAGCCGGTCCGGCTCCGGATAGGGCGGAGGCGTGAACAGAATCGCGTTGGCCAGGCTGAAGACGGCCGTGCAGGCGCCGATGACGAGCGCCAGCGTGACGACCGTCGTCGCCGTGAACGCCGGTGCGCGGAACAGGACGCGGACGGCGTATCGCAGGTCGCGGCCGAGCGTGTCGAAGACCGGCAGCCGGTTGCGATCGTCGACGTCCTCGAGCTTCGCCCGTGGGTTCCCGAAGCGCAGGCGTGCCAGACGACGCGCCTCGTCAGGCGTGTGGCCCTGGCCGACGAACTCGTCGGTGTACAAGTCGAGATGCGCCCGCATCTCGTCGGCGCGCTCACGTTCGCGGGCCGTCCGCCGGAAGAACCTGGTCCAACCCATCACGACACCTCCGACTCACCCGGATCCGGCCGCATCACCCGCGTGACCGCCTCGACGAGGGTGTCCCACCGGCCGGTTTCGGCGGCGAGCTGGCGGCGACCCTTGGGCGTCAGCCGGTAGAAGCGTGCGCGCCGGTTGTTGCCCGAGGTGCCCCAGTACGCGGCGACCCAGCCACGTTCCTCGATCCGATGCAGCGCGGGATAGAGCGAGCCCTGCTCGACGAGCAGCACGGCATCCGACCGGCGTTCGATCGCCTGTGCGATCTCCAGGCCGTGCGCCGGCCCGGCGCGGAGGGTGCGCAGGATGAGCATGTCGAGCGTGCCGGCGAGCATGTCGCCATCCGATTCGGTACGTCGGCGTCGCATCGGGCCCCCGTCTGGATCTCACCTAGAAGTTCTAGGTCGATGGGTTTGGACGGTTGAGACGGGCCGTTGGTTCGCTTGCCGTGGAGGTGTCCGGAGCCGGACGGCCCCGCCTACGCGCGCCGGGTGAACCCGAAGACCGCGTCTTCCCTGCGCGCCTTACTGGTGAAGAAGCGGAGAGCCGCGCGCGCGGCCCACCAGGCCATCGCGTCGCCGGACCAGCCGAGCGCGACGGCAAAGAAATGAAACGGATAGTTCCGATGCGGCCCGATCCAGGGCAGGCCATCCAGCGTGGAGACGACGGGCACGTCCCATCCCCAACGCGCCGGCAGGCCCGAGATGACGGGGTACCGGACCGAGAACTCGTACATGAGCTGCGCCGTTCGCTGGACCAGCGCCTTGTCGCGCAGCCGGGCAGCGACAGGCTTCGACAACGCGCCGGCAAACACCGCACGGTGATCCGGAAGCCACCGCAGCAGGTGGGGATCGGCGCCCGGTTCGACCGTGACCGCGCGGCGCGCGCCGGCCTCGCGCCGCATCGCGGCAGTCAGCGGCTCGGTGACGACGACGTAGCCGGTGCTCGTGCGCACGTGGCGCCTGAGTTGCGGGGCGACGGGACCCGGCTCGCCAGTGGCCACGACGATGCCCCGGGTCTCGACGGTGCCGCGTTCGAGCACGACGGTGGCGGTCGTCCGCGTGAAGCGCGTTCTCTTTACCCGCGACCGCTCGAACACGCGCGCCCGCTTCCGGGTCGCCGCCTGCGCGAAGCCGAGCGCCGCACGCACAGGATCGAACGTCGCCGCATGGCCGAAATGGATGGCGCCGGCCGACTCGGTGCCCAGTTCCGCGCTCGTGGCGGCCGCCGTCACCCAGGACGCTGCCTGGCCGCCGGCCTTGCGCGCCTTCTGCTCCCGGCGAAGGGCCAACGCGTCAGCCGGCGTCACGGCGTTCAGCACACCGGGCGCCGACGTGACGTCACAGCCGATCGGAAGCTTTCCGAGCGCAGTCGTCAGTTCGCGACTGCTGCGCTCCGTTTCCTTCCAGATGACCCTGGCGTTTCGCCTGCCGACGGCCGCCTCGATCGCGTGATACGACTCGCCGGGCGTCGACAGCACGACGCCGAGCCCGCCAGCCGTCGCGCCCGACGCGAGCCGTCCGGCCTCGACGAGCACGACGTCGAGCCCGCCGCTGGCCAGCACGGATGCGGTCATGCAGCCGGTGAGTCCGCCGCCAATCACGACAACATCGGCCGTATGCTCACCCTTGAAGGCGGGATAGTTCCGGCGCCGTGTCGTGCGCTCGGCCCAGTAGCGGCGTCCGTAGCCTGGCATGCGGGTAAGAATACCCTACGGCCATCGGGCGGTTTGACGTCGCGCCGCGGATAGCGGCGCCCGGGACGACCCGATACGCTCGTGACATGACGACCGAGAGACTCTGGCAGGCAGTGCTGGCCCGCGATCGACGGGCCGACGGGATGTTCGTCTACGCCGTGCAGTCGACGCGTGTGTACTGCCGTCCGTCGTGTCCGAGCCGACGGCCGCGCCGCGACCGCGTGGCGTTCTTCCCGAACGGCACGATGGCGGCCGCCCAGGGATTTCGCGCGTGTCGCCGCTGCCATCCCGACCGCCCGGCGACACCGGCCGCCGACACACCCGTCCGGCGCGCGTGCGCACTGGTGGCGCGCACGCCCGAGCGCGCCTGGACGAGTGCGCGGCTGGCGAGCGCATGCGGTGCGAGCGTCGCGTCGCTGCAGCGTGCGTTTCAACGATCGCTCGGCCTCGCGCCGCGCGACTACATTGCCGCGTGCCGGCGGCAGCGGTTTCTCGATCGGCTCCGCAACGGCCGGCCGGTGACCGACGCCATCTACGAATCGGGGTACGGCTCGCCGAGCCGTGTCTACGGCGGCGTCACCGCGCTCGGCATGACGCCGGCCACCTACGGCCGGGGCGGCCAGGGCGCCGTGATCGACTGGACAACCACCGCCACGCCACTCGGCCGTGTGATTGTCGGCTCGACGGCCGCGGGCATGTGCTTCGTCGGCATCGGCGCCGACGACGAGGACCTCGTCGGCTCGCTCCGCCGGGAGTTCCCGCGCGCGACGATTGCCGGCCGGCCGTCTCGTCGTCTCGCGCCCTTCGCCGGCGTCGTGCGCCGGATCGCGTCCGGTGATCGGCCGGATGCCACGCTGCCGCTCGACATCCGGGGCACCGCGTTTCAGTGGAAGGTGTGGCGCGCACTCACCGGCATTCCGGCAGGTCGTACGCAGTCGTATCGGGACGTCGCCGCGGCCATCGGTCGCCCCACGGCCGTTCGCGCCGTCGCGCGGGCCTGCGCAACCAATCCGGCCGCGCTCGTCATTCCCTGCCACCGCGTCGTCGGCGCCGACGAATCGATGGGCGGCTACCGCTGGGGCATCGACCGCAAGGCGCGCCTGCTCGAGCGCGAGCGCACCGTGGCGCCCGGGATGAGTCGGCGCTGAGCCTCTTTATCGGCGCGCGAGCACGATCCGCTCGGTCACGCGCGCCGGCGCTCTTGCCTGCGGTGCCGGCTCGATCGGCCGCACGGAGAACGCCGGATTTCTCCGCATCGCGTCGGTCACGAACGGATCGCCTTCGAAGACGATCTCGAAGATCTTCGACGCAAAACCAGGCGCCACAATCTCGAAATGGATGTGGCCGGGCACGCGGCTGCCGGGATACGACCCCGGCCGGACGGTTTCGAACGACCACTCGCCCCGCGCGCCGGATCGCAGGAGCAGGAAGAGCCGCGGATTCCGGTTGTCGCTGGCAGGCTTCACCCCGTAGTAGCCTTCGCGATCGGTCTGATAGGCATAGATCGACACGCTGGCCACCGGGGCGCCGTCCGGACCGACGACGACGCCCGAGACATGCAGCCGATCGCCCGGCTCTCCGGCAGGCGACATCCGGCCCGTCGAAGAGGCGCCGGCCGGCGCTTCACGTGAGACTTGCGCTCCGACATGGCCTCCCGATACCAGTGCGAGCGCCAACACGATCGCCGTCGTCAGACGAATGCCCATCGAACGCCTCCCTGCCGAGTATCGCCCGGCGGGCGGGCATTATGCCACCTACCCATGACGGCCGAACACACGGGCCTGAAACTTTCGTCTTCTCCCAGTGTCTGTCTCCACAGTGACGGACGGTGAGTGACCGCCCGGGCATGACCGACGCCGCCCGGTTCGAGGCGTTCGTGCGGGAGTACCAGGACCTGGTCTTCGGCACGGCTCTGCGGCTGGTCGGCAACCCGACCGAGGCCGAAGACGTGGCGCAGACCGTGTTTCTCAAGGCATTCGAACGATTCGACGCGATCGGCACGAGCCCGTCGGTTCCTGGCTGGCTCAAGGCCGTCACCCGCAACCTCGCGCTCAATCACCTGACCCGCTACCGCCGGCGGTGGCAGTTCTTCAGCGAGATGGCCGAGGCCGACGAGCGGGACACGCCATTTGCCGAACGGCTGGCCGCGCCAGAACCGGACACGCTCTCGGCCGACCAGGCCGCGGCGCTCGAACGGGCCCTGGCCGGGCTGCCCGACCACCAGCGTGTGCCACTTGTGCTGTTCCATTTCGACGAGATGAGCTACCAGTCGATCGCCGACACGCTCGGCGTCTCGCTGGGCAAGGTCAAAACGGACATCCACCGCGGGCGCACGGCACTTCGTGCCGTGCTCTCGAACAGCCATGACGACTGACCTTCGTGACCACGGCGATCGGCTGCACCGCGCCCTGCGGCGCCTGCCCTGCCCGCGCGCGCCGCACACGCTCCTGCCGCGCGTACTCGCGGCGATCGCGCGGCCGTGGTACGCGCGCGAGTGGCTCGCGTGGCCGCTCCGCTGGCAGGTGGCTTCGCTGGCGCTCGCCGTGCTCATGGTGACCGCCGGCTGGCTGGTCGTGACGACGTCACCGCAGGTCACGGCGCTCACTGCGTCAGCCGACACGGCCGCCGCGGCCGCCCGGGTGCTGTGGCGCCTGCTCGTGCAGCCGGTGTTCGCGTACGTACTCGTGCTGTCGACCCTCGCGTGCCTCACGTGCGCAGCAGGCTGGGCAGCCCTTTCGCGCCTCGACCTGACAGGAGTTCCCCGTTGACGACGACCTCGCGCCGCATCCTGCTCGTGACGCTCGCCGCTGCCGCGACGAGCCTGAGTGCCCCTTTGAGCGCGCAGGACGTGCTTGGACCCGTCCGGTACCCGGCGCCCGCGGTTCGCGTGGGACAGGACCTGCTGGTCCGCGCCGGCCAGGAGATCCGGCAGGGCGTCGTGGTGGCCGGTTCGGCGACGATCGACGGCCGCGTTCGTCGCGACCTGTTCGTCTGGCTCGGCGACGTGCAACTCTCGAGCACCGCCATCATCGAAGGGTCGCTCGTCGTCGTCGCCGGCAATGTCATAGTGGCGCCCGGCGCCATGGTCAACGACGACCTGGTCGTCGTCGGTGGCACGATCACGCGGCCCGACGCCTTCGAGCCGGGCCGCGAGCAGGTAATCGTCGGGTTCCCGAAGCTCGGCGAGGGCCTGCGCGGTCTGGTGCCGTGGATTACGGGGGGACTGCTGCTCGGCCGGCCGATCGTTCCCGGGCTCGGGTGGATGTGGCAGATCATCGGCATCGCGTTCGCGCTGGGGCTCGTGCTCAGCCTGCTGTTCCACGGCTCGGTGACTGCCGCCTCCAGGGTCGTCATCGAGCGTCCGCTGAGCGTGCTGCTCACGGGCGTCCTCGTTCTCCTGTTGAGCGGTCCCCTGCTCGTGATCGTGGGGGCGACGATCGTGGGGCTGGCCGTGATCCCGGTCGTCTTCTGCGCCATGCTCGCGGCCTGGACGATCGGCAAGGTGGGCGTCGCGCGCGGGATCGGCCATCGGATGATTGGGCAGACCGACGCGGACAGCCGGCCGCAGTCGGTGCGCTCGTTCGTGATTGGCTTTGCGGTGATCACGGCGGCCTACATGGTGCCGGTGCTCGGGTTCGTGACCTGGTCGCTCGTGAGCGTGTTCGGCCTCGGGGCGGCGATGATGGCGATGATGAGCGCGCTGCGCCGCGAGTACCCGGCGAAGGAGCGCGCGGCGAAAAGCCCGCCGCCCGCGCCGTCTGCCCCACCGCCCGGGCCTCCGCGGGGCCCTGGCGCACTCGTCACGCCGGCCACCGGCCCGGCCATGTCTGCCAGCGATCCGCTGCCGCCCGAGGCCGACGTCTTCGCCGAGCCGGCTCCGGAGCCGCCGCGCGCATCGGCGCGTCCGGCATCGGTCGCGACGGGCCTGCTCGGCTACCCCCGCGCCGGCTTCCTCGACCGCGCGGCGGGCTTCGCGCTCGACTGCGTGCTCGTGGCCATGGTGACGGCGCTCTTCAACTTCCAGGACGAGTGGTACCTGTTCCTGCTGCTCGTCTATTTCCTCGCGTTCTGGACCTGGCAGGGCACGACGCTCGGCGGTATCGTCGTCGGGCTGCGCGTCGTGCGGACGGACGGATCGCCGCTGCGGTTCGTCGACGCGCTGATTCGCGCGCTGTCGAGCCTGTTTTCGTTCGGCGTCCTGGCCATCGGCGTGTTCTGGATGATCCAGGATCCCGAGCGGCAGACGTGGCACGACAAGATTGCCGGGACGTACGTCGTCAAGGTGCCGCGTGAGCTCGTGCTGGCCAACAACGGCCAGGTGCCTTCCTCTTGACAGGCTAGAAGAGCGGACGACGCTGCTCCTCGGCGGCTTCGCCGTGCTGGCGCTTCTGCTCTCCGGCGTCGGCCTGTACGGCGTCGTGTCGTTCACGACCGCGCGGCGCACGCGAGAGATCGGCGTGCGGATGGCGCTCGGCGCGCGGCCGATGGCCGTCTGCCTGCTCGTCATCCGCGACAGCCTCGCGCTCACCGGCCTCGGCGTCGCCCTCGGGCTCGTCGCATCGTTCTGGGGCACCCGCCTCGTCGCCGGCGAACTCTACGGCGTTTCGGCGCTCGATGCGCTCCGACTGGAGTAGACGGCCCTGACACGCCGTAGGGCGGACTGCACTTGCAGTCCGCCCCACGTTCAGCAGTGATTTACGTCCCCAACGTGCGGATGAACGCAGCCAGTTCCGCCGCCGCTGTCGCGCGCTCTGTCTCGAGCGCCTGCAGCTCCGCGCGGACTGCGGCCAGTCGTGTTTCCTGCTCGTCGAGCTGGCGCACGTAGCGCTGGAGCAGTTGCCGCTCCTCCGATGTGCCCTTGAGCACCCGCATGTTTTCGCGGAGGCGCTCCTGGTCGCGGCCGATCCGCTCGATTTCGGTCCGCCGGGTCGCGAGGTCACCATCAAGCCGGGCGATCACCCCTTTACGATCGATTACTTCGCGAAGCTGAGCCTCGGTGGTCGGGTCGACCGTGCCCTCGCGTACGAGGACGGCCAGAAGCGCGTCGGTGAGCGAGCTGACCTGGTACTGGCTCTGGATCGGCCGCCGCTCGTCGACGACGAACGTCGTCGACACGCCGGGAGGCACCGTCACGCGGAACCGGTGCCAGTCGGGCGTGCTCTCGGCAGGCGACACGGTGCTGTCGATCGTCCAGCCCGCGCGCGCCGGGTGTTCGATGACGAGGTCGCGCGGCGTGTCGTTCGCGTTCTGCGCGATGTAGGTCCGGCGCTGACGTTCCTCGGTCTCCTGAACGAGGACG
>DATKDF010000003.1:0-3600 GCA_035512795.1 Vicinamibacterales bacterium
CGGCCCGCGGTAGTGCGCCGCGTGCCGGCTGAACCAAGCGTACGTCTCGGCCAGCCCGTCGTCCAGACTGAGCCGTGCCCGCCAGCCGAGCCGCGCGCGCGCCTTCGTGACGTCGGCCACCCAGTGGGACGTGTCCCACGCGCGCATAGGGAACGGCTCGGCGGCGCGGACAATTGGCCGACCGGCCAACCGCTCGACGATCGAGACGACGTCTTCATTGGACGACTGTCGTCCGGTCGCCACGTTGATGATCTCGCCGTCGAGTCCGCCTGTGGCCGCCGCTCGTTCGCACGCATCGACGACGTCGTCGACGTGGATACGATCGTGCGCAAGGCCGTCGCGTGTCACCTGCACGGCCCCGCGATCGATCGCCGCCATCATCACGGCCGGGATGAACCGGGTGGGCCCTTCCCATGGGCCGTAGACGGTGAAAAAGCGGAGCACGACAGCCGGGACGCCGTGCTGCCTGGCAAACTGCTGGCAGAGCAGGGAGGCCGCGGCCTTGGTGACGCCGTGGACGGTGGCCGGCGCCGGGGCGTCCGCCTCGCAGAGCGGCGATCGGGCGAGGTCGTACTCCAGCGACGAGCCGGCATGCACGAACCGCCGCAGCCGGCGGCCACGCACGGCCTGCAGCAGGTACTCCGTCGCCCGGAGATTCGCGGCCCACGCCGCGTCGTAGTCGAGGGCGGCCGGGTTGCCGCGATGCTTGGCGAGGTGAAAGACCACGGCCGGATCCGCCGCGGCGACGGCTCGCGCGACGGCTTCGCGATCGGTGAGATCGGCGACGTGCACGGTCACTTGCGCCCGCACGTCGTCGAGGCGCCAGAGAGAGGTGCTCGGCCGCGCCAGCACGTGAACAGTGGCACCCCGCTCGACGAGCCGCCGCGTGAGATTGGCGCCGACGAACCCGGCGGCCCCGGTGATGAGGACGACGTCAGTCGGAGGCGACACGAGCCAGGTCCCAGCCGGCGATGGCCTGTTCGAGTGGCCGCCGGTCGGCGATCGCGCCGTCGGAGGCGCGGTCGCGTGCGTCGGCGAGGCCCTGCCGGATGCGGGCGACCACCTCGTCGAGCGGCAGGTCGCGGGCGTCACGGAGGAACGACCGGCGCAGGAAGGAGAACCGGCAGTCGAGGCGCACCATCTCGTCGATGAGCAACCGGCACGGCACGGGATGTCCGTGCTCGGGCAGCGTCAGGCCGCCGAAGCCGAACGGCGCGGTCATGAGCTGCCGGATGCGTTCGACCGTGCCATCAGCCACCGAACTGAAGATATTGGGCGTGCGGCGCTCGATGGCCAGGTCGTTCAGCCCGACGTACACGCGGGCGAGCGGCAGCGCGGCAAACGCTGCCGCCCGTTCGGCGGCCTGGACGGTCTCGATGAGAATGCCGACGCCGCACCGGCCCCGGACCTGGTCGAGCACATGCTCGACCTCACGCGCCGATCGCACCATCGGCAGCAGGATCTCGTCGGCGCCGGCCGCAATCGCCGTTTCGATCTCGCCGGTCGTCGATTCGGCGATCCCGTTGATGCGACAGATAACCCGCGCGCTCGTGGCCCGCCGGACGCGGCCGAGATCCTCGGGCGTGTCGTGGTTGATCTGCGTATCATGGGCCGCCTGCCGCACGTCCTTGCCGCGTCGTTCCCAGTCGACGATGATGCCGTCGACGCCGGCGGCCACGGCGCGCCGCACGAGGGCCGGGTCGATCGTGAACAACAGCAGTTCGAAGGCCGTGGTCGGCGACGTCAAGCCGGTCTCCGCGCGACGGCTGCCAGCGAAGAGCCGATGGGCCATCGGATGTAGTCGCCGAGCGCGACTTCGGCGCGGTTGACGGCAAGACAAAGCGCGTTGACCGGCCCGCCCGGTTGCTGCTCGGCACGCTGGGTCTGGTGCCAGACACGGCCCAGCAGGCGTGTCATTACGAAGAACGGCAGGAGCAGGCACTGGTAGAAGCGGATGTCGAGCGGCTCGAGTCCGGCGCGTCGGACGAGCGCCAGGAGACTGCGGCGCGTGTACCGGCGCAGGTGCCCCGCCTGGTTGTCGCGCGCGCTCCAGAGCCACGGGAGCGCCGGCACGGTGATGATCACGGCGCCACCGGGCCGGAGCGCCCGCGCAATCTCGGCGAGCGACCGGTCGTCGTCAGTGTGTTCGAGGACGTCGAGGGCCAGCGCGACCTGGACCGAATCGTCGGCCACGGGCAGGTGTGACGTGAGCGCCCGGGCGACCCACGCGCGCGACCCGCCGGCTCGCAGGCGGGCGAGGCCCTCGGCCCGCAGGTCGAGCGCCAGCACCCGCGCGCCGCGTGCCGCCAGATCGTGGGCGAGGGCGCCCGTGCCGCAGCCCACGTCGACCACGAGGCCGGTGGACGGACCGCCCACACGGGCGAGTAGCCGCTCCACGAGTGCCCGTCGCGCGACGAACCAGAAGTGCGAGCGCTCGAGGGCGGCGATGATTTGCCAGCGCTCGGCGCTGAACGCGTGCTCGGCTGGGGTCAAGCGAGGGCAGTACTATCATCGCTCCCGGCGCAGATCAAACGCGGCCATCTGCTGCAGGTTGCGGATGAGGAGCCGCCCGTCGTAGAGCGCCGGGTGATTCCACGTCTTGCCATCGAGCGCCGGGAAGCGCGTGATCTCGTGATGTCGATCCGGCGTCGCGCGCACGAGCGCGAGATCGCCGTTCTCGGTGAGCACGATGAGGTGCCCGCTCGCGAGCACGACCTGGCCGAAACCGTAGCGGCCGCCCTTCCACATCAGCTCGCCGGAAGCGGCGTCGACGCAGGCGAGAATCGCTTCGTCGAGACCGAAAATGTACCCGTCGTGCAGCACGGAACTGGTGAACTGGTTCTTCATCCGGATGTTCCGCCAGACCTCTCGGACGGCGAACCCGTCGCCGTCCGGCTGGATCTCGATGACCGTCGCGCCGGTCCCGTACCCCGACGAGACGAAGAGCCGGTTTTCGCCGACCACAATCGGCTGCGCGGCGTTGATGTCCGAGAACGTCGGCCAGGGATGCTCCCAGAGCAGGCGCGAGCCGTCCACCGACAGGCCCAGCACGCGCGAGCCGGAAAAGACGACGATCTGGCGGACGCCGGCGAGCGTGGCGAGCATCGGGGCGGCGTAGCCCTGCTTGTCGTCGAGCGCATGCCACAACGGCTGTCCGGTGCGTCGGTCGTAGGCAGCTACCGAATGCCCCGCCGTTCCGCCCGGCAGCACCACCACCGCATCGTCGACGATCAGCGGTGAGGCGGCCATGCCCCAGGGCAGGTTGCGGGCGCCGTGATCCTGCAGGATGTTGGTGCGCCAGATGACGTTGCCCGTCGATTCCTCGAGCACGCGCAGTTCGCCAGCCGCCCCGAGCGCAACGACAACGCCATCGGCCCAGGTCGGCGTGGCGCGTGGGCCGTCGCCGCCCATCATCTCGCTGAAGAGTTCCTCCCACGCGCTCGTCCAGAGTTCGCGGCCCGTGTCGACGTCGTAGGCCGCGACCACCTCCTGCCGGCCGCGTTGTTCGATCGTGAACGCACGCCCGCGCGCCACCGCAAACGACGCATAGCCACCGCCGGCGGGTTGCTTCCAGGCCGGGACGAGCCCGTTCGGCGGCCA
>DATKDF010000004.1:0-3063 GCA_035512795.1 Vicinamibacterales bacterium
GCCAGTCGATCTGTCGCAACCGGCCGCTGATCTCGTGATGCGCCACCTCGTGTCGGCCCGGCAGCAGTTTGTCGGCAACGTCGGCAGCTACAGCTTCGACGACGCCGGTGCGTTCATGGCGTACACGGTGCGGGGACCCGAGCGGCTCGGCAACGGCGTCTACGTGATGACGCTCGCGACCGGCGCGGTGCAGATGCTCGATGCCGCCGCGGCCGACTACGAGCAACTGGCGTGGAGTGCGGAGGGCACGCACCTGGCCGTGCTTCGCGGCATGAAGGCCGAAGACAGGCTGCAGAAGGACAACGTCCTGCTGGCCTGGACCAACGTGGGGTCGCCCGGCGCAGGCAGCGTCACGCTCAACCCGGTCTCCGCATCGTCGTTTCCGGCCGGGATGGTCGTGAGCGAGTTCGCGTCCCTCCGCTGGAACAACACGGGGACGCGCATCCTGTTCGGGCTCAAGGCTCAGGAGGCGGCGCCCGAAGAGTCGTCCGAGCCGCGTGCCAATGTGGACGTCTGGCACTGGAAGGACGCCGTGCCCCAGTCGGCGCAGATCGTGCGCGTCAATCAGGACCGGCGCGCGACGCTTGCGGCCGTCTTCGATCCGGCGACCGGCGCGGTGCGCCAGATTGCCGACGACGCGATGCGGACGATCACGCCCACCGACGACCTGGCCTGGGCGATCGGCCGGCAGGACGACGCCTATCAGGGCGAGCTCGCGTGGGGCGGCAGCCGCGCCGACATCTACCGGGTCAACCTCTCGACCGGTGAGCGCGCGCTCATCGAGCGCGGGTTGTCGCGCACGATGGGGTTCTCGCCCGATGGCAAGTGGTTCCTGTATCTCAAGGGCGGTCAGGTGTTCTCGTACGACATGGCGTCCGGCCGGAAGACGCAGATCGACGGCGGACGGAGCTTCGTCAACGCGGAAGACGATCACGATTATGAGCGGCCCGTGTACGGCGTCGGCGGCTTCAGCGCGGACGGCCGGTCGGCCGTGCTCTACGACCGCTACGACGTCTGGGCGCTGCCGCTCGAAGGCGGCCGGCCGGTGAACCTGACCCGGGGCGAGGGCGCCAGGCAGGAAGTGCGCTTCCGCGTCACGCGTCTCGGCGGCGGCGGCGGGCGCGGCGGCGGCGGGCGCGGGGGTGGTGGCGGTGCGGCGGCGCCGATCGATCTCGCCAGGCCCGTGGTGCTCGCCGCGTCGGGGCAGTGGACGAAGAAGTCGGGGTACTTCGAGCTCGTGCCCGGCCAGTCGCCGGCGCCGCTCATCTGGGAGGACAAGTCGATTGGCAATCCCATCGTGGCCGACCGTGCCGACCGGATGGTCTTCACGCAGCAGACGTTCAACGAGTACCCGAACTACTGGCTGAGCGACAAGCGCTTTGCGTCACCGCGTCAGGTGACCGACGCGCACCCGGACATCTTCACGGAGTTCGCGTGGGGGACCAAGAAGCTCATCGACTACACGAACAGCAAGGGCCAGCGCCTGCAGGCGACGATGACCTTGCCGGCCAACTACGAACCGGGCCGGCAGTATCCGATGCTCGTGTACTTCTACGAGACGATGTCGAACACGCACCACAACTTCCACATCCCGCCGTACGACGACCGGCCGCACATCCCCACCTACGCGAGCAACGGCTACATCGTCCTGCAGCCGGACGTGGTGTACGAGATCGGGAAACCCGGATCGTCGGCGCTCGACTGCGTGGGCAGCGCCGTGCGGAAGGCGATCGAGCTCGGCTACGCCGACCCGAAGCGGGTCGGCCTGCAGGGGCACAGCTGGGGTGGCTACCAGTCGTCCTTCATCGTGACGCAGACCGACATGTTCGCGGCCGTCGTCACCGGTGCGCCGCCGACCAACCTCGTGAGCTTCTACGGCACGTTGTACCGGTCGAGCGGCAACATCCAGCAGGGCATCACCGAGGTCGGCCAGGTGCGCATGGGCCGCGAGGTGACGCCGTGGAATGCGCATGAACTGTACGAGAGTCAGTCGCCCATTCACCACACGCCCAATATCAAGACGCCGTTCCTGATCCTGCATGGCACGGCCGACGGCGCGGTCGACTGGGGCCAGGGCCTCGAGTTCTATGCGGCCGCGCGCCGACTCGGCAAGGAAGTCATCCTGCTCTCCTATCCGGACGAAGCGCACCACCTCGGCCGGCGCGAGAACCAGAAGGACTTCCAGATCCGCATGCGCCAGTACTTCGATCACTACCTGAAGGGCGAGCCCGCACCCGCGTGGATGACGCAGGGAGTACCGCAGGTCGTGAAGGGATCGAGATAGGGCACCGCCCTCTGTCCTATCTGACTTTTCCCCTCGCGGCGACCGGCAGCCTGTCGACGACCGCCGCCCCGTCGACGAGCAGCAGTTCGTCCGCCAGATTGGTAACCACGCACGAGTGGTTCGGCAGGATTCGAACGCGGTCGCCGATGCGGAGCGGGCACGCGGCGGGCACTCTGGCCACGCCGTGCTCTTCGGACAACCGCTCGATGACGATCGACCGGTCCGGTTCGGTCGCTTCGAGTGACGGGTAGACGAGTCCGTGTCCCGCCTGCTGGCCGAAGCCCCGCACGGCGTCCGAGGTCAGCACCTTTGAGCCCGCATCGACGATGACTCGAGATGGAGCTGGCCGGCTGACCACCGTCGCGACGACGTGGAGCGCGCACTGATCGAGCCGGGCGGCGTCGAGTCCGGCCTGGGTGCGATCGAAGAAGACGTAATTGCCCGGCCGCATCTCGGTGACGCCCTTCTGGATCTCGATGAATCGCGACGTCGGCGTCGCGCCGACGCTCACTTCCTCGACGGGCACGGACAGATCGCGCAGGCGCGCCGCCAGGCCATTCAGGACCTGCGCCTCCCGCTCCGCGATCGCCCGAAGCTCGTCGACCGATCCGGCGCCGTATCCATGACCGGCATGACTCAGAAGTCCGAGGAACCGCAGCCCAGCGAGATCGGCCACCTGCCGGATCCGATCGACGACGCCCGGCGCGTCCGGATCCATGCCGCAGCGATGAAAGCCGACGTCGATCTTGACGAGGACGTCGAGGCGCCGCCCAGCCGCG
>DATKDF010000005.1:0-3860 GCA_035512795.1 Vicinamibacterales bacterium
ACGCCGGAAGGGATGGCCGCGATCGTGGCGCACCTGCCGACCGGCGCGTTGCTGTTCATCCTGGCGGCCTACGTGTGCGGGGGACTGGCCGGCGGGGCCGTGGCCGGACGGGTGGCGCGCGGCCGCCTGGTGGAGCCGGCGCTGGTCGGCACGGTACTGACGCTCGGCGCACTCGTGAACGTCATCACGATTCCGCACCCGCTCTGGATGAGTGCGGCCAGCGTCGCGGTTCACTTGCCGGCGGCGTGGCTGGGCGGGCGGTTGGTCTCGCGGCCGGTGTAGGTCAGGCGCTCTCGGGGAACCGCTCGGCCGCGCGCGCCCGCGCCTTCCGGGCTTCGTCGGCCCGGTTGCGCGGCGGCGCCTGCGTCACGAGCGTGTCGACGAGCCGGCGGGCGACGGCCGAGACCTCCTCGACGGCGTGGTCGAACGCTTCTTGATTGGCCCGCGACGGCTTCGCGAATCCGCAGAGCTTGCGGACGAACTGGAGGGAGGCGGCCCGCACTTCGTCGTCGGTCGCCGGTGGGTCGAAATTGAACAGCGTCCGGATGTTGCGGCACATGATGGGGCGATCATATGACGGTGCCCCCGCGCGATCGAGGCCCCGGCGTTCCGTTTCCGCCGCCGCTGCCTAGCGGATTCTGATGAGCTCGATGTCGAAGACGAGCGTGCCGCGCGGCGCGTCCTCGCGTGGGCTGTTGTCGTACGCCAGGTGGCCGGGAATCCAGAAGCGCCGCTTTTCGCCCTCGACCATCAGCTGCACACCCTCGGTCCAGCCGGGGATGACCCCGTCGAGCAAAAACGTCGGCGGGGTGTCGCCAATCGACGTGTCGAACATCTCCCCGTCGGTCGTCCAGCCGGTGTAGTGGACCGTGACTTGCGACGTGCTGGTCGGCCGTCGGCTGCCGAGACCGACCCGGATCATCCTGGACGCAATCCCGGACTCGGTCCGCAGGGCGTCGGCCGGTGGCGCCGCCACATCAGGCGGCGCGGCCGTGTCGTCTCTCGGCGAGCAGGCAATCACCATGATCGGAACGACCAGCACGACGGCACCCTGAACGGCACGCTTCATCAATCGAGACCTCACGTGACTATGGTACGCGATGGCTCGCGTCGTACGCCTAGAATGCTCCTGTGATGACCCGGACGGCCCACCTCGCCAGGCGCCCGGTCCGCTATCTCGAGGCGGGCCACGGCCGGCCACTCGTCTGGATCCACGCGTTTCCGTTGAGCGCCGACCAGTGGCTGCCGCAGCTCGGCCGCGTGCCGGCCGGCTGGCGGTTTCTCGCACCGGACCTGCACGGGTTTCGAGGTGCGGGGCCCGCGTGGGAATGTGTCGGCCTCGAGAGCCAGACGATCGACGGCTACGCCGACGACATCCTCGAGCTGCTGACGCACCTCGACGTGCCGGCGGCCGACATCGGCGGCCTGTCAATGGGCGGCTACGTGGCGTTGGCGATCGTCCATCGCGCGCCCGAACGTGTGTCGGGCCTCGTGCTGGCTAACACGCGCGCGGGCTCCGACTCGCCCGACGGCAAGGTGCAGCGCGGCGCGATGCTCGATCTGATCGCCCGCGAGGGTGCCGACGGCCTGGCGCGCGGGATGGTGCCGAAGCTCCTCGGCGAGACGACCCGGCGCGAACAGCCGGATCTGGCCGACGCCGTCACGAGGCTCATCACCCTCAATGGATCCGACGGGCTGGCCGGCGGCATGCGCGCCATGCGCGACCGGCCGGACTCGACGCCGATCCTGAAGCACATCACGTGCCCGGCGCTCATCATCCACGGTGCCGAGGACGCGATCATTCCCGTGTCGGAGGCCGAATCGATGCATGCGGCCATCCCGGGGTGGCGCCTGGTCGTCTTGCCGCGCGTGGGACACCTCGCCAACCTCGAAGACCCGGCCGGGTTCAACGCCGCCATCGCCGCTCGATGACCTGGCGGCCCTGTCACGCCTGCGGCGAGGCGACGCGGATCGGACGCCGGTTCTCGAGGAACGGCTTCACTATCGTCGGCTGCGAGG
Organism: Vicinamibacterales bacterium; assembly: GCA_035512795.1. GTDB lineage: Bacteria > Acidobacteriota > Vicinamibacteria > Vicinamibacterales > SCN-69-37 > DATKDF01. Next base: position 2,020 of record DATKDF010000005.1, read on the forward strand.
TGTGCGGGCTCGTCTACTGTCAGGAGATTCCGTCGCCGGCTGAACTGGAGCGGCTCTACGGCGAGACCTTCTTCCGCGTCGGGCACAAGTTCGAGGAGGCCGCCGACCAGGGCCCGGGCGTCGGCGTCATCAACGCGCGGCACCGCATCGCCCGGCTCCTGACGCTGCCCGGGCTCGGCCGTCGCCGGTGGCTCGACGTCGGGGCGGCCACCGGAGATTTTCTCGTGGCCGCGCGCGAAGCCGGTGTGACCGGGCCGCGCGGCATCGAACTGTCGGCGTTTGCCGTCGACGTGGCACGCACCCGCGGGCTCGACGTCGTCCAGGGCGACTTCGCCTCGGCTGACGTCGAGGCCGGGTCGTACGATCTGGTGACGATGTGGGACTACATCGAGCATGTGCCGGACCCGGTCGCCAGCCTTGGGCGAGCCTTCGACGCGGTGGCGCACGGCGGGTACCTGGCGATCAGCACCGGTGACGCGGCGAGCCTCGTCGCGCGGCTGACGGGACGCTTCTGGCACTTGATGATTCCGCCGAAGCACCTCTACTTCTTCACGCCGGACTCGCTCGCGAGGGTGCTCGGTACGGCCGGGTTCCACATGGCGGCCCTCGAGCGGCCCGGCAAGCGCGTGCCGCTCGACTTCGCCGCCTGGAAGGCCGCGTCCATCGTCTCGCCGCGCCTCTCCGCACCCGTGCTTCGAGCCGCGAGCCGGCTGGGGCTCGGGCAGGTGCAGCCGGTCGTCAACCTCCGTGACATCATGACCGTCTATGCGCGCAAGCCGTAGCGGGGCGGCCGTGGCCGGCGGCGTGATCGCGGCAGCGATCCTCGTTGCGGCGCCCCGCCCGGCTGGCCTCGAGAGCCGGCAGGCCGACCGGCATGTCGTCTTCGACCGCATCCTCGACACGTACGTGCGCGAGGGCCGTGTGTACTACCGCGCACTCAAGGCCGAGCGCGGGCCGCTCGATCGGTACATCGCATCGCTCGACGTGCCCCCAGCGGACGTGGCCAGCTGGTCGCCGGCCGAGCAGCAGGCATTCTGGCTGAACGCGTACAACGCGATCGTGCTGCGGACGGTCATCGACGCGTACCCGATTGCGACGCGGACTCAGCAGTATCCCGAGCGGAGCATCCGGCAGATTCCCGGTGCGTTCGAGCGCGTGACGCATCGTGTGGCCGGGCGCGCGATGACGCTCGACGGGATTGAGGAGCACCTGCTTGCCTCGTTCGGCGATGCGCGCCTGTCGCTGGCGCTTGGCCGTGGTGCGCTCGGCAGTCCACGGCTGCGAAGCGAGGCGTTCAGTGCCGCCCGCCTCGACGCGCAACTTGGCGAGGTGGTCAAGGAGTGCGCCACGCGGCTCGTCTGTTCCGAGGTTGACCTGGCGGAGGAGCGGCTGGTCATCTCGCCCATCGTGGGCTGGCGCGAGGAGGCCTTCGTGCGGTCGTTCGAGGCGCAGGCGGCCGGCCGGTGGACGTCGCGGAGCCCGATCGAGCGGGCGGCGGCGGCGATGGTCTATCCTCACGTGTTCAGTCGCGAGCAGGCCATGCTCGAGCGGGACACGTTCCGGATGGTGTATCGGGAATTCGACTGGCGTCTGAACGAATAAGACCCCCGGCGTCTTTTTGACTGGTCAAAAAGACGCCGGGGGTCTTTTGCGACCTCTGGCACCGAAACGCCCGGATCTGTGGAAAACTCCTCCGACCCCATGAACCTCCCATGAACCTCGACCTCACCGACCACGTGGCCATCGTCACTGGCGCGAGCCGAGGCCTGGGACTGGCCTCGGCTCGCGCCCTGGTCGCCGAAGGCTGCCGCGTCGTCGTGTGCGCGCGCGGGGCGGACGCA
>DATKDF010000006.1:0-2240 GCA_035512795.1 Vicinamibacterales bacterium
GTCCCGACTGTCGAATACGTGCCGGACCGTTTCGAGGAAGGTGGGCCCTTGTTCCATGACAGCTCATCACGACGGCAGGGCCGAGCCGCTGCTTACGTCCGCACCAGCCGCGCGTATTCGCCCCAGAGGAGCGTCAGCTCCCGTGCGCGGCCAGGTGCGACGGCGGCCGCGAACCCCAGCTCCGCTTCGGCCTTCCGGATCGACACGAGCGCCGCTTCGCCGTAATAAACGAGGTCGTCGCTCGCCTTGCGGGTCTGTGGCCGGTACACGACGGCCGCGTCCGAGCCGAAGCGGCGCAGCAACTGCTGTTGAAGCCGCGGCGACCGGTCCCACAGTTTGCGGGGAATCCGGCCGACCGGGTCGGTGCCGAGGACTCTCTTGACGAACCCGCGGAACTCCGGCGAGGTGGCAATGGCCCGGCCGGCGCCCGTCCAGCGCGCGACCAGGCCAGGAGAGGGCGCCGCCGATTTGCCCGGCACGCCCGGAGACAGCTTGACCGCACGGCCTGCGCGCTCTGCGAAGTACTCGTAGAACCGCAGAAGGGAGAGCTGCTCCGGATCGCTCACGAGGTAGGCCGAACCACTGAGCTTGCCTGGCGCCTCGAGGGCGCGGGCAATGCCCTCGACCACGTTGTCCACGTAGACCCTGTTGGCCGGCACCTCGCCGCCGGTCACCGCGAACGTGCCCGCGGCAATGGCCTGCAGGGGCCGAATCGTGAACGTCTTCGAGAACGGGCCGTAAATCCGCGTCGGCCTGATCACGATGGTGGACAGACCCTGGCGCGCGATCTCCGCGAGCGCGCGTTCGGCAGTGAGCTTGGCCTGGCCGTAGCCGTCGGTTGCCGGCGGCTCGAGGGGCGTGGTCTCGTCGAGAGTACCCGAGCCGTCACGCCGGTGCACGAACAGTGAACTGACGTGGACGAATCTGCGGACGCCGGCTTTGCGGGCGGCCTCGGCCACCGTGCGGGTGCCTTCCACTGTGACCTTGCGCGCGGCCTCGGGCGGCCACGTCGTGCCGACCGCGCAATGCACAACGGCGTCGCAGCCGGCGACGACCCTGGCCATGTCGTCGGCCGACGTCACGTCGCCCACGACGATCTCGCCGGGCCAGCGCGCGAGCCTTGCCGCGCTCCCGGGCCGGTGGACGAGCGCGACGACGTCGAAGCCATACCGTTCGCGAAGGATTTCGACCGTGCGGCCACCGAGGAATCCGCCGGCGCCCGTAACGAGGACACGACGTCGAACTGGCACGGCAACGGTCGCCGGTGCGAGCCCTTCATCCGTCCACGGCTCCGGCAGGTCGGTTCGCCGGGCATAGCACTCGTCGATGAGCTTCACGACGGGCAGCACCGACCGGCCCGAGAGCAGCGGCTCGCCGCCGTCGGCGATGGCCGACACCCAGTCGTCGATCTCGTCGCGGAAGGCCTGAAAGCCGACGAACGGGCCCGAGCCGGCCCAGGTGGCCGAAAGCTGCACGACCGGCCGGCCCGCCGAGGCGGAGGAGGATGCCTCGCGCCGGTGCACCAGCACCTGGGTGAAGTCCGGGCGCCGCAGTTCGAGCGTTGCTTCCTCGCACTCAATCCGGATGGTGTTGCAGAGCTCGCGCGTGCGACTGAGTTCCATGCGGACCGGCAGGTGGCCGTGTGCGAAGTCGAGGTCGAAGTGGACGAGGCAGTCCGTCTCGATGCCGCCCCTCGAGTTGTCCCGGTACGAATCGAGTGAGGCGCGTCCGGGGACGAGGAACAGCAGCTCGTCGAGAAGGTGCGAGCCGATGTCGATGAGCACGCCGCCGCCGGCGCCCTCGCGCGTCAGGCCGTCGAGCGAGGCGAGCTGCCAGCCGTAGGGGCCGCCTTCTTCGATGTCAACGGCGAGCGGCGCGCCGTATCGGCGCGTGTCGATGAGGTGCTTCAGGAGCCGGACGGACGGCAGGAAGCGGCGATACAGGCCGACCGAGAGGACGACGCCGGCGCGGTCGGCGGCTTCGACCATGGCCCTGGCGTCGGCCAGGCGCGTGGCCATGGGCTTCTCGACGAAGACGTGAAAGCCGCGGGCGACCAGATCGAGCGTGGCCGGCGCGTGGTGCGCCGGCGGGGTGGCGAGGACGACGGCGTCGATGTCCTGACGCTCGAGGAGCTCGCGGTAATCGTGGATGGAGGCCACCTTGATACCTTCCTTCTCGCATTCCGCGATGCGGCGGCCGAGGACCAGGGCATCGGCATCGCAGAGTGCGACGAGCTTGGC
>DATKDF010000007.1:0-15673 GCA_035512795.1 Vicinamibacterales bacterium
CAGCGTGGTCGAGTAGAACTCGAGCCGGCGTGACGGCGTGTTGAACCCGGCCAGGCGTGTGCCGTCCACCTCGATGCCGCCTTCGGCGACCGGCGCCTCGTGGGCCTTGCTGTAGGCCACGTCGTCCACCTTGAAGACCCCGTACTTGCGCATGTACTCGAGCGGCGTGAGCGCCTCCTTCGCCGCCGCCTCGGGCAGGCCGGGCACCGAGTGCTCGAACATCCAGCCGTAGTACTCGTCGACCGTGATCGGCTCGCCCGGGCGATAGGGCGATTCGAAGTACTTCCGGATGCCGAGTGCGCCGTCCGGGTCGATCTTCCAGGAAAGCGCGATCCAGAACTCGGATTCCTCCCACACTTCGCCCGGGTTGGCCTCGGACGTCCGGTCGACGGGCGTACCGCGTCTGGCCATTGCGACCCGGCGCACCGGTTGCCGGAAGCCGAGCCACCGGCCGGCGTGCGTTTCCTGGCTCATCGTGTCGTGCCGCTCGGTGCCGAGGCCCATGGGCAGCACGTAGTCGGCAAACCACGCCGTCTCGCTCCAGATCGGCGTGAGCGCCGCATGGCAGCCGATCTTCGACTCGTCCTCGAGCACCTCGAGCCACGAGAAGCCGTCCGGGTTGGTCCAGAGCGGGTTGTAGACGCGTGTGAAATACGTGTCGAGCCGGCCGCGGCCTTCCTTGAGGAAGTGCGGCAGCAGGAAGCTCATCTCGTGGTACGCCAGGGGGAATTCCTTCGGGAAGAGCAGTTCGTTCCAGTAGTCGGGCGCCGGCGGCGGGTTCGGGTGCTTCGGCACGAACTTGTTCGTCACGTGCAGGTTGACGCCGCCCGGTTCACCGATCGCGCCCATGAGGACGGTCAGCAAGTAGAGGCTGCGCGTGATCTGCCAGCCCCAGAGATGTCCGGCCGCGGCCGCGCGCCAGCTGTGCGACGCCAGGGCCGTGCCCGCCGAGGCCACGGCCTCGGCGGCCTCGAGGACCTTCGCCGCCGCCACGCCCGTCTCGGCCTCGGCATACTCGGGCGTGAAGGCCGCGTACTCGTCCTTCAGGGCCGCCTCGAACGCCTCGAACGTCCGCGGCAGTTCGGGTCGCAACCGCTCGAGGTACGTTTCCCAGTTCACCCAGCGGCGGACGAACGCGCGGTTGTACCGGCCGGTGTCCAGCAGGTACTTCGCAATCGCCAGGAGCAGCGCCGCCTCGGTGCCCGGCCTCGCCGGCAGCCAGAGATCCGCCTTGGCCGACGTGTTCGACAGCCGCGGATCCATGACGATGAGCTTCGCGCCGCGCGTCTTGCCTTCGATGATCCGCTGCGCGTGCGGGTTGAAATAGTGACCCGACTCGAGGTGCGAGGACAGCAGCAGGATCGTGCGCGCGTTGGCGTGGTCGGGCGACGGCCGATCGGCGCCGCACCACAGGAAGTGCCCGAGCCGCGCCGACGACGAGCAGATGTTCGTGTGACTGTTGTGGGCGTCGAGCCCCCACGCCTGCAGCACACGGTTGACGTAGCCGTCCTCACCCGGACGGCCCACGTGATACATCACCTCACGCCGCCGGTCCTCCTGGATGGCCTTCCGGATGCGCCCGCCGAGGTCCTCGAGCACCTCGTCCCAGCTGACGCGCTGCCACTCGCCGCTGCCGCGCTTGCCGACGCGTTTCAGGGGGTAGAGGATGCGGTCGGGATCCTCGAGCTGATTGGGCGTGACGACGCCCTTGGCACACGTCCGCCCCCGGCTGCCGGGATGCACCGGGTTGCCCTCGATCTTCCGGACGTCGAGCGTCTCCTTGTCGACGTACGCAATCACCCCGCACGCCGACTCGCAGTTGAAGCAGATGCTCGGAATGATCCAGTAGCGTCGCCGATCCTTCTTCGGCCAGCTCGTCGACTCGAAGTCGACGAAGTCGTCCCACTGGGACGGGTCGGGGTGGGTGCGGAAGGACATAAAGTGTGAAGTGATGCCAGCCGATTCAGCGAATTAGTGAATTGAGTGGGTTAGTGAATGAAATGAGTGAATGAGTCAATGAGTGAATGAGTGAATGATGAGTGAATAGTGAATGACGTCGCTGATTCGCTGAATTCATGAGTTCGGCACCGCTTGTCCCGCCTCCACCCAGACGTACTCCCACGCCAGGCTGCCGGCCAGGGCGACGAGGGCGGCGACGGCCAGCAGGCCGACCGGGAAGCCCGCCGTTGACGCGAGCGTCACCAGCACGACGGGCGCAAGGCCACCGAGGCCGAGCGCCCCAATCCAGAACCAGTACCGATAGGGGCCGCGGACCACGGCGCGCACCGCCAGTTCGTGGTGCACGGTGGGACTTGGCGACAGCAGATGTTCGATGACGAGCAGCCCGAGGTGCGCGAGCGAGGTCAGGGCCAGTGTCAGGCCGAGTGCGCGCAGTAGTTCGGGTGATGCCGGTGTCACGAGCGCCGCCACGAGCATCGCCGCGCTGCCTTCGGCGGCGGCCTGCACGAGAAGGTCGATCGTCGCGTGGGGGCCCTGCCAGAGATCGCGCGCGAGGCCCTGCGCGAACAGAAACCCCGTGTAGGCCGTCGCGCCGAGCGCGACGACCATCGCGACCGGCGCCAGCCACGTGAGGGCGTCGGTCCAGCCGACAAGCGCCAGCACCACCCAGAGCGTCGCAATCCCGCCGTGCGCGGTCAGCAGAAACGCGCCACGCGCCATCCACGACGTCCAGTTCGGCCGCAGCAGGATGTACAGGAACCGCTCGGGCCGCTCCAGATCGATGATCAGCACGACGGCCGTGGCGATCGCAAACAGCACCGCCACCACCGGTCCGGCCACCGTGACGAGCGGCGACGTGTCGCCGAGCAGCCAGAACAGCGCCGACAGGAACATCGCCCCGGTCGAAACGCCCTTGGTGAGCAGGTACAGCACGAGGTCGAGACCCCACGCCTTCCGGTGCGGCACGTCGTAATCCACGCGCGCGTCGCCCGGACGCGCCGGATCGGGTTCTACCGACCCGATCGGCCGCAGGTGCACCTGGCCCTCGCGGAACATGAACGGCCGCACGGCGACCTCCGGCCGAATCACGCTTTCGTCGGCCGACAGGTAGAAGATCTTCGGGCCGGTGCCCTTCTCGGGCTTGCGCACCATCACCGACTCGCGCTGAACGATCCGGGCCACCTCGGTCGACGGATCGTCGAGATCGCCGAAAATCCGGCACTCGGTCGGGCACACGCTCACGCACGCCGGCTGCAGCTTGTTCTCGACCCGGTTCGCGCAGAAGTTGCACTTCTCGGCTGTCCGCGTGTTGGGATCGATGAACAGCTGATCGTAGGGGCACGCCACCATGCACGCCCGGCAGCCGATGCACGCCTCGCCGTTCAAATCGACGATGCCGTCGCGGCGCTTGAAGAGGGCGCCGGTCGGGCAGATGTTCATGCACGGCGCCTCCTCGCACTGGTTGCACAGCACCGGAAAGAACAGCCGCTGCGTGTCGGGGAACGTCCCCTTCTCGACCGTTTTGACCCAGCACCGATTGACACCCACCGGGATGTCGTGCTCGGCCTTGCACGCGATCGTGCACGCATGGCACCCGATGCACTTGCGCAGGTCGATGACGAACCCGTAGTTGGCCACGCCCTCGGGACTATAGCCCAACCGGCGTGGATCGCAGGATCTCGACCGCCCGCTGTCGCAGCGCCGCGTCGACGAGCGGGAAGCCCGACGCGATCTCGGCCAGCGCGTCGGCCTCCAGTCCGTAGAGCGCGGCGACCGATGCCTGCAGCCGCGCCTCGTGCTCGACGTCGGGACCGCCCCCCGCCAGCACCCGGCCCAGTCCGAGAACAGCCTGCTGGTCGTCGCCGCCCGTCCAGCGCGGGACCGGCAGGTCCTCGACCAGTCCCGTGGTCACGTGCTGTCCCATCAGCAGCCGCACGATCGCGTTCAGGACCCACGAGTTGAAGAGCGCGCAGAGAAAGTGCTGCTGCTCGATGGCCAGCGGCTCGCGCAGGCACACGAGCGTGTGCGTCGTCACCGTGCCGGCCGGGACGACGGCCGCGATGAGCGACAGGCGGTTGGCGACGCCCGACACGTCGCGGTAGGACAGGCGCGGCCGGTTGATCCGGTCCCCAAGTGCCCGCTCGGCGTCGCGGCGGTCCACGAACTGCGACACGCCGGCCGTGTCGACCCCGAACGGCCGGATGTGCTTGCCCTCGAGGACGGGCAGCCCGGCCGGCCGGAACAGGCCCCGATCGTCGGTCGCGTTCAGTTCGCGACCGAAGTGCACGTGCCAGCCCGCCGGGCTTCCGAGAGCCGGCCACTGGCGCATCAGGCGTCCGGCCAGCGCCAGGTCGCCGGCGCGCCGGGCGTCGGGCAGCCGACGGCGCGCGCCGCCGATGGTCGACAGGTCCGCCGCAGTCAGGCGAACCGGGTAGGCGCTGGCAGCCGGGTCGTCGTCACGACCGGGCAGGTCTGCCAGTTCGGCGGCCGTTCGCACGCCGAAGCGGGCGCGGATGACCGGTACCGGCACGCCCGCCCGGACGACGGCGACGAGGAAGCGGAGGCCGCGATGAACTGGAAACAGTCCGGCGCCGTTGTCGAGGCCGACGACCGTCTCGAGACCGTGCCGCTCCACGATCTCGTGCCGCAGGTCGGCCGCGCCGTCGTCGGAGGCAAAGCCCCACGGCAGCACGAGGCCCACACGGCCCCCGCGCCGCGCAAGGCCGAGCGCGCGCTCGACGAACGGCTGGTACAGGTTCAGATGTCCGCGGTGGCTGATGCGGTAGACGCCCGAGCGGCGCAGAAACGCGACGCCGCGCTCGTTTGTCGGCTGGCCGGACGATTGCGCGGCTGGATCGCGCCGCAGCATTTCCCACGGCGGGTTGCCGATGACCGCGTCGAACCCCGGCTGTTCACGCGGCAGGCCGTCGGCCTCGTGGAAGACGTCCGGGAACTCGAGTGGCCAGTGGAACAGGCGGTGTGTGGCCTCGACGGCGCGCGCCGTTTCGAGCCACGCCTCGAGCGTGCGTCCGGGCAGCGTCCCGTCGGCGCGGAGCAGGGCGTCGAGTGCCGTGCGCAGTTCCGCCGGCGACGGGCACGGCCGGCTTGCCGTCGCCGGCCAGAGCCACTGCGAACACCAGAGCGTGCACCCGTCGCGCCACCGGGTGAGCGGGCCGTCCGAACCGGTCATGTCCCGCCACAACCGCTCCTTCGCACGGACGTCGTCGACATGGTCGTCGCGCCGTGTGAGCAGTTCGAGGAGCGGGCGTCCCGCCCGCGCGATCGTGTCGGCCAGCATGTCGTCATCGAAGAGCGGGAGCCGCGCCCCTCCGGCGCCGGGACGACGCGAGGTGGAGAACCGGCTGAGGTCGGCCGGTGAGGCACCGAGCAGGCTGTTGCCGGTGCGCAGCCGGTGGTCGAGAAAGCCGAGCGGCTTGCCGCGCGCAAGTGTCGTCAACCAGATCGACAGCCGTGCCAGCTCGACGGCAACCGGGTTGGCGTCGACGCCTGCCAGGCACCGCTCGGCCACGAGGCGCCGGATGTCGGCGCGGGCCTCGGCGTCGAGGTCGACCTCGCCGAGCTGGCCCTCGTCGACGAGCGCACGCTCGTATGCCGAGGCGAGATACCGGCAGGCTGCCACGAGAAACGCGCCGCTGCCCATCGCCGGGTCGACCACGCGCAGCGCCAGAATGCCGGCCGCCGACCGGCCGTGCACGAGCGGTTCGAGCGTGCGGCGGACGACGAACTCGGTCAGGGGACGAGGCGTGTAGAACGTCCCCGACTCCTTGCGCCGCGTGCTGTGACCCCGCGCCGGTCGGCGACCGGCGCCGAGGCGGGCATCCGAGGCCGGGGCCGCGGCCGGATCGAGGTCGAGGACCCGCTCGTACACCGTGCCGAGCTCCTCGACGCCGAGGTCGGCGTACGAAATGGTCTCGCGCCCCCCGCGGCCGGTGCGCGTGCCGAGCGAGACGAGCGCCCGCCGGACGGCGCCGTCGCGGGCGTCTCCGCTGTGCGCCCGCCGGGTCGCATCGGGCCGCTCGAGTGACGGCGCCGACAGGCGCGCAAAGAGCCGGCCGTTGAACGGGGCCACGACGAGATCATCGATGTCGCATCCGCGCCGCGACAGGCGCGTGATGGCCGCCAGGGCATCCCAGAGGCCTGGCACCTCGGACCGGGCGACCGCCTCACGGCAGAGCGAAGCCATCGAGTAGGAGCCCGCATAGATCGGGTGTGTGTGCGGCACGAGCGCGCGCGATTCGGCAAACAGCAGGAACAGGATCCGGTAGACGATCGTCAGCGCTTCGTCGAAAGACCCCCGGCGTCTTTCCGAAAGACGCCGGGGGTCTTTGACCACGTTGACCACGTTGATCACGACCGGCGCGAGCGCGCCAAGCGCTTCGGCCACCCCGCGCTGCAGGTCCGCACCAACCGCATCCTGGTGTGCCGTCGCGCAGGCCACGAGCCGGTCGAGGGTCGACGTCCCCGCGCCGGACGTCCCTGCGCGCTCTTCGAGACCGGCATCGAACGCCGACGCGTGCGCGAGCCGCCAGAAGCGTGCGAAGCTTTCTGGCGCGAGCACGTCCGGCATCGTGAAGTCCACACTTCGCCGCGTGGCCCGGCTGCGGGCATCCACGATCGACACGTGTGGTGGCGCGACCAGCAGACACCACGGCGCCTGCAGGCTCGTCGCGAGCAGCCACACCTCGCGCCAGGTCGCCGGTTGGCGCCGGGCCCAGGTCTGGACGAGCAATGCCACGGGCGTCCCGCGCCGTGTCACGAGCCGGCCGGTGGCCGCCGAGACGTCGAACCGGACGTTGGTCGCACGAAAGCCGAGCATGCCGGCAAGCGGCATTGCCACCACGTCGAACAGCGTGCGCAGCCCCGTGGCCGGTCCGCAGCCCCGTTCCACCGTGGCCCACCAGCGCGCCATGCGGCGCCGCGCCGGTTCGACGTCCTCACATGCGACGCGGCCCGGCAGGTCGCCGATCATGGCGTCCTCCAGGTACCGGCCCGGAAAGAGCGTGCCGCCGATGCCGTCGAGTCGGCTCGTCACGACGGCAACAGCACCGCACACACGCGAGGGTGTGCGGTGACCTCGCACGCGCGGGCGACGCGGATCGACCGATCGATCTCGATTCGGGCCAGGGCGAGGCGGCGCTCCATGCCGGCGAGGCGCGCTTCGGCGCGCCGGTCGAACAGCCCCGGCTGCGGTCGTGCCGCTTCGAGATCGCGCTCCAGACGCCGCAACACCAGCGTCATCCGGCGTTCCAGTCGCTCCGCCTCGCTCCGTTTGACGCGTTCGAGCCGGCCGAGGCGGCTCTTCAGGCCGTCGCGCACGGTTTCTGCGGCCCGCTCGAGCAGGGCTGGCGTGAGGTCGGAGGCGGCGACCAGTCCCGGCACGCGGAGCGCTGCCGGGCGCCGTTCGATGACGGCGCCAGACGCGCCAACCACCGCGACATCGAACACGAGAATCGCTGCTGGCGCAGAGTCGCGGGTACGAGGTCCGCCGCGGCTCCACACAGGCCTCGTCGGGACGACTCGCGCGGGCCACCGGCCGGCAAGTGCACGGGCCCGGAGAAGCGTGGCCGCGTGCCGACGCGCCACGCGCTGCCACCGACGGCAGACAGGCAACCGGGCGCCGGACCAGGCGGCCGGCGCGCGTTCGCCGAAGAGAGTCGCGCGCACGTCCGCTTCGGCCGGCAACGTGGCCAGCAGTTCAGCGAACGGGCCCGCGCCGATGGCCTGTTGCGCGAGGAGCGTCCGCCTGGCCAGGTGCAGCAGCAGCCCGTCCTCGGTCGGATGACGTGCGACGAGCAGCGTCAGATGCGCCCGCCTCGACTGGCCGATGCGATCCACGCGTCCGAATCGCTGTTCGAGTCGTGCCGGATTCCACGGCAGCTCGAGGCTCACCACCCAGCGTGCCGCATCCTGGAGGTTCAGACCCTGACCGGCAACGTCGGTGGCGACGAGCACGGTCGCTCGTCCGGATCGGAATGCGTCGAGCGCCTCCCGTCGCTCCGCGTCGGACAATCCGCCATGAAGCACGGCCACCGTCCGAACCGTTTCGAGCCGGCGTGCGACCACTTCGAGCGATGCGCGAAACTCGCTGAAGACGATGGCCGGTTCCGGCGATCGAGACAGGAGCGTCGCGAGCCGCTCGACCTTGTGCTCGGACCTCGCCGCTGACCGGGCCAGCGACACCAGCCGGCCAAGCCATGCGCGCTCCTGCCGCACCGGCATGCCGGTCGTCACCGCCAGCGCGACGGCCGGCTCGCCATCGTCGTCGCCCTCTGGTGAGAAGGCGAGCGCAAGCTGGACGGCGTCGGCGGCGGTCGAGCGCTCGGCCGCCGCCTCGAGCCATGCCAGGCGCCGGCTGAACGTGGCGAGCGCCGCATGTGACGTCGACAGAGCACGTTTACGGAAGACCGACAGCAGAAGCAGCGCCGGCTCGCGCGAATCGGCCGTCGATGCGGCCAGAAGCGCGCGCTCGAAATCGCCAAGCGCGTCGAGGAGCCGCGCGGCCGGGGCCGGAAGCTCGAGCCGGCGCCAGCAGACGCGCCGGGGCCGGTCCGCGCCGAGCTCGGCGCGCGTCCGCCGGAACACGATCAGCGGATCGGATGGATCGTCCAGCCCACCCAGGTTCAGCAGCCGCTCGAAGCGCGCCTGATCGCCCGAGTGGGGCGTTGCCGTCAGCAGGAGGACGCGCTCGGCGACGCGCGCGAGCCGCGTCACTGCGTGATGACGAGCCGAGTCGCCGCAGACGCCGTGCGCCTCGTCGACGATGACGAGCTGCCAGGGGACGGGCGGGATCGCGTCGAGCACGTGCGGTTGCTTGAGGAAGTCGAGCGAGGCCAGCACCACCCCCGACCGGCGCCAGGGATCGTCGTGCCGGCTCGACGCCCGGACGTCGGCGTCGAGTCTGGTCCGGGTGACCTCGCGGCTCGCGATCCCGAATCGCGTCGACAGCTCGAGCGCCCACTGCCCGGCCAGGCCCGACGGCACGACGATGAGCACGCGGGCGGCAGGGTGGCGGCCGACCACCTCGGCGAGCACGAGGCCGGCCTGAATCGTCTTGCCGAGGCCGACCTGGTCGGCCAGAAGCACCCGCCGCGCGCCGCCGTGAACGGCCAGCGCCGGCTCGAGCTGATAGGGGAGCACGTCGATGCGTGCCCCGACGGCCGACGACACCCAGCGTGCCGAGTGACTACGGGCGAACAGTTGCAGGATGACGGCGCGCGCGCGAGACCGCCGGGCGCGCGCGGGTCGTCGCCGTGCCTCCTCGGGCTGGAGCCGGTCGAACGGCGCGAGGAAGGTCCGTCGCTCGTCGGTTGCGCCGACGTCGACGCGGACGGTCGCGCGGTCGCGCGTGACGTGCTGCACCCGCCAGCGCCGCCGGCGGATCCAGATGAACGAGCCCGGTGCTGGCAGGACCCCGTGCATTTTCTGCAACCCCCACAGGCGACCGGGATCGCAGATTCTGCGATCGGACCTCGGGAAAGGCCCGAAAACCACGAGCGCCCACGCCTAGACAGGCAAGGGAGGTGCCAGATTCGCTCACTCACTCAATTCGCTAATCCGCTGAATGGGGCCCATACTCCACCACCACGCTCGTCGTGATGCCGCCGCGCGCGGTGAAGGCGCCGGTGACGGTCATGCGGCGTGGTTGGCAGGCGGCCACCAGGTCGTCGAGAATCTCGTTGGTCAGCGTCTCGTAGAACACGCCGCGGTTCCGGTACTCGAGCAGGTAGTACTTGAGCGACTTCAGCTCGAGGCACCGGGCGTCTGGGACGTAGCGAATCGTGATCTCGCCAAAGTCGGGCAGCCCCGTCCTCGGGCACATGGACGTGAACTCCGGGCAGCGAATCAGGATTTCGTAGTCGCGTTCGGGGCGGGCGTTGTCGAACGTTTCGAGGGCGGCGGACATCCCGGGATTCTACCGGCGCCGGGCCGGGTCCGCGCTGGCTATGTTGATAATTGACATATACTGGGAACAAACATAGACGGCCCGTCGTCCACTGAGGGGAGAACACGCAGCATGGCGCGCACACGGGGAATGAGCTTCGGCGGGGTCGCAATCCTGCACGCGCTGGCCGACGGCAAGCGCTTCGGCTTCGAGATCATGGACGCCACAGGCCTCACGAGCGGCACGGTCTACCCGACGCTCGACCGCTTCGAAGAAGCCCGACTCGTCCGGTCGCAATGGGAAGACGCCCGGATCGCCCATCGCGAGGGGCGTCCGCCGCGGCGCTACTTCACGCTCACGCCGGCCGGCGCCGAGGCGCTCAGCGATGGTCTGCGGCGCTTCAAGACCTTCCGGCCCGTCGCCGTCGGCGACTACGGCGGCAAGGCGGGCCGGCGATGAGCCGCACGGCCGGGCGCGCGCTCCGGTTCGCGCTTGGTGTCGTGGCGCTCGCCGCGCCGCTCGTGCCGGCCGCGCGTCGGCTGGCCTGGCGGCATCAGTGGACCGCCGACCTCCATCACCAGGCCGCTTTTCTCGACACCCGGCAGCCAGGCGCGGCCACCTGGTTCGAGTTCGTCTGGAGGGCCCGCGGCGCGCTCGTCCATGCCGTCGTCCTCCGTGTCAGGAGCTTCGCCATGCCCACGTTCTTCGCCGACATCCGTTACGGCGCGCGCCTGCTCACGCGGCGGCCGGGGTTCGCCGTCGTTGCCATCCTGCTCATCGCGCTCGGCATCGGCGCCAACGGCGCCATCTTCAGCTGGGTCGAGAACTTCCTGATGCGGCCGATTCCCGGTGCAACCGACGCCGGTGCACTTGCCTCCGTGCGAGGCACGACGCTCACGTTCCGCGATCGGAGCACGTCGTACCCGAACTTCGCGGACATGCGCGACCGACTGCCGCCGAGCGTCGTCGGCCTCACGGCCTACCGCGCCATTCCCCTGACCGTCCGCGTCGGCGACGAGGCGGAGCGCGCGTGGGGCGAGCTGGCGGCGGCCAACATCTTCGACGTTGTCGGCGTCAGGCCGCTGCACGGCCGGCTGCTTCAGCCCGACGACGACCGCGCGCCGCTCGCTTCGCCGGTGGCCGTCGTTTCGCACGCGTACTGGCTGCGGAGGTTCGGCGGCGACCCGGCCGTTGTTGGACGGACGGTCGGCATCAACGGCACGCCCTTCACCATCGTCGGGATCACGCCGCCGGCATTTCGCGGCGCGTCGACCGGTCTTGCGCTCGACCTCTGGGTGCCGATGATGATGCAGACGGCCGTCTATCCGGGCGATCGGCTCGGCGCGCGCGGCAATGCCTGGCTCGCGGTGCTCGCCCGCCTGGCGCCGGGCGTCGACGCCGCGCGCGCGGAGCGCGACCTCAATGTCGTCGCCGCCGATCTGGCCCGTGAGCATCTCGACCTGAACGCCGACCGCGGCGTGGCGGTCTACGCGCTCTGGCGGGATCCCCAGTCGGCTGCCGCCATCATGGGGCCGGTGCTCGGCCTGCTGCTCGTCGTGACCGGCATCGTGCTCGTGATCGTGTGCGCCAACGTCGCGAGTCTGCTGCTCGCGCGCGGCGCGGTCCGCCGGCGCGAGATTGCCATCCGGCTTGCGATTGGCGCGAGCCGCACTCGAATCGTACGGCAATTGCTGACCGAGAGTTCGCTTCTGGCCATGGCGGGCGGCGCCGTCGGCCTGCTGGCGAGCGGGTTGCTCAGCCGGGCGCTCTACGCGCTGATACCGCCGACGCCCCTGCCGATTGCCACCGTCGGCGGCTACTCGCTCCGCGTAGTCCTCGTGAGCCTCGCGCTGGCGATGGCGACGACGATCGTGTTCGGTCTCGTGCCGGCGCTGCAGACCTCTCGACCAGCGCTCGTCCCGACGCTCAAGGACGGCGGCGGTGCGAGCGGCGCCAATCGGCGCCGGCTGCGTTCGTCGATCGTCGCCGGGCAGGTGGCGCTCTCCGTTCTGTTGCTCGTGGCAGCCGGGCTGTTCGTGCGGACACTGCAGCATGCCGGTGATGTCGATCCCGGTTTCGATCTCAGACAGGGTCTGCTCGCGTCGATCGATCTGCTGCCGGCCGGCTACGACCAGACGCGCGGCCAGGCGTTTCTGGGTGACGTCATCGAGGAGATTCAGCGGTTGCCCGGCGTCGAGGCAGCTGCGTTCGCGCGCGACATCCCGCTGACTCTCGGGACCGGCGGGAGCGATACGTCGGTCGAAGTCGAGGGCTACGTGCTGTCCGACGGGGAAGAGATTTCGATCGGGTACGACCTGGTGACACCCGACCTCTTCCGGACGCTGGGCGTGCCCCTCGTCGCCGGTCGCGTCCTCACCGACGCGGACCGCGCCGGTGCCGAGCCGGTCATCATCATCAACCGCGCGATGGCCGAGCGGTACTGGCCCGGGCAACCGGCGGTCGGGCGCCGGATTCGCGTGGCGGGGTGGCGCACTGTGGTCGGCGTCGTCGAGAACGTGTCCTACCGCGGTCTGGCGGCGCCGCCGCAGCCGTACATGTATTTCCCGCTGTACGACGTCTTCCGGCCGGACATGACTCTGCTCGTGCGAACGGCCGGCGAACCGCGCGGCGTGGTCGACGGCGTGCGGCGCGCGATTCGGTCGCGCGACGCCAACGTGCCCGTGTTCGACGTCCGGACGATGGCCGAGCATCGGGCGCTGGGTTCGCTGCCCGCGCGCCTGTCGGCCGTCATGCTGGGTGGATTCGGCACGGTGGCCCTGCTCCTCTCCGGCATCGGTCTGTTCGGCCTGCTGGCGCACCGGGTGGCCGAACGGACGCCCGAGATCGGCATTCGTCTGGCGCTCGGAGCCGAGCCGTCCCGAATCGTGCGACTCGTCGTTGGCGAGGGACTGCGGCTGGCGGCCGCCGGCGCTGCGGTCGGGCTCGCCGGCGCGGCGCTCGTCCTGCCGCTGGCCTCCAGCCAGTTGCTGGGCGTGAGCGCGCGTGACGCGGCCACCTATGCCGTCGTGTCGACCGTGCTCCTGGCCGGGGCTGCGCTGGCATCCTGGCTGCCCGCGCGCCGGGCGGCGGGCGTGGATCCGGTCCGCGCAATCCGGCACGATTGAACCGCCCTTCTGATTGACACTCACCCCCGGCAGGAGTACGATTTCGCCCGTTTTTGTTGTTTTTGCTGTCGGACCGTCGGCGCGCTCGGTTCGAACGACAGCCACCACTACTGATGCGCGCCGCAGCCAGGGAGAAGAAGGCATGGCAGACGCCCGGCGCATGGGCAAGATGGAGCTCTTCGCGCACTTCGCGGAGAAGTTCGACATGAAGCGCACGCAGGTGCGCGACCTGTTCGAAGAACTGCTCCGTCTGTCCGAGAGGGAACTGAAGCGGTCTGGCGAGTTTGTGCTTCCCGGAATGTGCAAACTGGTCGTGCAGAAACGGAAGGCGCGTGAGGGCCGCAATCCGGCCACGGGCGAGCCGATCAAGATCCCGGCGAAGACCGTCGTCAAGGCCCGCATTGCAAAGCAGTTGAAGGACGCGGTGCTGCCGCGCAAGTAAGTCCCCCGGGGGGTCAGGCACGCTCGTCGCGTCGGCGGGCCTGACCCCACATCGTTGTTCCCGCCCGCGGGCCGACAGGCCGAGGTTCTCGTGGATCGATATGACGTCGTCGTCATTGGCGCCGGAACGGGCGGCTACGTCGCGGCGATCCGCGCCGCGCAGCTCGGGCTCAAGGTGGCGGTCGTCGAGCGCCAGCCGGCGCTCGGCGGCACGTGCCTCATCTGGGGCTGCATTCCGACCAAGGTGCTGCTCGAGCATGCGCACGCGCTTCGGATTGCGCAGGAGGCGTCCACCTGGGGCATCACGTTCGGCGGGACCGATGTTCGCCCCGGCATCGACATGGCGCGCGTGCACGAGCGCAAGGACAAGATCGTCACGGGCCTGACGCGCGGCGTCGAGTTCCTGTTCAAGAAGAACAAGATCACCTGGGTCAAGGGCACGGCGCGGCTCGCCGGAGACGGCGTCGTCGAGGTGACCGGGCCGGAGGCGACGTCAATCGCCGCCAGGGAGATCGTCATCGCCACCGGCTCGTCGCCGCGGAGCGTACCCGGCGTGACGATCGACAAGACGCACATCATCACGAGCGACGAGGCCATTCACCTGCCGGACGTGCCGGCGTCGATCGCCATCATGGGCAGCGGCGCGGTCGGCGTCGAGTTCGCGTCGGTCTTCCATCGGTTCGGCAGCGAGGTGACGCTCATCGAGCTGCTGCCGCGCCTCGTGCCCAACGAAGACGAGGCCGTGTCGGCTGAACTCGAGAAGGCGTTCAGGAAGCGCGCCGTCAAGGTGCGCACCGGCGCGCGCGTCGCCTCGGCGGTCGTCACCGACGGGGCCGTGACGATCGAGATGCAGAACGGCGGTGGCAAGGCGGAAACCCTGACCGTCGACAAACTGCTCGTCGCCACCGGCCGCGGCGCGGTCACCGACGGCCTGGGCGCGGAACAGATCGGCCTGACGCTCGAGCGTGGCTACATCAAGGTGGACTCGCTCTTCCGGACCGGCGTGCCGGGCGTGTCGGCCATCGGCGATGTCATCACGATGGGTGCGGGCGCCCATCCCCAGCTGGCGCACCTGTCGTCGGCCGAGGGCGTCGTCCTCGCCGAGCGACTCGCCGGTCGCGACGTGCAGCCGATCGATTACGACCAGGTGCCCGGCTGTACGTACTGCGAACCCGAGATCGGCAGCATCGGCCTCACCGAACGCGAGGCCATCGAGCGCGGCTACGACGTCCGTGTGGGCACGTTCCCGTTCGGCGTCCTCGGCCGCGCGAAGATCGCCGGCGAAACCGAGGGGTTCGTCAAGATCGTGGCCGAGAAGAAGTACGACCAGTTACTCGGCGTCCACATGATTGGCCCGCGAGCCACCGAACTGGTCGCCGAAGCCGCCGTGGCGTTGCGGCTCGAGTCCACCGTCGAGGAGCTGATTCGCACGATTCACGCCCATCCGACCATGTCCGAGGCCGTCGGCGAAGCCGCCCACGCCACACACGGCGCGGCGATACACTTATAGGGCATGTCTACCAACGTTCTGATGCCCCAGATGGGCGAGTCGATCGCCGAGGGCACCATCGTCCGCTGGATCAAGAAGGTCGGCGACAACGTCGACAAGGACGAGCCGCTCTTCGAGATCTCGACCGACAAGGTCGATGCCGAGATTCCCGCGCCCGGTGCCGGGGTGGTGCTCGACATCATGGTGAAGGAAGGCGAGACCGTTCCGGTCAACAGTGTCGTGGCCGTGATCGGCGAGAAGGGTGCGAAGGTTGCGAAGGGTGCGGCGGCGCCGGCGGCGCCAGCGCAAGCCCCGAGCGCGCCAGCCCCCGAGGCGCAGGCGGTGCAGGAGCCGAAGGCGGACGCGGCGGCGCCACGACCCACGGACACGTCGGCAGCCCCCGCAACGCTCGACGACACGAGGCGGCAGAAATCGTCGCCCGTCGTCCGGAAGATCGCGAAGGAGCACGGGATCGACATCACCGAGCTCAACGGCTCCGGCATCGCAGGCCGCGTGACGAAGCGGGACATCGAGGCGTTCATCGAGGAGCGCACCGCGGCGCCGGCAGCCGCCGCGCCCGCGCCCGCTCCGGCCGCGCGACCGACACCGCCGCCCGCCTTCCAGCCCGGCGAGAACGTCCGCATCGAGAAGATGGGCGTGATCCGCAAGAAGATCGCCGAGCACATGGTGACGAGCATCCAGACGTCACCGCATGTCTACTCGGCCTACGAAGTGGACTTCGGGCGTATCGACGAG
>DATKDF010000008.1:0-2035 GCA_035512795.1 Vicinamibacterales bacterium
GCGGTTGACGATGGTCACCGTCGTCGAGGCGTCACGTGGCAGCTCGATCTCCGGCGTCAACCGGGTGCCGCCGGCCGTCAGGGCGAGCGCATAGTCGAACGCCGCATCGAGCGGCATCTCGAAAGACACTTGGTCGGCGAGCGCCCGCGGGCCGAGCCTGCGCGGTGGCCGCTGCTTGTTGAGTTGGAACGTCCACCGGCGATCGAGCGGCAGGCGATCGCGAACGAGCAGCATTTCGAGGCGGACGGCCAGCGGGCCGAGCCGTCTCGCCTCGGCCGACGGCCGCCACTTGCCCCACAGCGCGTTGCGCCAGTCGCGAAACTGGTGCCGGATGACGGTCAGCAGATATGTCTGGAATGAGCTTCGGCCCTCGAACGCGCGCAACACCGCGCGCTCGCGGTCGAGCAGGTGCAGCCGCACCTCGGAGGCGAAGTCCTCGGCCTCGGTCGCCGACAGCCGCTGGCGCCGACAGAACGTGCGGATTGCCTGCTCGATCAGGTCGTGATGGGCGAGGTAGGGATCCGGGTCTCCCCCGGAGTCAGGTCCAGCCACTGGAGAACCGCTGTGCGAGTGGCTGGATTCTGTCTGCCAGGCCTAGCCTTGTCAATCTGCACGGGTAATTCTCTCCACGACGACGCGTCCGTCCTTCATCACCCAGCGCACGCCCGCGAAAAGCGTGTCGATATCGGCCAGGGGGTTGCCCTCGACGGCGACCAGATCGGCCACGTATCCCGGCGCGATGCGGCCGAGTCGATCGGCAACGCCGAGCACGTCAGCGGCCGTCGTCGTGGCGGTGGCGAGGGCCTGTTCGGGCGAGAGGCCGGCCTTGACGAACCAGGACAGCTCGCGCGTGTTCTGCCCGAACATCGAGAACACGGCGTCGGAGCCCATGCCCAGCCTGACGCCGGCCCGGACCGCGCGGCGAACCGACTCGAGGTTGGCCTGGATGTAGGCCTCGAGCGGCGCGATCGACTCGGGTGCGAAGCCGTACTCGTCGCGCGCGTCGATGTAGTAGCGATTGTGATCGACGGTCGGGACCCACACCGTGCCGCGACGCGTCATCTCGCGCAGCGTCTCGTCGTCGAGGTCGATGCCGTGCTCGACCGAGTCGGCGCCGGCGCGCACGGCGTCGCGCACGCCCGAGGCGCCGTAGGAATGAATCGCCACCTTGCGGCCTGCCGCATGCGCGGTCTCGACGATGGCCTGCATCTCTTCGAACGTGACGGTCTGGGTCGTCTCGACGCTCTGGAAGCTGCCGCGCGAGCCGTACACTTTGATCCAGTCGGCGGCCGTCTGGAGCCGCAGCCGGGTCGTCTCGCGCATCGCGTCGGGCCCCCCGGGGGCGCCACGCCGTCCGGCCGAGATGCCCTGGCCCGACACGAACATGCGCGGCCCGACCATGCGGCCCATGGCGATGAGGTCCCGCATCGCCAGGTCCGTGTCGTTCGACGCGCCGAGATCGCGGACCGTGGTCACGCCGGTCTCGAGTGTGGCCCGCGCGTTGTCCTGCGCAAGGTACACGGTCACTGCGGGATTGCGCCGCTGCCCGAGCGGCCTGGTGCCGGGCTGCCGATCCCAGTAGTAGGTCATGTGCGTGTGCAGATCGATGAGCCCCGGCAGCCCCGTGTAGCGCGACAGATCGATGATGCGAGCACCGGCGGGAACGGGATAGTCCGCGCCGCCGAGGCCGGCGATGCGATCGCCGCGGATGACGACGACGCCGGGGGAGATGGTCTCGGTGCCGGTCCAGAGGCGGCCGAATCGGACGACGGTGTCGGGTGACTGCGTGGCCTGGAGCGACCAGGTGGCGATCAGAAGAGCGCCGGCGACCGACGCGAGGATGGGGGATGGGGGCGGCATGGCGCGTTATAGCACCGACCGGGCCTTCCCGGGGCCTTGACTCGGGAGGGATCGTCTAGTATCCTTATATCCGGATTTACGGATTCATGACGGTTGCCGACGTTCCCCTGCTCGATTCACTCCAGGCGCTGGCCGATCCGACCCGGTGCCGGATGCTCTGGCTGCTCGATCAGCA
>DATKDF010000009.1:0-2058 GCA_035512795.1 Vicinamibacterales bacterium
GAGGTACGCGCCCCCGAGCACGATCAGCGTGCGGCCGACGAGCGCGAGCATGTCGAATGAACCGGACGACCTTTCGACCGGCGGCGAAACGGGCGCCGGGCCTCGATCGGCCGAAGGACTCGCGTCGGCGCTCTGTGCTTCGAGGCGGCCGAGTCTGGCGACGACGTCGGCCATTGCGGCGTCCAACGCCCGGAGTCTGGCGTCGAGGTCGGGGAGGTGGTCGTTCATGGACCGGTAGATAAGGGTCGGCTGCAAGAGGCGGGCCACCGGATGTGGCTGGAGCCATCTGCGGCAGGCGCGCGGGCGCCGGGCGCGACGGGGCAAGTTCACCCGCGGGCCGCGCGGAACTTCCCGCCGGCCAGTCTAGAATCCCTCCAGTGCCTCCGCCCCGCCTCGCCCTCGGCATCGTCGCCGCGCTCGCCGTCGCGGCCGTGATCGCGGTTCCGATGGTTGCCCCCGATCGCTCGTCCGAGGATCGCTGGGAGCTGGTCGTGCTCGGCATCGCGCAGGACGCGGGCATTCCGCACCTGGGTTGCACGCAGGCGCTCTGCGTCTCGATTCGCAATGGCGAGCGACGGCCCGAGCGCGTGGCGAGCCTGGGGCTCGTCAACGAGGCACGCGGCCTCTCGTACATCTTCGACGCGACGCCCGACTTCCCGTCGCAGGTGCACTCGCTCACCGGCGGCCGGCCACCCGACGGCGTGTTCCTCACGCACGGGCACATCGGCCATTACACGGGCCTCATGTATCTCGGCCGCGAGTCGATCGACGCGAAGAAGGTGCGCGTCTACGCCACACCGCGCATGTCCGGGTATCTGCGCGACAACGGGCCCTGGAGTCAGCTCGTCTCGCGCGAGAACATCGTGTTGTTGTCGGTCGCGCCAGGCGAGACCGTGGACCTCGGCCATGGCCTCCGCGTCAGCGTCTTTGACGTCCCGCATCGCGACGAGTTCACCGACACGGTCGGCTTTCTCATCGGCGGACCGAACCGGAAGGCCCTCTTCATCCCCGACATCGACCAGTGGCAGCGCTGGGGGACCAGCATCCGCGACCTGGCCAACACGGTCGACTACGCCTTCGTCGATGGCACGTTCGCCGATTCGGCCGAGATTCCCGGCCGTTCGACGGCCGACATTCCGCACCCGCTGATGCCGGTCACCCGCGCGCTCCTCGGAGGCGTCCGGGCGGCCGTCTGGTTCATCCACATCAACCACACCAATCAGCAGATCGACGCCGACGATGTGGTGAAGGAGGGCATGCGGTTTCCCATGTAAGGAATTCGCTAATCCACTGAATTGGTTAAAATGTCCGAATCGGCCGCCGCCCGGGGGCCGTTCTGGAGGACGTGATGAGGCTCCCTTCCTGTCGCCCGGTCTTCGTCTTCCTGTCCTCCGTTGCGGTGCTGCTGCTCGTGTCCATCGGTCCGCGATGGACCGTGTTCGCGCAGGCGCCGCAACTCTCGCCGGGCGTGCCCTTTGCCACCATCGCCGAGCCGGACCTGCGCGAGTGGCTCACCTACCTGTCGTCCGACGCGCTCCAGGGCCGCCAGTCGTTCACGGAAGGCTACGGGCTGGCCGCCGCGTACGTCGCCGACGAGCTTCGCAAGATGGGCGTCGCGCCGGCCGGCGATTTCGGCTACTTCCAGACGGTCAAGCGCATCGGCTACCGGGTGACGCAGCAGTCGACCGTCTCGGCGACGGTCAACGGCGAAACGCGGACGTTTGCGCACGGCGAGCACGTGACCTTTCCAGTCAACGGCGGCGCGCGCCAGTCGGTGACGTTCAACGGTGTCGAGGTCGTCGGCTACGGGATGGTCGCGCTCGGGGCCGGGCATGACGACTTCAGCGGCCGCCAGGTCGGCGGCAGGCTCGTCGTCTGGATGCCGGGCACGCCGGCGGCCGTGGCGCAGGCCGGCGGCCGGGGCGGCCGCGGCGGCCGGTCGCCGTTCATTGTCGAGACATACCGGCCGGGCGCCGTCCTGACCTTCGCCCCGGCGCCGGCGCCCCCGTCGCCAGACGTCCTCTCGGCCGAATCGGCCGTGGCGCAGGCGACGCAGGC
>DATKDF010000010.1:0-14351 GCA_035512795.1 Vicinamibacterales bacterium
CAGGACGCGCATCGGCCGCCCGGCCGCATCCAGGTCGACGCGGCCGCGCGAGGCCACCCAGTGGAGGGTGCCATCGGGCCAGAAGACGCGGAACTCCACGGCGAAGTCGCGGGGCCGGTTGACCGTGGCTTCCATAACCTCGCTCACGGCCGGCCGGTCTTCGGGGTGCACCAGGGCCAGGAAGCTGTCGAGCGTACCGGCGAATTCCTCGTCGGTGAATCCCTGCACGGCCCGCATGGTGTCGGACCAGGTGACGAGGCCCGTGCGGAGGTCGGCCTCCCAGACGCCGGCGTGCGCGGCCTCGAGCGCGAAGCGCGTCCGCTCCTCGGCCTGCCGCAGGCCCTCGTCGGCGGTCTCGGCCGGCGCGATCTGCCGGGAGACCGTGTACAGGCAGTCGCGGCCGTTGGCACCGCGGCGGACGACGCTGACCTGCGACGCCGAGATGACCTCCCCATCCCGCGTGACGTAGTCGGTGCGGCCGCGCCACGACCCGAACTTTTCGGCGGCCGGCACGATGACCTCGAGCAGGTACCGATGGAATCCGGGCGGCCGGAACTCGAGCAGCGTCGCGACCTCCTCGGACGGCCCGAGGCCGAGCGCCCGGCGGATGGCGGGATTCAGATAGACGGGCGGCCCATCCACCGGTGCGATGTAGAAGAAGTCGGGTGTGGCCGCGAGCAGGCTCCACGCCGCGGCGCCGACGTCCTCACCAAGGCCGCAGGCGCCGAATCGACCCTTCAGGTCCGGCGGCGGCTGTGCAACCCGATCCACAGGCATGACGACTCCCCGCACACTCACCGGAACGACCAGTCGAGCCCGATGCGCCACGTGCGGCCGTTCTGCGGAATGACGATCTGCCGGTGTTCCTCGGAGCCGGGGTCGGCGTTGTCGCGATCGAACATGTTGCGGACACCGGCCTGGAGCCGCACGGCGGATCCGAGCGGGACGAGCACCGTCAGATGGCTGACGACCGAAGACCGCACCCCCGTGCCGGCCAGCGTGCGGCGCGGGCCGAGCGCCTGCAGTTCGGTCGACCAGAGCGATTGCCAGGGACCGGACACGCCCAGGCGCAGGCCGCCGGCGTGGCGCGGCGAGTTGGTCAGCCGCACGCCGGAGTCGGCATCGTGCGCCTCCTGCCAGACGTAGTGGCCGGCCGCCAGCAGGCCGCTGGTCAGGCGAACCTCGGCTTCGGCCTCGACGCCGCGCGCGTCGACGTGCCCGAGGTTGATGAACGCGTACTCGTCGACCAGGTTCTCGTGCGCGGTAAATGTGATGAGCCGATCGACATCCGTACGATAGGCCGACAGGCTCGTCCGCAGCCAGTTCCCGAGATAACGCTCCCACACGAGTTCGTGTGACGAGGTCGTCTCCGGCTCGAGCCCGGGACTCCCCGCGCCTCCGGAGTAGTAATCGGTCTCATAGGCGTTCGGCGCACGAAACGCCGATCCGTAGAGATACTTGAACGCCTGGTTCGCCGAGGTGTTGACGATGAGAGCGGCGCGAGGCGACAGCCGCCTGGCGCCTTCATAGGCGTCGTAGCGCCCGCCGAGCGTCAGCCGGACGTGCGAGCCGAGGCGAATCTCGTCCTGGGCGAAGGCGCCAAAGGCATACGACGAGGCCGCGATGGCGAACCCCTCGGCGTAGTCGCCGTCGTAGCTCCCACCCTGGTTCTGTCGCGCATTGTGGCGCACTTCGGCGCCCATCGTCATCGTCTGCCTGGCGCCGAAGTCGCGGGTCACCCGCCCCTCGAAGCCCCACCACACGCCGTCGGCGTAATCCCTGAACAAGACCACGTCGGGTGTGCCCTCCCAGCCTTCGTAGGGGTAGGCCCCGTCGTATCGGTACCAATCCAGGTAGGTCCGCAGGGACAGATGCGCCGCCCCCGCCGTCCGCTCGTGCTGCGCGTCGATGAACAGATGCTCGTCGGTGGTCCGGAAGCGCGGATCGCCGAACAGCGTGTCGTAGGCCGCTGTCGGCACCTGCTTCTCGCGATACCCGTAGCCGCCGCGCAGGGCGAGGCTCGGCAGTGTGACCCGGCCGAACAACTGCGCCGACCGCTCTTCGTCCAGCCCGCGCGCGACACCGCCACCGAGCGATCCGAGCTCGGGGAAGGACAGAGACTCCACTCCATCGCTCTGGCCGAACCGGCCGGACACGGCCACGTCGGTGCCCGAGTCGAAACGCCGGCCAAAGGCCAGCCGCACGGCCCGCTCGTGCAGCGAGTCGCCCTCCATCGAGGCTCGGAAGCCGTTGAGTGATGCCCCCGGCCGCGTGATGACGTTCACGACGGCAAAGAACGCGTTGGTGCCGTAAAGCGCCGAGGCCGGGCCTCGGATGATCTCGACCCGATCGAACGTCGCCACGTCCAGGCCGAACTCCTGGCCGACCTGCGCCTGGTCGTAGATGTTGTCGTTCATCCGGTGGCCGTCGACGAGCAGTAGGATCCGGGTGTTGAAGTCGCCCGGCAGCGAGAACCCACGAGCACCGAGGAAGCTGTAGTTGCGGTCGTCGCTGACGTACAGGCCCCGGACGCTCCGGAGGACCTCGGCGAGCGTGCGGTAGCCGAACCGGGCGATGTCGTCGGCGGTGACGATCGTCACCGAGGCGGGCGCCTCGGTCACCGGCTGCAGGCGCTTCGAGGCGCCGAACACGGGCTCGATCTCGATGGTCATGAGGTCTTCGAGCGTGAGGGACGTCAGCCTGGGCGGCGGTGGCTGTTGCGCGAACCCCGGACGCATGCCGGCGGCCACCGTGAAGCACATCGCGACCACGACACCGGCGGCTCGCCGGCGACGCCGTTGTTCGACCGTAGGTTGGTCATGCATGTCGGCCATCCTGATTACCGCGCCTCCGATGCGCTGGCCGTGGCCACGCGCTCGATCTCGGCCAGCAGGCCTTCCATTTCCGTTTCAAGCCGTCGCCAGGCTCCGGGCACGGCGTCCAGCGACTGGTGCCGTCCCAGGATCTCGAGCGTCCGGGCCGCGTCGACCACGCTGGCCGCTGCCAGGTTGCCGGCCGCGCCCTTCAGTTCGTGCGCGGCGAGGCGCAGCGCCTCGGGATCGCGCCGGTCGACGGCGTCCCGGATCGCGGTCAGGCGGTTCGGCGCGTCCTCGCTGAAGAGCTGCATCAGGTCGTGGAGCAGCGCCGTGTCGCCGTCGAAGCGCCTGAGCGCATCGGCGAAGTCGAACCGGCCCTTCGGACCGGGCGTGTCGGCCGGCAACCCGGCCGACGGATCGATTTGTTCGACCGCCTCGAAAAGCTCCAGCCGATCGATCGGCTTCTTCAGGTAGCCGTCCATGCCGGCGGCGAGACACCGCTCGCGGTCGCCCTTGAGCGCGTGGGCGGTCATCGCCACGATCCGGAGGTGCCCGCCGCGTTCCTGTTCGCGGCGGCGGATCTCGACCGTCGCCTCGAGGCCGCCCATTTCCGGCATCTGCACGTCCATGAGCACGAGGTCGAACGTGCCGCGTTCGAGCGCGGCGAGCGCCTCGCGGCCGTTGGCGGCCACCGCGACCTCGTGGCCGCGCTTGGTCAGCAGCCGCACGGCGACGCGCTGGTTGACGAGGTTGTCTTCGGCCAGGAGCACGCGCGTGCGGCGCCGGGCCGGCTTGACGACGGGCATCGCCGAACCGGCCGATTGCGATTCGACGGGTCGGCGGGCATCGAGTGCCCGGCCGATGGCCTCGAACAGGTCCGTCGGCCGCACCGGTTTGACGAGGTAGGCCGCGATGCCCAGTTGCCGGCACCGCGCCGTGTCGCCGTGCTCGCCCGACGAGGTCAGCATCATGACCGTGGCGCCGGCCAGGTCGGGCTGATGGCCGATCTGCTCGGCGACCTCGAACCCGTCGATCTCGGGCATGTTGGCGTCGAGCAGCACGAGCTTGAACGGCGCGCCCTCGCGGGCCGCGGCCCGCATCGTCTCGAGCGCGGCCGACCCGGACTCGACGGCCGTCGGCTGCAGACTCCACCGGCGGAGCTGCTCGACCAGGATGCGGCGGTTGACGACGTTGTCGTCGACCACGAGCACCGGCAACGCGGGCAGCGCGGGCCGCACCGGCGTGGTCACCCCGGCGCGGGTCGTCCCGAGCGTCAGCTCCACGTGGAACGTACTGCCCTCGCCCGGCACGCTCTCGAGCCAGATCCGGCCGTTCATCATCGAGGCCAGCTTCGCGGAGATCGACAGGCCCAGCCCAGTGCCGCCGAAGCGGCGCGTGGTCGACCCGTCCGCCTGGCTGAACGCTTCGAAGATCGCGGCGTGCTGTTCAGCCGGAATGCCGATGCCGGTGTCCTCGATCGCCACGTGCAGGACGGCGGTGTCGGCCGCGGCCGGGCGCGCGCCCACACGCAGGAGCACGTGCCCCACCTGGGTGAACTTGATGGCGTTGCCGACGAGGTTCCCGACGATCTGCCGCACCCGGACCGGGTCGCCGAGCAACTGGTCCGGCACGTCGTCGTCGACCTCGTAGATGAGTTCGATGCCCTTCTGATCGGCCATCAGGGCCAACGGCCGCAGCATTTGTGCGAGGCTCGATCGCAGGGCGAAGGGCACGGTCTCGAGGTCCAGCTTGCCGGACTCGACCTTCGAGAAGTCGAGGACGTCGTTGAGGATCGCGAGGAGCGACTCGGCTGACGACTTGACCGTCTCGAGGTACTCGCGCTGCTCGTGCGTGAGCGGCGTATCGAGCGCGAGATCGGTCATGCCGATGATGCCGTTCATCGGCGTGCGGATCTCGTGGCTCATGTTGGCGAGGAACTCGCTCTTGGCGCGGCTGGCGGCCATCGCCCGGTCGCGCGCCTCGGTCAGCTCCGTGTTGGCGCGGCGGAGCTCGGTTGTGCGGGCCTCGACGGTGGCCTCGAGGTGCTCCTGGTGACTCAGCAACTGCTCGTCGCGCTTCTGGATCTCGGCGAGCATGCTGTTGAATCGCGCGACCAGCTCGCCGACCTCGTCGTCGCCGGGCGACTCGGCGCGGAGGTCGTAGCGGCGCTCTTCGCTTACGGCGCGCGTGATTTCGGTCAGGCGGACGATCGGCCGCGAGATGAGCCGCTGCAGCGCGAGCGACAGGGCCAGGGCGAGCCCCAGACCGCCGACGAGCAGGAGCGCGCTGACGCCGGCGTCCTGGAGCTGTCGCGACCGAAGCTCGGCGAGGTCCGCGACGACGTACACCGTGCCCAGGCGCTGGCCGTCGAACGCGACGGCCCGAACCAGGTGCAGCGCGGTGTCCGTGTACTCGTGGGCGGCGCCCTCGAGGCCGGGCGGTGGCCCGAGCGTGGTGAAGAGCGCCGCGGCGTCACGGGCGCCCGACCGGTCGAACCGGGCGAAGATGCGGCCGTCGGCGCCCAGGATGGCGGCGGCCGACACGTGCGGGTCGGCCGCCACGCTCCGGAGCGTCTCCTGCGCCGCGGCCGGGTCGCCGAACGTGAGCGCCGCGGTGCTGTTGGTGCCGAGCACATCGGCCATCGCGCGCACGTCCTGAACGAGCCGGTCGCGTGATCGCGAAACGTTGACGGCGTACAGCCAGACCGACCCGGTGACCAGCACGAGGCCCGTCGTGATGACGTTGATGACCACGAGCTTGCGGGCCATCGAGAGGTTGCGGAACCGTCGCTGAATCGTGGTCTGCATCGGTCAGTCCCTGACTATGCGGGCGAGCTGCAGGAGCTTGGCGCTCAGCCGCACCCGCCGGCGATCGGCCTCGCTCACGTTGACGGCAAACCGCATGCGGCCGTCCACGGCAATGAGCTGGATGATGCCGCCGTGCGCGGCGAAGTCATCGAGGTCGCTGACCGTGAGCACGCCGGGTGGCATCGCCGCGAGCCACGCCTGCGTGCGCCGCCGATCGAGGCCATGGACGTAGGCGACCGTACAGCCGGTCCAGGCCGCGTCCGGCGCGATCGGGCGCACGACGAGCCGGCGCCCGTCGACTTCCTGGGCCGCGACGGTGCCCAGGGCCTCTGCAACCGCGGCGTCCGATACGCAGAGCACGACGGGCGCGCCCGGCGGCAGCTGCTCGATCGGCCATTGCGTGAACTTCACGAAATTGACGAGGAAGGCCGCCTTCAACGCCGGTTCGGTGACCGCCTGGGCCGCTGCCGGGCGCGGGCACACGAGGCCCGCGACGAGCGCGAGCGCCGCCACGAACCGGAAGACGTGGGTCGAAAAGGGACTCACCGCCGCCACAACAACGTCACCCCGATGCGCCTGGCATCGAGCGCCGGCACGGTCACCAGTTGATCACCCGTGAACTCGGCGTGGTCGCCCGTGAGGTTGCGCCCGGACAGTTGCACGCTCCAGGCGGGCGACGCGTGCCACGCCACGTGAACGTCGGCGCGCGTGTAGGCTGACACCCCGACCACGGCGAGCGCGCCAACGCGGTACACGCCCACTTCGGCCTGGACGTCGCCGACCTCGAACCCCGGACGCACGAGCCACTGATGGCGCGGCGCATAGCCGTCGAACACGGCGGCGCTGGGGTCGGTGGAACCGGCCGCCGGCTCCGGCGTCAGCGTGAAGAACGTGTAGCCGGCATCCAGCCGCCAGGCCGCGTGTGGAGACCAGCGAACGGCCAGCTCGAGCCCGGCCGAGTCGGTATCCAGGTTGTTGAACTGGGGCAGCGGCACCAACAGGTGCGGCGGCACGGGATCCGTTTCGAACACCGGCAGCGACTGCTCGTAGGTGCGAAGGCCCGTGTGCGCCGTTCGGAACACGGTCGCGTCGAGCGAGACCTGCGGCGCGTCGAAGCGATAGCCCACCTCGATGCTGCGTGCCTCCTCCGCGCGGTAGTCCGGCGAGCCGAAGACCGCGGCGACGATGGGCGTCCCGTCGGGCGCAACCATCGTGGCGAAGTTGACCCGCATCGCCACGTCACCCCGCGACGGCGAGCGCAGCGCACGAGAGACCGCCGACCAGAGGCGCTGGCGAGGCGACATCGCCCACAGCACCCGGGCCGTGGGTTGGACTCCCCACCCGGACAGCGTGTCGTGCTCGACCTTCGTGCCGAACGTCACGCGCAGCCGGTCGGCCGCGATGGCGACTTCGTCCTGTGCATAGAGATTGATCGTTCTCACCGTGGCGCGATCGGGATCGAACGAGGTGAAAAACGTCCCGTCGAGACGATCGCTCGTCTGCCGATACCCGGCACCGGTCACGATCCGGTGTCCGCCGGCGGCGACGTCGTAGCGGCCGTCGACGTCGAGGGTCACGGCGCGATACGTGTCGAGACCCGGCACGGTGCGCGTATGCCCGTCCACGAACGACTGCACTTCCATGAGCCCGCGGCCCGTCCGCCGCGTCCAGCGGAGCAGGACATGCGCGAGCGTAGCGTCATCGCGCGAGGGCACCGGCTGCCAACCGCCGGCCGGCGGAATCACCCCGGTGGGTACGTCCGAGAGGCGGTTCGTTTCGAGCCGCTCGGCCTGAGCCTGCAGCAGCCAGACGTCCCGCGTGCCGGTCCAGTCGGCGCGCACGCCGCCCTGCACACCGCGCCACTCGTCGCCGGCGTCGCCGCCGGCTGCCGCCGGCGAGGCGGCCCGCCCGAACGCCAGTGCGTGCACGCGATAGGTACGGCCGTTCGTACCCGCGCCGTAGCGGATGGCCAGGTCCGATGAGCCCGGCGTCGCGCTCCGTGCCCGGACGAGCCAGCCCGACGTGTCGGCCGAGGACTTCGTCAGGATGTTGATGACGCCGTTGACGGCGTTGGCGCCCCAGACGCTCGCACCGGGGCCGCGAATGACCTCGATGCGTTCGATGTCCTCGGGAATCAGGTTCACGCTGTTCCAGTAGACGCCCGAGAACAGCCGGTTGTAGACGGTGCGGCCATCCACGAGCACGAGCAGCTTGTCCGACCACTGCGTGTTGAAACCCCGGATCGAGATTGCCCACTGGGAGGCGTCGATGCGCGCGACCTGCACGCCGGGCGCGAGGCGCAGCAGCTCGGGCACTTCGGTGAGCCCTGACCGGCGGATCGCGTCGGCCGTGATCACGAACACGGCGGCCGCCGTGTCGGCCAGCCGCTGCTCGCGGCGGGACGCCGACGTGATCTCCATGTTGAGCAACTCTTCGAGCGTGGCCCGCGAGAGGTCGGGCGGGCCGGCACCCTGAGCCATGGCCGGCGGCGGGCCGGCAAGGCACATCAGTACGGCAACGGCTGGGGGCCCCGCGATGCGCGTCGAACGCAAAACCACATGGCTACAATGAGCACGAATCGTGCCGGGCCTGTCGGCCACGTCGATCACACGGCTGGTGGACCGAGGCACGCCGCCGCCTCAGCACGGGTGCTGCAGGTCCCCACGATCGAAATCCGGCCAACGAAAATCGTCTCCGTACGGGCCCGGACGAACAGAACTGTCGCCCGTGGCTGCCGTGCCCGTCCGGGGACTCAGGCGGGAAGGGCTGATAACGGCCCTTAAGTCCCCTCCGGACCCCGCTACGGTGTCTTATCGTTGACGCCGAGCTAACGCTGGCCGCAATCCGGCTTGACCAGCGATGTTGCCCTCCGCGCGCCGCGTGAGATCGCCACTTCACGATCGCTTCCGATACCTCCGCGTCCAGGTGAGCGTCGGACCGTCCCGCAGCACGACCTTGAGCTCGCCGTGGAACCACGGCTGCAGCTCGCGGACGCGGTCGAGCCGGACGATGTGCGATCGGCTGATCCGGAGGAAGTCCTTCGAGCCCAGCCGCGCCTCGACGTCGCCAATCGGCATCCGCAGCCGCCAGACGCGGCCGCCCGCGTGGATCTCGACGTCGTTACGCTGCGCCTCGATCCACTCGATCTCGTCCGGCCGGATGAACACCGACGCGCGGCCGTCGGGCCGCTCGACGAGCAGCCGCCCACCTCTCTCGCCGCCGGCGCGCTCCAGCAGCCGCTCGATGCGCCGGACGACGTCGCCGGCCGGCCGCGCCAGCCGCTCGCGCAGCCGTTCGACGACGCGGGCGAAGCGCGCCGGGGCCACGGGCTTGAGCACGTAGTCGAGCGCCTCGGCCTCGAACGCGTCGAGCGCGCGGTCGTCGTGCGCCGTGACGAAGACCGTGACGGGCATCGCGGCGACGCCGACCTCGCGGATGACGCCGAACCCGTCGAGTCCGGGCATCTGGATATCGAGGAACACGACGTCCGGACGCTCGCGCCGGATCGCCGCGACGGC
This sequence comes from Vicinamibacterales bacterium, assembly GCA_035512795.1. GTDB lineage: Bacteria > Acidobacteriota > Vicinamibacteria > Vicinamibacterales > SCN-69-37 > DATKDF01. Next base: position 9,142 of record DATKDF010000010.1, read on the forward strand.
CTCGGCGCCGCCCGCCGCCTCGCCGGCGATCTCGACGTCCGCCTCGCCGCCCAGCAGCCGGCGCAGCTTCGCCCGGGCCGGGGCCTCGTCATCGACGATCAGCACGCGCATGGGCATCGAAGAAGCGCAGCGGCCATCACGCCTCGGCATCAGCGCCGCGGAGGAGCGGCAGGCTCATCCTGACGGCGAAGCCGCCCGGGACGTGTCCGGCGCTGAACGTGCACTCGTCGCCGTAGAGGAGCCGGAGGCGCTGCCGGGTGGCGTCGAGCCCGACCCCGTCGCCGCGACCCACCGCCGGCGAGACGCCCGGACCGTCATCGGTGACCGACAGATCGAGATGGCCGTCCCGCGCCGCGGCGTGGACGTCCACGCGGCCGCGGCCTTCGTGCGCCAGCCGGCCGTGGCGAATCGCGTTCTCGACCAGCGGCTGCAGCACCATCGAGGGCACGAGCGCCCGCCGGGCGATGGCGCTTCCCTCAATATTGATCCGGACGTCCAGCGCGTCCCCGAAGCGGGCCTTCATGAGCGCCACGTAATGATCGAGGGCGACCAGCTCCTCGTCGAGCGGCACCTGCTGGGTGCGCGCCGTGCGCAGCGACACCCGAAGCAGCTCCGAGAGACGCTCGATCATCTCGTCGGCCGCCTGTGGATTGTCGTACATGGTCGACGAGATCGCGTTGAGCGCATTGAAGAGGAAGTGCGGCTGGATCTGCAGGCGCAGTGATTCGAGCCGCGCCTCCGACAGGCTCCGCTCGAGCCGCGCGGCGTCGACCTCGCGGTCGCGCAGGCGCTGGTACCACCGGAAGAGCGTGACTAGCGCGAGAACGCCGGCGTAGCTCAGGACGTCGTTCGGGAGCTCCATCAGGTAGCGGACGGGCATGTCGCCGTAGTCGTAGGAGCCCAGGCCCGCGGCCGCAAAGGCGCCCACGCGCAGCCACCAGTTGAGCGTCGTGTGCAGGATGGACGTGGCGACGAGCGCCGCGAGATGCGCGGGCACGCGGCGCCAGCCGCCCGGCCGGTCGACGGGAAGCCGGCAGGCGACGACCACGATCGCGACGAACACGGGAATCGCGGCGGCCGCGCCGGTCGCTTCCTCGATGAGACGCTGGGCGGCCGTCCCCGCCTCGCCCCGCGCCACGTCGTCCAGGTACTTGTAGAAGAACTTGAAGGGAAAGACGAAGGCGCCGAAGCCCGCCGCCGCCGCCCAGACGGCCGGCCGGCGCCAGAGCGGGCGCGGGCGATCGCTCAATTGAAGTGCTTCAGGCTCGGCCATATCGCGGCCGGCGCGACCCTGAGTCCCAGACAGAGCATCACCGGGTTGCCGTCCTCGTAGGGCATACAGTATCCGCAATCGGTGTGCGCGACGATCCGCGTCGCCGTGCAGACGTCGCGCGCCTCGTCTTCGTCGCCGTCGATGACGATCACGTTGCGCACCTCGAAGTCGGGCGGGCCCCACATCCAGTACGAGTTGTGGCCGCTGATGGCGGGCGGCAGGCCGCGCGGGGCGCCAAGCACCTCGACGGCGCCCGCCTCGCCGTAGTTCTGGGCCAGCACGACGGTGGCCCCGCGTTCCTCGTCCGGCAGCTCGCGCCAGGCCTGCTCGACGGCGTCGACGATCGCCTCCCAGCCGTGCATGTCCGCGTAGTGCTGCGGGAGCTCGCTGAGCCGATGTCGTTCCTCTGTTGCCGGCTCACGGCCGAGCGCCGCCGCGTAGGCGACGTAGCGCTCGACGGGCAGCACGGGCAAGGCGAAGGGCAGCAGCACCAGCGCGACCAGCACGATGGCGCCCGCGACCGCTGGCCGCAGCCAGCGCAGGCGAACGGCTGTGAGCGCTTCGAGCCAGACGCCGCCGGCCGCGAAGAGCCACGTGTAGGCGGGCCCCAGATAGTAGGCGCGGCTCGTGCCGTTCAGCAGCAGGATGGCGAGCACGACGAGCCAGGCGACGCCCAGCAACCGGTACGGGCGTCCACCGCCGGCGAGCAGCCAGGCCAGCCCGCCGATCCAGAGCGGCGCCGACGCCGGGTTCATCATCTCTAGCTGGGCCAGCAGGAAGGCGGCCGGCGGGCGCGGCGCCATCTTGAGCGAGCCGGCGTTGGCCATGAACTCGATCGTCGGGAAGCCGTACGCGATCTGCCAGATGACGTACGGCAGGAAGATCAGGGCGGCCAGCGCGGCGGCGACGTACGGCCCGCGCGTCCGGAGCCACGCGCGCCGCTCCGTGAGCAGCAGGCCGGCGCCGAGGCCGGCGACGAGCCAGAGCACGCTGATCTTGTTCTGCAGGCCGACCCCGACGATCGCTCCCAGCGCGAGCCACAGCCGCGGCGAGGGCGCGCGCACGAGTCGAATGACGACGAGCGCCGCCGCGGCCCAGACGACGAGGTCGAAGGCGTTCATCGAGAAGATGTGGTCGAGCGCGAGGTAGATCGGCGCCGCGATGGCGGCGGTCATCGCGATGGCCTGCGCGAACCGGCCTCCGCCCAGCTCGCGCGCGATGAGGCCGACCAGCAGCACCATCACCGCTCCCGCGATCGCTGGCAGCAGCCGGATCGACCAGAGCGACGTCCCGAACAGCTCGATCACCGGCCGCAGGAGCAGGAGCGAGAGCGGCGGATGGTCGACGTAGCCGAACGCCAGCCGCCGCGCGCCGGCGACGTAGTAGAGCTCGTCGCGGAAGTAGCCGTAGCCGGCTATCGTCGCGAGGTGGATGGCGAGCTTCGCCAGCGGCAACGCGACGAGCACGCCGTAGCGCCGGAGCCAGGAGGAGTCGGCCATGGCGGCATTCTCGGCGGCCAGGCTGCGCGATTCCAAGGCGTGCGGGACGAGTGGGCCCCTGCGAGGACGAACAGGCTGTTCACGGCTTACGGCGTACGGAGTACCCGTAGCGCGGAACTTCCGCCTTCGCGTGAAGCTCCCGCCTTAGGACGCCGGGGGTCCTTGACCCATTTTCAGCGTCCGCTGTCCGCCCCCGGTGACGCATCGCGGCCGGGGTGAGGGGATTTCCAGGGTGTTGTCTGCTGGCCTTGATCTTGCTTGGCTGGCTACGAGGTCGTTCATGTCTGCATCAAGATGCGGCGGGTTGATTGTCGGTGTTACGGTCATCGGCCTGTCGGCAGCATTGGCCGCGCAGTCCGGCCGGTCCGGTCAGTCGCCGCAGGTGCCGGTGTTCCGCAGCCGCGTCGCGGTCGTCCCCATCGACGTGGACGTCGTCGACTCGCGCGGCCGGCCGATCGCGGACCTGCGGCAGGACGAGTTCCAGGTCCTCGAGGACGGCCGGCCGCAGACCATCTCGCACTTCTCGTATCACACGCTTTCGGCCCTCGATGTCGGCGTCTCGAACGCAGGACCGGCGTTCCGGCAGGCGTCGACCGAGACGCTCTTGCCGCAGCAGCAGCGCATCTTCCTGATCCTGCTCGGGCGCGGCCGGCTGCAATACCCGGCGCGCGGCGTTGACGGCGTCATCACGCTGGTCAAGGAACAAATGCTGCCGCAGGACCAGGTCGCGATCATGGCGTGGAACCGCACCACGGGTTTCACGACCGATCGCGAACGTCTGCTCGGCGTACTCGAACGGTTCAAGCGGGAGCACGAGACAATCGAGATGTGGTATCGCGAGGAAGAGCGTTCACTGGCCGGGCTCTTCGGCGCCGTGAAGCCGCCGCCGAGCATCCAGCAGCGGATCGACGACATCTTCGACGTGAGCTCGCGGACCGTGCTGCCCGATCCGCTGTCGGACGTGCCATCCCTTGAAGCCGAGCAACGTCGTGCTGCGAGCGATCTGATGCGGAACGATCTGCTGAGTCTGGTGGCGACGCCCGACTCGGTCGACCGGTTCGTATCGGGGGATACGCCGGCAGCCGGCGACGTGACGTTCGTGGAGTTCATCGAACAGAGCAGCCGGACCCTTCTGGATCTCTCGCGTCTCTACAGTGCGGTGACCTACCTGCGCTATCTCGAGGGCGAGAAGCACGTGCTGTTCCTGACCGAGCACGGTTTGTTCCTGCCCGGCGGCCCGACCGGACTCGGGGCACTGGCGGCCGACGCGCGCGTTGGCATTAGTGTCATTCAGACCGGCGGCTTGGGCGGATCGGCCTCGAGGTCTCCGTCGCTGGGGTCGCTCGGTCGGCAGTCGCCCGGCGGTCCGCTCCGCTCGGTGGCCGACGAAGCCGGCATGGAGGGCTACCGGACCGCTGGCATGCCGATGTTCATGGCGCAGGGGCTGCGCGATCTCGCAGACGCGACCGGCGGCGTCGCCTCGGTCTACCGTCCGTCCGCTGAAGGCCTGACCCGCATCGATCGCCTGACGCGTGCCGGGTACCTGCTCGGCTATCAGCCCGCCAACCAGAACTGGGACGGCCGGTTCCGGAAGATCGAGGTCAGGGTTTCGCGCCCCGGCGCCCGGGTCGTCGCGCGGAGCGGGTACTACGGCCGCGACCAGCTCGTGCCGATCGACCGGCGGCAGTTCCTGACCTATACGCGGATTGCGGCCGCCGGTGGCCTGACCCAGGACGTGCCGGACCTCTCGCTCGAGGTGTCGAAGGTCGAGCCCGACCGCACGCGGAACACGGTGGCCATCACGGTCGCCCTCGACGCAGCCGGCGTGCTGTTCCGCGAGGAGAACGGCCGCCACGTCGCGTCGCTCGAGGTCGCGGCGTTCTGCGGCGACGCGCAGGAACGGCTGCTCGGCGAGAAGTGGACGACGGTCGATCTGCGGCTCACGCCCGAATCGTTCGCACGCCTGAAGCAGGAGCGCCTCACCTTCCAGGTCGACGTGCCGGTATCGTCGATCCCGCGCTTCATCAAGGTGGTGGTCTACGACTTCGCCGCCGACAAGGTGGGCAGCACGACGTCGACCCTGCGCTGAGTCAACTTCGTACCGAGTTTTCGTCAACGACACCTGCGCTTCACACGCGCAGGCGACTCTGGACGCCGCCAGCGATAAGAAACATGAGCGGGACCGACAGTCGTGCTGAGCGGCCCCGGGACGCGCTACCGGTTGGCGGGCCGGTACACCAGCGCGAAACCCGCGAGCACGTCGGCGTCAGTGGCCGACGGCTCGTACTGCGCGCGATAGTGGAGCTCGCGCTCAACCGGCGCCATGACCGATCGGTAGCCGGCGATACGGCCGTCGCCGCCGACCGTCCAGAACTCCATCGTCGAACGGCTTGCATCCCACATGTAGACCAGCGTCGACGAGAAGCCTTCCCCGGTCG
>DATKDF010000011.1:0-21884 GCA_035512795.1 Vicinamibacterales bacterium
CATGGTGGGCTTCTGGGCCAAGCTCTACGTCTTCTGGGCCGTCATCGAGCAGGGCATGTACGCCCTGGCCTTTCTCGGCGCCCTGCTGACGGTGGTCGCCCTGTACTACTACCTGGTCGTAGCCCGCTACATGTACATCGACGCGCCCGTCCGGGCCGGCGCCATCCAGGCCCCGGCGTCGCTCACGCTGGCCATCGCGCTCTGCCTGGTCGGTGTCATCGGCATGGGTGTCTATCCGGGGCCGTGGGTCGACGGGGTGCTTCGCGTCGGCGCGACCCTGTTTCCCTGACCAGCCACGTCAGGCATCCCTGTCGATCGCCCGCACCCGGCGTCGTATCGCGAAGAGCTCCCGGGTCATGCCGATGGCGTCACGGATAGGCGAGATGCGCGACTCGGCGCCGTAGTGCCACTCGATCGGCACCTCATCGATGCTCAGGCCCAGCCGGCGGGCGACGGCGAGCACCTCGATGTCGAACGCCCACCCCTCGGTCTGGACCTTCGGAAACACCGCCTCGACAGCCTGGGCGGTGAACAGCTTGAAGCCGCATTGCGTGTCCTGGAGTCCGGGCAGTGTCGTCGTGCGGACGAGCCAGTTGAAGAGACGGCCCATCCAGTGGCGATGACGCGGTTCGCCCACGCGGCGGGCGCCGGCCAGTTCCCGGCTCGCGATGGCCACGTCGCACCGATCGGGCACGAGCGCGAGAAACGAGGGGAGTTCGTGCGGCCGCATCGACAGGTCGGCGTCGCACATGAAGCGCAGCCGCCCCCGGGCCGCGAGCATGCCCGCGCGGACGGCGCCGCCCTTGCCCCGATGGGGCTCGGCCTGAATGACGAGGCGCGGGTCGCCGGCCGCGGCACGGCGCGCGACGTCGAGCGTGCCATCGGTGGATCCGTCGTCCACGATCCGGATCTCCCAGTCGCGCACGATCGACGGCAGCACCCGGACGAGGTCGGCCATCGTCGCCGCAATCCGCGCCCGTTCGTTGTACGCCGGGATGACGACCGAGAGCTGCGGGGAGCGGAGATCAGCCCTCATGGGGGCCCGTCGGGTTCGAGGCGATGCCCGCCCGTGGCGAGCGCCAGATCCAGGCAGCGCCGGAATCGCGGTGGAACGAGAAGCACATCGGCCCTGTCGAACTGGAGTCCGACATCGAAGCTCGATTGGCCCGGCGTGCCGGGAGCCTTCATGGGCGGCAGGTCCAGAGCGACTCGCATCTGGCGCCACACCTCGCGCGTCATGAGGACGGGCGTCTGCTCTGCGATGTCGAGCGACAGGATGCGACGGCGCGTCTCCTCCTGGTCGTCGCGCCAGGCCACCCAGGGGCCGGCATGCCGAAGATAGTAGAAGTAGGTGTGTGACAGGCGTTCCGGACCGATGACATACACGCCGGTTCCACCCTCCTGCGCCACGCAGGTCGCCATCGTCGCCACCGGGCGGTACACCTGCCGTGCCGTCTCCACGAGATGGGCGTAGGCGGGCCACGACAGCCAGAAGCCGAGGAGCAACACCGCACCGCCCGGGACGAGCCGGCTCAGATGTCGCCGGCCCGCAGCCGGGAATAGCCTCGTGGTCGCAACCCGGCCGAGGAAGTCGATGAGCATGCTGACGGCCAGGCCGGCTCCGAGGGCGAGCGGCGGGAGGAACGGGTACGAGTAGTGGACGAGCTTGGAGCTGCCGAGCGAAATGAGGGAGATCGGCAGCACCCACCAGACGAGGGCCAGGCGTGCGCCGGCGTCGTCGTGCCGCACGGCGCGCCACATGAGCAGCCCGAAGCCGGCCATCACAAACCACTGCGTACCGGCTCGGGACAGCTCGTGCCAGGTCTGGCTCAGATAGAAGTGCCAGGGCGCCAGGTGCGCCGGGTCGACGCCGGCCGTGAACCGATCGAGGACCTGTTGGCCGAGCAGGATCTCCCAGAACACGCGGCCGTGCAGCCAGGATTCGTAGATGAACCAGGGCGCGATGAGGGCCAGGGCCCCCAGCGCCGGCGCGAACCACTCCGTCGAGCGCCGGCCGAGGTCCCGCAGCCCGCCCGGCCGCCAGGCCCACCAGAGGAGCGCGATCGCCGGCAGGAAGAGTGCGGCGATGTACTTCGTCATGAAGCCGAGCACGAAGTACCCGGCAGCGCACCACGCGTGGCGTCGACTGCCAGGCCCGCCGTCGGACCAGCCGAGCGCGTGCCACAGTCCTCCGACGTACGCGAGCACGAGCGCTGCCTCCATGTTGTTGCTTCGGAGGCCATGGTCGAAGACGAGCGGGTGGTAGGTGACGAGCACCAGCACGGCGACCACGCCGGCCAGCCGCCCGCGCAACCGGAGGCCGAACCAGAACACGTAGGCGAAGGTGATGGTGCCGAACACCGCGTCGAGCAGGCGCAGGCCGAGCTCGTCGCGGGGGACGACCCCGAGCGTCATCAGGCTCGAGACGAGCCAGATCTTGAGCGGCGGCTTCTCGAGGAACTCGTGGTCGGTCGGGATCGAGCGGGGCGTCGCCCAGTCGCCCGTGTCGATCATCCGCTCGACGGCGTATGAGTAGATGGCCTCGTCATTGTGCATTTCGCGGTGGTCGAGGCCAACAAAGAGCGGCGTCGCGAAGGCCAGCAGGCAGGCGAGGAGCCACAGGCGATTGGGCCAGACGGTGCGCATGCTGGGCGGGACGCCGAACCACGGCGGAGGCGTCGGCGCCGGGCAGTGTAACACGCGCCCTGCGCGCGGCGGCGGTGCGGTCAGAGCGTGTCCGGCAACGACTCGAGGTAGTGCAGGAGCGCCGCCACGGCGCGGTGTGTCCGTTCGTCCTCGCGGGCGAACGCGAAGCCGGCGACGTAGCGGCCCGTTTCATCGGGCGCCGTCGCGGCCTCGCAGTGCGTCACGCGAGCCGTGACCAGGAGCGACACGCCGTCGTCCCGTGTGAGCAGAAACTCATGCACTTCGTCGACGGGAAAGGCGACCGGGGAGCTGATGGCAAAGCCGCCTGGGCCAATGTCGAGCGTCTGCACCGGGACGTCGATCGACACGAACTGGCCGTGCAGCTGCTCGAGGATCGCGATGCGCGGGTGGCGTCGCCGGTCCGTGGGCGGGCGATCGGGCGCGGCCGGGTCAGGCATGAGGCTCAGCCGGACCGGTCAGCGGATGACCGCGCCGGTCGCCTTGACATGAAACGACTTGCCGAAATCGGCAGCCGTGCCATGCCCCCCGTGCTCGGACGCGGCCTCCCGCCCCTCGTCATCGGCAATGCGCTCGAAGATCCCTTCGGCCGTCGCCGTCCTGCCCCGGGCGGCAATCGGGAACACGATGCCTTTGTCGTGGTCCACCTTGAAGCGGACCACCTTGTCGCCCTCGTCGGCCGCCGCCAGGGCCATCCAGCACCCCATCGCCTCGCAGACGGCGGTGACAACGCCTTCGACGCGAATCGTCTTTCCCACGAAGGTCGCGGGCGCGGCGTACAGATCGGCGATGGCCGTTGCCGGGCGGTCGGTGACGCCCGTGCCGAGCTTGCCGGCTTGTGCCAGCATGCCGGGGGCAACCGAGACCATCAGGCCAACTGACAGCAGGAAGCGAGCGGAACGTGATGACACGGTGATTCTCCTGCCGCCAATTCTAGCCCGCTTCATGAACCCGTGCCGTCGGTTTGCCCGCCCGGGCCCCGGACAGGGGCTGCCTGGCACCCCGTTCGGACGGTCCTCCAGCCCGGCGGGGGTACGGCCGATATTCCCTCTGTGGTTTCCGCGGCGCTCCCCTCGACGATGTCGCGCGGCATGACGGAGGTCCACCGATGAAATCGACAGATGGGCAGGTGCTCGAGGCGGTGCCGGTCAGTGAAAGAGTGAGCAGGGACGAGCAGCCTGGCTGGGTGACCAGCGAGTTGCCGGCCGAGTACGGGGAGTTGGCGGCCCGGATCAAGGCGCTCGAAGACGAAGCGAGGAAGTTCGAGACCGTGGCGGCCGTGCTCTGGCAGACGGGCACACCGCTCGTCCGGGCCGTGCACGATCTGTTCGACGCGCTGGGCTATCGCGCCGAGCCGAGTGAGAGCGGCGCGGCCAGCTACGACCTGGCCGTCAAGCTCGAAGACGGCCGTCGGCTGCTCGTCGAAGTCGTGGGCGGGCCCGAGGCGATGACGCGTCGCTCGCCGCAAATCTCCCAGGTGCTGCGCACCCTGCAGGAGGAGGCGGGCGACGGCGACCGCGTCGTGGTCGTCGCCAACGCGTTTGCCGACCTCCCGTTAGCCGATCGCCGGCAGGAAGCGGTGCAAGGTGACGCGCTGCGGCTCATTCAGGGTCTCGGCGCCAACTTCATCACCACGGCGACGCTCTTCGGTGTCTGGCGGTACTCCCTCAAGGACATGGCCGGCGCGCGCAAGAGCATCACGCGGCTCCACGCGCAGGACGGCGGCATCTTCCGCTGAGGGCCGCCGCGTCCGGCACCGTGTAAGGACTGCCCGCGAGACGGCCTGAATCGGCCGTTTCGCGGGTTCTTCGTGCGGGCACGTGGTTTGCACTGAACCCCCGCATGACGAACCATTCCCGTCGACCTTCCATTCGTACGCTCGTCGCGAGCGGTGCCCTGGCGCTCGCGTGGGCTCTCGCACTGCCGACGACCGCCGCGGCGCAGGTGAGCGGGCGCTTTCTCGGTGGCTTCACGCACGCGGCCGAGCGCGAACCCTTTCTGGGCGCGGCGCTCGGCCTGCGGGCCGGCGTGATCGAGATCGATGGCGAAGTCGGGCGCATGTTCAACATCCTGCCCGACGGCCTGCTCGAGCGCCTGAACGAACTGCAGATCGAGCAGGGGCTGCCCGTCCAGGCGATTGCAAAGCTGCCGGCGACCTACTACATGGGCAACCTGCGCGTGTTCGTGCCCCTCGGGCCGGTGCGGCCGTTTGTTGCCGTTGGCGCCGGCGTGGCACGTCTCGAGCCCCGGTTCGAGGTGTCGGTGGCAGGCATCTCGCTCGGCGACGTCTTCGGTCTCGCCGACGCCGCACCGCGGACCGAATCGCTCTTTGCCGCCGGCGGTGGCGTGCGCATTCACGTCGGTGACCACGGCCTCGTCGAGGCCGGCTACCGCTACCTGTTCGTCTTCACCGACTTCAGTCTGGCCAGCGGGTTTCGCGTGGGACGGCCCGACGTCAACAACATCTACGGCGCGATTGGATTTCGCTTCTGAGCGCCGTCGCCCTCGACGACCTCGCGTTCGAGGCCGACAGTGTCCCATCCGCTGGCGGTCCGCCGGAAGTGGATGTGGACCGGCGCCTGCCAGACGGGGTGGTCGGGATGGATGCTGCGGACCGTGAGCGCCACGAACTCAGAGCCGTTGAGGATTGACGTCGGCGCGCGGCCGTCCAAGGTGGCCGCGCGCGTTTCTTCGGTGGGACCGACAGGCACGCCGGTCGCATTGTCGAAGCGTGACCAGGTCAGCCGGTACTCGGCCGCCGGCGTCGCCACGCCGGCATCGACCGCGGCGTTGGCAAACGACCACCGGCCGTCGGCCGAGAGCTGGGGGTCGACGATCGGGTTGACGCCGGTGAGCCAGGTCCGCGCGATCCGGTCGCGTCGCGTGATGAGCGCATCGGCGATCACACGTGCGGCCTCGGCCTCACGATAGGCGGCCTTGGCCACCACCGCCCGGATGGCGTCGTCGGTGAAGCGGTTGACGATGCGGGCGGCCCAGAAGGCATCGTCCGCACGCATGTTGTCGAACGCCGGGTTCGGATACTCGGGCCGCCAGGCCGGCGGGTCGAACGAAGCGGCGTCGAAGCGGCCCACGGCCGGCGACTGGCGCCGCGGGTCGATCATGGTCCGCCACGGCGGAATCCAGATCCCCAGCGTCCGCAGGCCGCGCAGCGTCGAGTCCGGTTCGTACAGGTAGGCGTGCCCCGACCACCACCGTTCCGGACTGCTGCCGAGGATGGAGCCGAAGTCGAACATGTAGTGCCGGACGAACTGCCGGCCGTCGGCCGTGACGAGCATTTCGAGCGTGTTCAGCGCGCGGGAGTCGTCATGGTTGAGCCACGCGCAGAAGACCCGGTTGCCGCGCAGCTCGCGCCGATGCTCGTGTGGGTGAATGTCGTTCGGGTCGTCGGGCCGTGTGCCGTGGTACCGAAAGTTGCCAATCGGCCGGCCCTCCACGAACCGTCCGGCGCTCATCCGGATTGACCCGTCCGGATTCTTCGCGGCGAGGCGGATGACTTCATCGAGGTCGCCCTGCGCGAACCGGCGGCGGCCTGACGCGTCGCGAATCGTGGCCGTCTCGCCGATGCGGAGCTGTGAGGGGTGCACGTTGACGAGATAGGTGTCGACGACGTGGTAGCCGATCGCGTGATAGAAGGTGGTGCCGATGAGCTCCGCACCGCTGGCCAGGTCGGCGTGGTCCTCGAGGTCGACTTCGAACTGAAAGAGCTCATCCGGCCGCCGCGGATCGACCGCCCGGAAGCCGGGCTGAAACCCCGCCGGCCCCTTGCCGGCGACGATGACCCATTCGGGTGCCTCGAGCCGGTCGACCCGATCGGGCCCGCGGACGATCTCGGCCACGGACATCGGCCGGCGGCCGATGCGGTTGGTGAACCAGCTCGAATCGGGGACCTCGTCGACCGTGTTGACGTTGACGGCCCGGATGCGCGCGCGGTCACCCCGCGCGACGAAGGTGTGCTCGAGAAAATCGTAGGTCTCGCTGAGATCCTGGGGCCGCACACCGGACGCATCCTGGGTCCGGTCGTGATCGACCGGGATCGGGTCATCCGGATAGAACCGTGGTCCGGGCGCCTGATCCGCGGCGGCCACGACCGTCGCACCCAGGCCGGCGGCCAGCGCCAGGGCGAGTCGACGACGTTTCGCGCGCGGTCGCTCAGAAGACATCGCCGAACCGGAGCACGAGGGCCGTGCCGTCGGTGCCGCCGAAGGCGACCTCGGCCCGGAGAAACGACTGCGACAGAAAGCCCATGCGGAGTCCGAGACCGAAGTCGTGCGTGAACGAGCGGAGCGTCAGCCGGCTCGGGCCGTCGGCGACCGTACCGGCGTCGTAGAAGAAGACGCCGCCGAGAAACGCGTTGACGGGCCAGCGGTACTCGGCCTGCAGGAGGGCGAGCGTCCGATCGCGGAACCGGTACGACCGGAGACCGCGGATCGAGTCGGGGCCGCCGAGCGTCGGCCGCAGATAGAAGGGCACCGTCGCGCCGGCGGCAGGCGCGAGATGCTCGAACCGGGCGCGAACGGCCAGCGTGCGGGCGCCGGTGAGGATCGGAACGTACTGACGTCCATCGAGGATCCAGTGATCGAAGGAGTACGTGTCGAGATCGCGGTCGACGTAGCGACGCCAGGCGACGTCGAGGCGCGAGCCCGTTCGCGACCCGAGCGACTCGTCGGTCGCGTCCACGCGCACCGCGAGGCCGAACCGATCGAACGCCGGCTGCTGGTCGAGTCCCGGCGCGCTGTCGTCGTCGAATCGGGTCTCGATTGACGGCACCCCCGCACGTCCTCCGGCCGGCCCCCCGCGCGGGCCGACCGCCGGCTGCAGCCGCCCGAACGAGCCCGCCACGGTCAGGCTGTCGATCGGCGAGACGCCGGCGGTCACGTCGACGAGGAGGTCGCGATAGCGATAGCTCGTCCGGTCCGAGTCCTCGGCGTCCGGGCCGAGGCCCGAGAAGTCCTCGAGTGGGAGCTCGCGCTTCCGGCCATGAAGGGCGATGAAGACGTGGTCGTCGGCCAGTGTCGGGAACTCGAGCGCCGCGGCGATCTCCCACGCGCGCTGAAGCGACGCGGCGCTCGTGATCGTGGCCGACACCGTGTGGGTCGAGTACCGGCCGGCCGGTCCGCCCGCGAGGCCCGAGCCGGTCGGCAGGCCGCCCAGGCGGGCAAAGAGGCCGCGCGGCGCGTTCAGCATGCGTTCGAAGAGGTAACGGTCCTCGATCGCGAAGAGGATCGCTTCCGGGGTGGTCGGCGCGTAGGGGACGAGCGCTGCGGCCCGGGCGGCCCGCGCCGCCTCGAGCGCCTCGGCGCGTGACTGCGGGGACTGCAACGGCGCGTCGCCGAACACGGCGGCCACGGCGACGCACACGAGGCTGCCGAGCGATGAGCCCATTCGACGCACAGGATATGTGCGCGGTGAACAGCTGGTCAATCGGCCGAGGCTCGGCGATCGCCGTGATACGCTCCGGTCGTGAAGCAGGTCGGCGGAGTGTTGGCAATCGTCGGTGTGGTGATGGCCGTACCGGCGGCCTGGTCCAGCGCGTCGCAGACCTGGCCGTTCGAGGTGACCGATCACCGGGAGAAGTCGCGGATCGTCATCCTCGTCTACGGCGACGGTGGCACGGGCGAGGCGGGTCAGTATCGGGTTGGCCACGCGATGGCTGAAGTCTGCGCCGCGCGCGGCTGTGATTTCGGCATCGCGCTCGGCGACAACATCTACGAAAACGGCATCGAAGTCCGGCACCGCGACTCGGCCGCGGCCAGCCATCGGGAGATCCTCGACCAGTTCGACCGGAAGTTTGCGCAGCCCTACGCGGGGCTCGCCGCGCGCCCCGGTTTCCAGATCTGGATCGCCGCGGGCAACCACGACTACGAGCACCACGCCTTCACCACGATGGTCACCTACTCGCAGTTCAGCGCGCTCTGGAGGTTTCCAGCGACCCACTACGGCGTACCGCAGCTGCCGCGGTGGTTGCAGGTCGAGGCCGTACACACCGACACGGACGTCCGGCGTGATCTGAATGGACTGCAGGTGGCGGCCTTGCGCAGAACCCTGTGCACCGAGGGGGCCGAGCGGTGGAAGTTCGCCTTCGGTCACCAGCCCGTCTACAACTCCGGCCATCACCGGGGTGACGGCGACGAACGGCGAACCCGCGCCCTGCTCGAGCCGGTGCTCGCCGACTGCGGCGTGCACGTCTATTTTGCCGGGCATGCCCATCACCAGGAGCACCTGACGGCGCGCGGGTTCGAACAGGTGATTCAGGGGGCCGCCGGCAAGAGCAAGGGCGGCAACCGCCCGCCGCGCGTGGCCGGCGTGCGGCAGCGGTATTTCTCGCGCACCTTCGGCTTCGCCATCGTCGACGTCAGCGCCGATCGCGTGCGGATGGACTTCTATGATGTCCTGAACACACGCGAGCGAGCGGGCGACTGGACGTCGCCGGCCGAGGGAGAGATCGTCCAGACGTACTCCTGGTGCGCGGCACGTGCCGATGTCGGCCGCGCCGACCGCGACGTGCCCGCGTGCGCGGCCCGGTGATCGCGGACCCCGGCCGCCGGTCTGCTCAGTTGGTCGAGGTGTCGCCCGGCTCGGGCGTCTGGTTCAGGCTGAGCCAGTAGCCGGCGATGCGTCGCATGGTCACGACGAAGTCGCCGAACGAGACCGGCTTGCGCACGAACGAATTCGCGCCATTCCGGTAGCTGGCCACCAGATCCACCTGTTCGCTCGAGGACGTGAGGATCACGACCGGCAGCAGGGCCGTCCGGGCGTCGGCCCGCAGCCGCTTGAGGACGGTGAGGCCGTCGACTTTCGGCAGGTTCAGATCGAGGAGGACGACGGTGGGCAGGGGAGCGCTCCCGGTCCGGCCGAGCAGCCGGTCGAGCGCCTCCGAGCCGTCGCGTGCGATCTGCACGTCATGCGGCAGGTTGTTCAGCTTGAACGCGCGCAGGGCCAGCTCCAGGTCGTCGGTGTTGTCCTCGACGAGGAGCAGGCTCTTGCCGGACGAGTCGGTCATGGGCCCTCCGGGGGAGCGGGCTCGAGGGTGAAGTGGAAGGCCGCGCCGGCGTCGATCGCGCTCTCGGCCCAGATCCGGCCGCCATGCCGGTTCACGATTCGCTGCACGATGGCCAGCCCGATGCCGGAACCCTCGAAGTCCCGTTCGGTGTGCAGGCGCTGGAACGCGCCGAAGAGCTTGCCGGCGTACTGCATGTCGAAGCCCACGCCGTTGTCCCGCACGTGAAAGACCTTCGTCGTGCCGTTCGGCGACGCACCGATTTCGATGCGGGGCCGCGCGGATCTCGCGGTGTACTTCCAGGCATTGTCGATGAGGTTGTGGAGCGCGATGCGCACCAGGTGCGGGTCCGCCTCCACCGACAGACCCGGCTCGATCCGGACCTCGATCGGCCTCGGCGGGTGGTGACGGGAGACGTCGTCGATGATTGAGGCGACCGTCTCGGTGAGGTCGATGGGTTCGCGCGTGAGGTCGGCGCGCGTCAGCCGCGACAGGTTCAACAGTTCGTCGATGAGCGTCCCCATGCGCTGCGCCGCGCGGCGCACCCGCCCGAGCGCGTCGCGGCCGGCGTCGTCGAGCGTGCGCTGATACTCGGACTCGAGCAATTCGGTGAAGCCGTCGATCGCACGAAGCGGCGCCCGCAGGTCGTGCGACACCGAGTAGCTGAAGGCCTCGAGCTCGCGGTTGGTGGCCTCCAGTTCGGCCGTGCGGGCCCGCAGTTCCGCCTCGCGCGAGCGCAGCAGACGCGAGGCCTCCCGGAACCGCCGGTCGAGCTGGCCGATCTCATCCTCACCGAGCGGCGGCGCGTGCAGGGCCTCGCCCCGCGCCAGCCGATCCGCATTCCTGGCGAGGATGCTGATGCGGCGGCTCAGGCCGCCGGCCACGACAATGGCCGCGGCAAAGCCCGCGCCGGTACACACGAGCGATCCAATGAGCAGGATCCACACGAGAACCGAGCCGGCCACTTCGGTCTGGAAGGCCCGGATGGCGGCCACGCCCACCAGGCGCTCCTGCATGACGGTCGTGAGGCCCCGAATGTGGGAGAGATTGGCCGCACTGCGGTCGAGCGCGACGCGTTCGGGAATCCACGGGGTCGGGGGGGAGTGGCCGCGGGCGATGCGGTCGAGGATGGCCAGTTCGTCGTCGACGGCCGTCCGGAGCTCGTTGTGCAGCGCACGCATGTGCGCCCCGGACAGTCCCTCGTCGAGCGCAGCCATCTCGCGGGGCAGCCGCGCCACGGCCTGCTCGTAGCGGGTCAGGGCGTCGGCATTGTCGGTGAGCAGGTAGTCGCGGGCACCCGCGTCGGCGTCGAGCAGGACACTGAAGACGCGGGCGAGCGCGCTTTGCACGGCCATGTTCGGCCCTGCGGTGTTCGGCGGGGCCTCGCGGCGCGCCAGCGCCACCGCCGTCAGCGACCAGAATATCGCCAGTGGCAGCACCGGCAAGGCGACGACAAACAGGCCTTTCGAACGGAGCGAAAGCGTCGACCAGCGCGGCGGGGGGAGCATCGGCCGTCTGCCTTTCTCAGGCTTCGTCGTCCGGCTCCGCGCTCGTGTTCTCGGTCGTTCGCGGCAGGTAGATCGTGAAGGTAGCCCCGGCGCCCGGCGCGCTGTCGACGAAGATGTGGCCACCGCTCTGCTGCACGACGCCGTAGACCAGGGCGAGCCCAAGCCCGGTGCCCTTGCCTTCGGCCTTGGTCGTGAAGAACGGCTCGAAGATCTTCTCCTGCACGACCGGATCGATGCCTTCGCCCGTGTCCCGTACATCGAGCGCGACGTAGGCCCCTGGGCCGACCGGGTGGGGCGCCGGCGCGTCGGCCGTCACGGTGAGGTTGGCGGTCGTGAGGGTGAGGGCACCGCCGTCGGGCATGGCATCGCGGGCGTTGGCCGCCAGATTCATCAGCACCTGTTCGATCTGGGTCCGATCGGCCTTGATGTTCCACAGGCACGCGTCGTGCCGGATCTCGAGCGCGATCGACGGACCGACCAGGCCCTGCAGCAGCCGGCGCACGCCGTTGACCACCTGGGTGAGGTCCAGCACCGACCGCCGGAACACCTGTTGCCGGCTGAACGCGAGCAGTTCCCGCGTCAGGTGCGCGGCCCGTGTGCCGGCGCGCTTGATCTCCTCCATGTCGGCCCGTGCCGGGTCGGCCGTGGGCAGGGCCTTCAGCACGATGTCCGCATAGGTGAGGATCGAGGCCATCAGATTATTGAAGTCGTGCGCGACGCCACCGGCGAGCCGGCCGACCGCTTCGAGTCGCTGGGCCTGCCGCAACTGCGCCTGCGACTCGGCGAGGGCCTCGGTCGTGCGGCGCTGCTCGCTTCGCGCGGCGGCCTCCTCCAGTTCGCGCTCGATGACGGGCACGAGCCGGTGCAGGCGGGCCTTGACGATGAAGTCGCTCGCCCCGGCGCGCATGACGTCGACGGCATGGTCTTCGCCGCGCGTTCCCGAGACGACGATGAACGGCACGTCGGGCGAGCGCTCCTTGACCAGGCGCAGGGCCTCGTCGCCGCTGAAACCCGGCATGTTGTGGTCGGAGATCACGATGTCCCACGCCCCGCCTTCGAGCGCGTCGCAGAGCGCCGGCCCGTTGTCGACGCGCGTGCCGGCCGGCTCGAACCCCTGCCGGCGCAGCTCGTGCAGCAGGAGCTGGGCGTCGTCTTCCGAGTCTTCGACGAGCAGCACGCTGACCGGCCGTCGGGGCAGGCGCCCGGCGTCGCGCTTGTGAGTGCGACGAGTTGTCCGTTGCACGGTAGTCACTCCCGGGGAGCGGATTGATGCCTGGCGCGGCGGACACCCCGCCACCCACGCGGGGAGAGCGCAAGTTTGTTGCCAGCCCCGGCGTGGGGAAGACGTCGGTGAATTGGGTCGATTCCGGGAGGCGGCCAGGGCGCGCAGGACGTTCTTGAGCCCCCAGTTACGATCTCGTGACCGCCGTGGACTGCCCCTACGAGTCGAGCACTTCACGCACTTTCGCCGTCAGTTCCCGCACCGTGTAGGGTTTCGCCAGGAAGGCGACCTCGCGATCCAGCACGCCGTGCCGCAGAATCGCGTCGTCGGTATACCCGGACGTGAAGAGGACGCGCAGGTCGGGGCGTGTCGTCTTCACATGGTCGGCCAGGGCGCGACCGCTCGGGCCCGGCAGGATTACATCGGTGAGGAGCAGGTCGATGCGTTGGTCGGGGGCATCGAGAATCACGATGGCCGACGGCACGTCGGCCGCGGTCAGCACGCGGTAGCCGGCGCGCTCGAGGAGGCGCTGGCCGAGCAGGCGCACGGCCGGTTCGTCTTCGACGAGGAGCAGCGTCTCGGTGCCCATCGGGATCTCCCGCGGGCGCGCGGGCGCGGGGGGCGCGGCCGCGTCGCTGCACGGCAGGTGAATCTTGAACGTCGTGCCGCGCCCGACCTCGCTGGTCACCCAGACGCTGCCACCGCTCTGCTCGACGATCCCGTACACGGTCGACAGCCCGAGCCCGGTGCCCTTGCCCGGCTCCTTCGTCGTGTAGAACGGTTCGAAGATGCGGCTGCGCGTGGCTTCGTCCATGCCGACACCCGTGTCGGTGATCGCGAGCATGACGTACGGCCCCGGCCGCCGGAGGCCGTGGCGGGCCGCGTCGTCGGCATCGAGATCGACATTGCACGTCTCGATTGTCAGCCGGCCGCCGTCCGGCATCGCGTCGCGCGCGATGACGACCAGGTTCAGGATCACCTGCTCGATCTGGCCGGCGTCGGCGCGCACACAGCCGCCGTCGGACAGCGGACCCACCGTGAACTCGAGGTCTTCGCCAATCAACCGGCGCAGCATCTGTTCGAGACCGGCGACGAGGGACCCGAGGCGCAGGTCGGCCGGTTGCAGGATCTGCTTGCGGCTGAAGGCCAGCAACTGGCGGGTAAGGCCGGCCGCCCGCTCGCCGGCGTCCCGAATCGCCCGGAGGTCGGCGCCGAGCCGGCCCGGCAGGTTGGGCTCGGCCGAAGCCAGATCGACCGTGGCATTGATGATCGTCAGCAGGTTGTTGAAGTCGTGCGCGATGCCGCCGGCTAGCCGCCCGACCGTCTCGAGCCGCTGTGCCTGGAGCACCTGGGCCTGGAGGCGCTTGACCTCGGTGAGGTCTCGCTTGATGGCGACAAAGTGCGCCGCGTTGCCGCGGTCGTCGAGGACCGGCGTGACCGTCAGTTCCTCGTGGACGATGTGTCCGTCCTTGTGGCGATTGGCCATCTCACCACGCCAGACGCCGCCGGCGAGGATGGTCGTCCACAACGCTTGATAGAACGCCTCGTCGTGCAGGCCGGACTGCGACAGTTCACCCGGCTTCCGGCCGACGGCCTCGTCGAGCGTGTAGCCGGATGAGGCCGTGAAGGCCGGGTTCACCCATTCGATCGTGCCGTGCCGGTCGGTGATGACGATGGCGTTGGCCGCGGCGGTCAGGGCGGCACTCTGCAGGCGCAGGTCGCGCTCCGTCTGGCGGCGCGCGGTGATGTCACGGACGACGCTCACGACGCCGTGGCCCCAGCCGAGTTCCTCCCGCATGACGGTGATCGTGTGCTCTGTGGCGAACACGGTGCCGTCCCTGCGCCGCATCTGGTACTCGCCGCGGTAGACGCCCCGGTCCGCGAGAACGGGCTGAGCCCGCTCGGCGAACTCGTGATAGTCGGCGTCGGAGGCGTAGAGCTGGCGGGTGTTCATGCCGATGAGTTCGCCCTCGCCATACCCGAAGATGCGTTCCGCGGCGGCATTGCATTCGACGATCGTCCGCGTCGTGGTGTCGATGACGAAGACACCCTCGGCCAGGCTGGCAAAGGTCTTCTCGAGCAGCGTGCGTGTGGCCTCCAGTTCGGCTTCGGCCAGCTTACGAGCGGTAACGTCACGGGCAATCCCCTGCACGGCCGTCGGTCCGCCTGCACGCCCCACGAGCGAGCCGAGGACCTCGACCCACACGAGCCGACCGTCCTTTGTTCGCACGCAGTACTCGGAGAGGGCGCGATCGGTTCCGGTCGAGACCAGTTCCTGCACGCTGGCGACCGCGTGGGCGAGATCGTGGTCGGTCGTTAGCAGGTCCGTGAATCGCAGCCCGCGGATCTCGCCGGGCGAGTAGCCGAGCAGCTCGAGCGCGGCGGCATTGGCGTCGAGAAAGCGGCCCTCGAGATCATGCAGGTAGATGGCGTCGCGCGAGCGCTCGAAGAGCGCGCGGTAGCGCTCGTCGGCCGTGAGGGCGTCGGCCGGTGCCGCGTCGACCGGCACACCGGGCGGCGACGACGACTGGATCAGGTCCCAGAGGTTGCCGTAGAGATCGGCGAAGACCGCGACCGTGCCCCAGGGCTCGACCCGGGGTTGGCGCACGAAGTGCACGCCGGCCTCGGAGAGGCGCGCGTGGTCGCGTACGCAGTCGTCAGTGGCGAGGAACAGAAAGACCCGGCCGCCGGTCTGGTTGCCGATGCGCGAGGCCTGCTCGGGCGTGGAGGCCCGGGCCAGGACCAGGCTCGGACCGGAGGGGCCGGGCGGAGCGACGACCACCCAGCGCTTCTGCTGCGCCGGCTGCGGCGTGTCCTCGACGAGCCGGAACCCCAGGGTCCCGCAGAAGAAGGCGAGCGCTTCGTCATACTCGCGGACGAGCACCGTGACGTGGGCGAGGTGCTGCGTCATGGCCGGGTCGGGTCCATCGCCTGAGAGCTTATCGGCGCCAACCTACCGTTCGGCCGCAACCAGGAGCCGGAGATGCTCGAAGATGAGGTCCGCGGCGAGGCGATGCCCCTCGTCGGTGAAGTGGGACTCGTCGGCGAACAGCGCATCCCGGCCCTTGAAGAACGAGTAGACGTCGACGAGCATGACGTCCTCCTCGTCGGCGACCTCAACGGTCGCCGCCGCGTAGTCGGCGCCCCGGTTCTTCCACCAGAGCGGGTCGTCAATGGGGCCGATGTACGGCCGCGTCAGGAGGACGACCTGCACACCTCGTTCGCGCCCGTCCCTTACGATCCGGGTCAGGTTCGCCCGGTACTCGTCGAGCGCGACGCGGGGCTGCAGGCGGGGGGCTTCGCCAGGTGTGGCGCCGTCGAGGACCGAGAGCACGAGCTGACCCAGCCGCGCGTGTCGCAACGCCCGGTTGATCGGGCTGTCGCGCGTCGGCCGTTCGGCATAGGACCGGTCGGATTGCAGCACCTGGTGCGCGTCGTTGCTGCCGAAACTGATCAGGACGACATCCGGATCGAAGGCCAGGGTCTCGCGAAACCTGATGAGGCCCTGATGCGAGGCATAACCCCAGATGCCCGCATTGACGACGACGGCGTCGTCGCGGACGGCCTGCAGCCGGTCCTGCAGATCGGACGGCCAGTTCGCCCCGTCGACTCCGGCCCAGCCGAGCGTGTTGGAATCACCGACTGTAAAGATCCGGAGCTGCCCGGCCGGTTTCGACGGTGTCAATTCCGGCCCGCGGAAGCCCTGGCGATTGAAGATCGACTGGCCGCTCTTCGGACGCCAGATGAGGTCAGGGTCGTACTCGAAGTTGTCGTCCTCGAAGACATGGTACGCGCGCGCGTCGGCCGTCTCGGCGACCTGAATGGACAGCGGGCCGCTCTCGTACCCGGTCAGGACCAACCCGGCTTCGAGGAGTCCGAGCGTGAGGAGCGTGGCGACGAGTGCGAGGGCCACGCGCGCCAGGGGCGGCACGCGCACCGGCGGTGGGCGACGAGGGTCGTCACGGTCTTGCGACATCAGGGGTGCCGCCTCCCGCGCGTGAGCAGGTCCGCCAGCTCGGGCTCGCCGCGCCCGGCCGCCCACGTCCGTGCGTCGCGGCCACCAACGACGGCATCGACGTCAGCGCCGCCGGCAACCAGCGTCCGGACCACGGCGGCATGCCCGCGCTGGACGCCGCGGACGAGCGCGCTCAGGCCGGCCCGGCTGGCGACGTTCACGTCGGCGCCGTGAGCGAGCAGGGTCTGCACGATCGCGAGGTCACCGTCGTGCGCGGCCAGCATCAAGGCCGTCCAGCCGAGCCGGCTCATGGCGTCAACGTCGGCTCCACTGGTGATGAGCGTGCGGACGGTACCGGCATGCCCGTGCCGGGTGGCGAGCATCAGCGGGGTCCAGCCGTCGATGTCACGCACATTGACCTCGGCGCCTGCGCCGATCAGCCGGCCGAGACTGAGATCATCACCGGCTTCGGCAGCAAAGAAGATGGCCGTCCACCCGGTCCGGCTGGCCGTGTGCACGCTCGCGCCTCGCTCGAGCAGTTGCTCGAGCTGGTCGGCCGCGCCCTGCCGGATGGCTTCGACAAGTGCGGTCTCGCCGCTCGCATCCGCTGCGTCGAGGCTGGCGCCGGCCGCCTTCAGGCGGTCGACGATGGCGGCGTGTCCGGCGAGGTCGGCCGTGAGCAGCGTCCGCGCCAACGGCGGGCCGGCTTCGACCCCGGCGGCGAGCAGCCGATCGAGCACCTCGACCTGCCCGGCGCGTGCCGCCGCCTCGAGGGCGACGCCCGGGGGGAAGCCGGCGCGGAGGAACAGGTCGACCGACCGGACGTCGCCCTCGGCCGCGCGCTCGACGAAGGTCTCGTTGTCGAGCCCGATCCCCGCACGCTCCAGTCGCCGTGCCGGACTGTAGAACGCTGCCACGGACGACAGGCCCGCCACCGGCAGGCGGCCGATACCCGTTCCGGTCTCCGTCCACAGACGGCCGGGCCGATCGATCGTGAGGGCGGTCACAGACAGCGCCCAGGCGGCGGTCACGGCGGCCAGCCACCGGCCAAGGCCCGTGGACGTTACGAGTCCTTCAGAAACGAGCGGGACGAGGAGCGGCAGCGCCGGCGCGAGCGCGAGTGCCGGCGGGCAGTCTTCGCGCCAGCCATCGGCGAGCACTGTCGCAATCGCGAGCCCGCCGAGTGCGGCCAGCGAGAACCGGACGTAGTCGGGTCGCCGGCCGAGGAGCGCCGGCAGGCTGGCGATCCCGACCAGCCAGAACGGCGCCACGACGAGCAGGCCGAAGTCGGGATCGACCAGCAGCCCGGCCAGGCCGGCGACGGCCGTCCAGAGGTGCGCGCCGGCCGATGCCGGGCCGATCGCCGGCCCGTAGGGCATCAATGTTCCGAACATCCACCACTCGGCGACTGCCAGCAGGCCGAGCGACAACAGCAGTGGCACGGCCGGCCAGACTAGCGCGGCGCCGCGGTCGCCCTCGCGCCGCCGGCCGGCGGCGACCCACACGACCGCGGCGATCGCCACGAGCGAGTAACGCAGGTGGAGCCAGGGCAGCAGCGCCGGCGCCATCGTCAGGAGCGGATGGCGAACCGGCATCAGTTGCCTGGTGGCGAACCAGAGGAGGAGCGAGGCCGCGGAGAGTTCGGTCAGCGCGAGGATGGACGCGCCGAGGAGCGGCATCGTGATGAAGACCAGCAGGACCCCGACCAGGGACCCGCGCGCGACGCCACGGATCGCGCGATCGAATCGCCACGCCAGCACGCCGGTCCAGGCGAAGAGCAGGGCCAGCGCGGCCGAGATCAAATCCCTGGCGGACCGCTCGCGATTCCACCGGACGGCCTCGAGCACTGCGGCTGGCACGATCGTCGCGACGCCTTCAGCCGCGGCAAACACGGGCGCGAGCGCAACGCCGAAGCCGATTCCCTGCGAGGGGTACAGGCGCCCGTCACGGCCCGGCCGCGCGTACGCGCCGGTGAGATCGCGCTGGAAGAGGTACGCGCCCGTCGGGTCGAACTGGGTGGAGAGATCGAGATCGAGGTCGTGGACCAGCGAGTGGCTGATCGCCAGGTGATACGGGGCATTCCCGTGCAGCGCCTGTGACCCGCGCGAGATGAGCACGACGCCAAGCAACAGGAGGCCGACGAAGAGTTGCTTCTCGGTCCTCGTCATCCGCACGCGGAGTGTAGCAGAAGGGGTTGCGGGGCCAAGGGGCCCATCTCATAATAGCCTCGGCCTCTTGATGGCTCGGCGCGGATCTTCCGAACAGTTCGACCCGTCCGGCACACACGCCTCCCACGCTCCCACCCGCGTGATTCTGCTGGCGCTCCTCGCCGCGTGCTGCGCGGTCACCCTCTTCGCACGGACGTACGTCGAGTTCGAGCGCATCCGGCTCCGCGTCGTGACGAGTGAACAGCGGCCCGTCGATGGCCGGGTGACCGTACTGGTAACACGCGTGGACGATCTGGTGGGCCGTCCGACGTCTGTCGTCTTGTGGATTGAGAATCGGCAGCCGGTCAGTCGGGACGTCGCCGTTCGGCTCGACGGCGGGGAAGTGCACCGCGCCGCGATCGGGCCCGAGCAGACCAGCCGCGTGGACCTCCGGCTGGCGACCGGGTTTACGAGGGCTGACGGCAACACGCTCGAGCTGGTCAGTCCGGGCGACGCGTGGTCACTTCAGGTGCTGGAGGTCGGTAACGCCTACGGCTTTTCCAGCGGGACGTTCAGCTTCGTCATCGTGCCCACCGGGACGAGCCGGTACCGCGCGGTGCCGGCCTGGGCCGCCGCGCTGGCAGGTGTCGCCCTGTTCTGGGTCTCGCTGCGCTGGGGCGTGCCAATCCGGGCGAGGGCGCCAGGTCGCGCGCATCGAGCCCTCGCGCTCACGGTCCTGGCTGTCCTCCTTGCCACGCTCGTGTTGCCCCTGTTCTCGATGCGCACGGTTCTGCTCTCGGCCGGGGCGCTCGGATGGTGTGTGGCGATCCTGTACCTGCCAGTCCTCCTCACGGCGTTCGTCCGGGCCCGGACCGGCTTCGTGCGGGCCTGGCGCGTCGTCGTGCCGATGGCGGTGGCGGCAGCCACGACCGCGGTGAGGTTCCGATTCGCGGTGCTTCAGGTGGCCGCCGTCGGCGTGTTTCTCGTTTCGGTGGCGGGGTTCTACGACGCTCGCCACGGGTTCACGTCACTCGTGGGCTTCGGGTCCCAGTTCGCCGCGGCCGCGTTGCCCGCCCTTCGGGCCGTGCCACATGCCATTGAAGACTCCGCGGGATATGACGGGCAGTTCTACGCGCAACTGGCTCTCGACCCGTTGACCCGGGACCCGGCGATCGAAACGGCCCTCGACAGCTTCTCCTACCGGGCCCGCCGCATCCTGTTCTCGTGGACGGCGTTCGGCCTCGGGCTGGGCCAGCCGCAGTGGATCGTGCACGCCTACGCCGTGCAGAACATCATCTGCTGGCTGGTGCTCGCCGTCGTGTTGAGGCGCTGGCTCCGTCCGACGAGCCCCCGGACGCTGTTCGCGTGGCTTGCGTGCCTCTTCAGCCACGGCCTGCTGGCGTCGGTGACCCACTCATTGCTCGAAGGTCCGAGTCTGCTGCTGCTCGCGCTGGCCCTGATCGCGGTCGAAGGCCGGCGCCGATGGCTGGCGGCTGGCGTGCTGGCGTTCGCCGGTCTCGGCCGCGAGACCAACGTGCTGGCGGGCAGCGCGCTCGTCGACTGGCCGCCGCGCCTGCGCGCGCTGGGTCCTCTTGCGGCGCAGGCACTCGCGATCGGGATGCCGCTCGTCCTGTGGTTGGCCTACCTGCGCCTGTCACATCCGGATGCGTCGTTCAACCTCGGTTCGAGCGGCAACTTCGCCGCGCCGCTCGCGGGCTATCTGGGCGATTGGAGGGACACGGTGACCTCGCTCCGCGCGGAGGGCTGGGCGTCGTTTGCGCGCTTCGATCTGCTGGCGCTCACGAGCGTCACCGTGCAGGCTGTCTTCTTCGCCGCGTGGCGCGACTGGACGAGCCCCTGGTATCGGGTCGGGCTGACCTACACGCTGCTGATGATCGTGCTCGGCCCGGCGGTCTGGGAAGGCACGCCCGGGGCGTTCACGAGAGTGCTGCTGCCGATGACGTGCGCCTTCAATATCGTGCTGGTCCGCCTGCCGCGGCGGATCTACTGGCCCCTGGCCATCCTGGGTAACCTGACCGTGGTTCAGGGCCTCGAGGCGCTCCGGACGCCATTCATCTGGACGTACCTCTGAGAACCCGGAAGACGCGATTCGCGCCAGAGGTCGGTGATGTCACGCCGACGGGCGACGACTTCGGCGAGCCCGGCATTCACCGATCGGCAGTAGCATGTCCAGGTTCCCCTGAACCCAGGAGCCTCCATGGCCGTGCTTCGCGACGATCCGTATTCCGCCGTCAACTTCCAGGTCGTCATCATCGGTGTGCTCGACGATGGCCAGACGATCCGGGGCTCCTTTGCGGAGGTCTCCGGGCTCGACGTGTCGATCGCGCCGATCGAGTACCGCACTGGATCTGAGGACGTCACGGTCCGCAAGATCCCGGGCCTGAAGTCGTTCTCGACCATCGTGCTCCGGCGCGGCGTCATCGGCGATCTCACACTGTGGGCGTGGATCAAGTCCGCCCTCGACGGCCAGGTCCAGCGCGCCGATGGGACCATCACGCTGCTCGACGAGAGCCGCCAGCCCGTTCTGACATGGAAATTCCGGCGCGCGTGGCCCTGCAAGTGGACGGGGCCAAGGCTGAACGCGAAGGGCAACGGCATCGCGATCGAGACGCTCGAGCTCTGTCATGAAGGGCTCGAGGTCGAGTAGGCCGGCGCCGCGTGCCGGCCACCGGGCGGCCGAGGTGGTGCTCGACGTGGACGTCGACGCCGATCGCGTGCATCTGGTCCTGGTCAACTGCGGCGACGCGGTCGCGACGCATGTTCACGTCGAGTTTTCGCGGCCGCTCGCGGGCATGGGTGACGCGCCGGCGATCTCGGACCTGCCCGTCTTCACGCGCCTGGGCGTGCTCAGGCCCGGCCGCGCGCTGCAGATCTTCTGGGACGCGGCACCGGTGCTGCTCGCCCGCGGCGAATGTGCGCCGTTTGTCGCGACGGTCAGCTGGAGCGAGCGGTCACGCCGCCGGCAGCGCGCCGAGTACCACCATGACCTGTCGATCTACCGGTGCTGGCCGCAGACCAGCGACCGGCGGGCGTGAGGCGTCCAGGACGTCGCGCCAGCGCAATCCCGGACAAATCCCGGCCGGCTCCCGCTGCTCGCGGTTCCCTTACGCCGACGTCGATCGCGCCGCCGTCCTGATACAGCAGAAAGTGATGCGTTGTCTTCTCCTGGTCGAACCCCATGGCATGGGCTCCACGCTGGTCGATTTCCGCCTGGGGGGCGCCGCCTGCACAGACTGGGTGAGGGACAGGCCGGCCTGTTCCGTCGTGCGCGAGTCGGTTGATCGGACACAAAACGCGCTCGGTGTTCGATCGCTGAAAGCCGCCTCGGAGTGAGCTGAAGATCCGCGGA
>DATKDF010000012.1:0-8913 GCA_035512795.1 Vicinamibacterales bacterium
CCGTTCGAGGTCTATGTCGGCCTTGGTCTCGGCGTTGTTCCTCAGACCATGGTCGTTCAGAACGGTTTCCTGTCGGCAGTGTGGCAGGGAACGGTAGAGCCTGAAAGGGTGATAGACGCGTTCCATGTTCTGGTGCAGTGAAGCTGACGAGTCTTTGGATGCTTGGGACGGGAGATAGCGATGACAGCAGAGCGAACCCTCAGAGTGCTGGTCTTCGGGTTGCTGGTGTTCAGTGGTGCAGCAATGCACGTGACGGCGATCTCGACGGGACTGGCCTGCGAGTACGATGCCAAGAAGGACGTCTGTATCGACATCTTCTGTGAGATCAATCAGGGCGAGTGTCTGTTGCCGATCCCTCCTGAAGAAGAGTGCCTCTGTCGCATCGGCGAATGACCGATGGCCACGTCGAAGAACTACGGTTCCTATTTGGTGCGGCTGATGCCTCGGTGTGCTTCGCTCGTCCTCGTCGTCCTGGCGGGGTTCGTCTCGTTGGCCGGACAGCAGCAGCGAACGTTTCGCGCGGGCACCGATGTCATCGTCGTAGACGTACAGGTCGTCGATCGCCGCGGCCAGCCTGTGCGCGGCCTTCAGGCTGACGACTTCGACGTCAGAATCGACCGGCAGCGCCGGCGAGTGCTTTCCGTCGAAGCCGTGCAGTTCGGTGCTGGAGGGGCTCGTGAGCCCGCGGCGCACGCTGGTCAGCGGGCCGGCGGTCCAGGCGATGAGGGACGCGATTTCGTGCTTGCGATCGACGAGTCGAGCTTCCAGCCGCTGCACGGCATGGCGGCACGTGAGGCAGCGAAGCGATTCATCGAGCGGCTCGAACCTTCGGATCGTGTCGGCCTCTATACCTACCCGGTGCACGGGCCCGACCTCGTGCTGACGACCGATCACCAGCAGGTTCTCTCGCAGCTCGAGCACGTCGTCGGCGTCCTCGACCTACCGCAAGCTGAGTATCGCCTTTCCCTTTCCGAAGTCTTCGATCTCACCGCTGGTGATGAAGACGCTCTCACCCGGATCTCGCGCCGCGAGTGCCCACAGGCGCCGGGGCCGTGCAGACAGCGCGTCACGATTCAGGCTCAGGGGCTGGCGCTCGCTTTCGAGGGACAGGTGGGCCAGAGCGTGAATGGCCTTCGGACTCTCCTGCGCGCGCTGACCGGGTACAGCGGCCGGAGGACGCTCGTGCTCGTCAGCGGAGGTCTGCTCGCCAGCGATCGCGTGGGAGGCCGCCCCGACGTCAGCTCGGTGATCGATGACATCGCTCGCGAAGCCGCGCTCGCCAATGTGAATCTCTACGTTCTCCACATGGATTCATCGTTCATCGATGCCTTCTCTCCCAAAGGGGCGGGTGTGAGAGCGTCGTTCATGCGAGACGCCACGGCGTTGGGCGCCGGACTCGATCGCTTCGCAGGGCTCGCAGGGGGCGCGTTGTTCCGGGTTCAGGCTGGGACGGGCGACGCGGCCTTCGAGCGGGTGCTTACCGAGACGTCCGCCTACTACCTGCTCGGTGTCGAGCCCGATCCAGCCGATCGGGATGGGCGGCCGCATAAGATCTCGGTCAACGTGCGTGCACGGGGCGCTCAGGTGCGAAGCCGCACCACCGTCGTCATTCCGAACTGAAGACAGGTGCCTGCCGCTCAGGGGCGGCCGGTTCGACGGCCGCGGCTCGGAGGATGTGCTCGGGCGCCGCGGCTCGAGTCGGTCGACGCGGCGGCGGAGGAGCGCCGGGAATCGCGGAATCACAGATCCGGAAGCAGGGCGAGCAGTTCGTGGAACGAAACTCGCTCGAGCGGGACCTGCCACTCGAGCAGGGCCGGCGCTGGCCGGTGTCGCAGCCAGCGATCGAGATTCTCGCGGGCAATGTTCAGGAGATCGGGATGTGTCTCCAGCTTCGCTCGGCGCGCTGCGGGCGGGCGCAGTCGGGTATCTCCTGAAGGACGTGTCGCTCGAGACGCTCGAGGGCGCGATTCGCGCGGCGGCGTGTGGCGAGGCGTTCCTCCAGAGCACCGTCACCGGCCGCGTCGTCGCCGCGTTTGCACGCATGACAGAGGGCGCCGAACCGGCCGACGCACTCGTGCTGCCGCTCTCGACGCGCGAGCGCGAGATCCTGAAGCTCGTCTCGACGGGCGCCTCGAACAAGGAAATCGCCGACCGGCTCTGTCTCGCCGAGGGCACCGTCAAGAACCACGTCACGAACATCCTCACCAAGCTCGACGTCCGCGACCGCACGCAGGCAGCCATCCGGGCACGACGGTTGGGGATAACCTGAAGGTCCTGGGGTCCTCAGTCCTGGGGTCCTATGGTGCGGTTCGGTGCGAAGGTGCGAGGGTGCGAGGGTGTGATCGGCTTGCGGCACCCGCGGGGGCCGACGGGGGGCACGGGTCCGTTCATCGCTGCAGCGCGATCCCCTGCGCCCGCTTGAAGAGCAGCGGGGCGCCGAGTCGGGCCGCGACAGTTTCGAAATCCGGCCGTGGTCCGGCCCAGTGGATTGCATCGACCGAGTCGAACACGGGCGCATCGGTCCTGAGGGTCGCGATCTCCCGGAAGAGAAACGCCTGCGGCCGGTACTCGGTGAGCGTGGCCCCGAGCGTCGCGGCGCCGCGCACCGTGACGGCCCAGTCTGCCGGACGTTCCGGAATCGCCTCGAAATGGCCGTAGTGTGAGAGCACCGTCGACGCCGACTTCGGTCCCCAGCCGGGCAGGCCGGGATACCCGTCAGCCGAATCGCCGACGAGCGCGAGGTAGTCCGGAATCGACGCGGGCGGCACGCCGAACTTCCGGACGATGCTAGCCTCGTCGCGAATCTGCCGGGCGCGGCGATCGAGTTGGACGACGCGCGTGCCCACGACGGCCTGCGCCAGGTCCTTGTCCGGCGTGCAGATGAACACCCGCTCGACGAGCGGGTCGGCGGCCGCAACCGCCGCGCCGGCCGCCAGGCCATCGTCGGCCTCGAAGTCCACCTGGGGCAGGACGACGACTCCCATGGCCTGGAGCGCGTCCTCGAGCGGATGGAACTGCGCGAAGAGCAACGGCTCGATGCCCTCGGACGTCTTGTACCCGCGCCACAGCTCGTTCCGGAACGACTCAATCACATGGTCGGTCGCGACAGCCACGTGCGTCGCGCCGTCACCGAGCATCGAGAGGACCGACGACAACACTCCGCGGACGGCACCCACCTCGATGCCGTCGGCGCTCTGCGCCGGCGGCACGGCGTAGTAGTGCCGGAAGAGCTCGTACGTGCCGTCGACCAGGTGCACGTTCACGGGCGGTCATCGTACGACATCGCGGCCGGACCGCCGCGTCGATTGCGACGGTCCGGCCGGATGCCGGGTGTGACCTGGCGTCGGGCTCAGAACGGCCAGAAGAGAAAGAACCCCCCGCGTCGCCGATCGTTCCGGTAGCCGGCAAACTCGCGATACGCACGGTCGTAGCCGACGCGGAA
Source organism: Vicinamibacterales bacterium (assembly GCA_035512795.1). GTDB lineage: Bacteria > Acidobacteriota > Vicinamibacteria > Vicinamibacterales > SCN-69-37 > DATKDF01. The sequence continues at coordinate 3,443 of DATKDF010000012.1, forward strand.
GCCGTCGCGGTACGCGTTCTCGTAGAACGGCCGCGGCCCGTAGTGACGCTCGTAGCCACGGTCGCCATTGCGGTACCAGCGGTGGCGGGCCGGATCGTACGAGTCGCGGTCGCGCGCGTCCTCGCGGCCTTTGAGGTAGCCGTCGCGATACCCGTTGTCGCGTGCGAGGCTGGCATAACTGCCGGCCCGACGGTCCGGATACCGGTTCGCATACGGATCGCGGGCGCCGTAACGGTTGTCGTACGGGTTGCGGTCGTCCCCGGTGCGCCCGTAGATCACATGCGCACGACGGTCGCGTGCGGCAACGCGTTCCGCATCACGGCAATTTGTGGGCGGCGGCTGCCGGCCCGGCGCGACGCCGTCATACCAGACGCGGCAACTGCCCGGTGGCGGCAGCGACCCTGGAGGGACGCGGACCTGCGCCGCGACCGGCACGGCGACGAGGCCAGTGAGAACAAGTGCAGCGGCTGCGTGTCGCATCCTTCGCCTCCTGCACCCGAATTGAGCAAGATGAGGGCCAGCGGTTTTTGGCCGGAATCTCGCGATCGCACCGCCCGGTGTCATCCGCGGCGGACAGCGCGGCCCTCGTACATGAACGCCATCGGCCGCGGGCCTTCGGCGTACCCCGTGTCCAGCCGTTCGATGACGAAGCCGGCCGATTCGACGAGCGTGTCGATCGGTCGATTCAGATGGCACCCACCGGCGATGCGCTTCCAGACGGGCGTCAGCCGGTTCTGCCAGCCGACGACCCGTGCGTCCGGCGCACGGCCATGCTCGACGAAGACCAGCGCGCCGCCGGGTCGGAGCACGCGCTGCATCTCGGCGAGCGCGGCCGCCACGTCGGAAACCGAACAGAGCGTCCATGACGTGACGACGGTGTCCACGCTCGCCGAGTCGAGCGGAATGGCCTCGGCCGATCCCTCGACGAAGTCGACCGGCCGGGCCGCCGATGACGCAAGGTGGCGCGCGCGGGCCAGCAGCTTCGGCGCCGGGTCGAGCCCGATGATGCGCGAGGTCGCCGCCGGGTAGTGCGGCAGGTTCAGTCCCGACCCGATGCCGACCTCGAGGACCGTGCCCGAGGCGGTCGCGACGAGGCGATGCCGGTACGGCACGAGGTGGTCCTGCCGCATGGCGCTGTGGATGAGGCGTGGGAGGACGACGCTCCGGTAGAACGGCACGAACCTAGCATGACGCAGTAGAGGACAGAGGGCAGAGGACAGAGGGCAGTGGGAGGCGACCATGAACTGCGCCAACGACGTTCTGGGCCATCACTGGGTGCATCATGCCTGGCGGCGCCGTGTGAGGTCTGCGGAGCACGCCTCGTCTCCCCGGACCGACATGTGGGGCCGCGTGGCGCCCGCCGAGCACGTGGTGTGCCACACCGAAGAGGTCTGTCGCCGGTGTGGGGAGACGCGCCAGGGCCCGGACTGCATGTGTGACCCGGCCAAGGCGGATCAGTGTGCGCTCCTGTCTGCCTGGGTTGAACAGGCAGGCTCCGGCCCGTTCTGAGCCGGTTGTCGGCACCCGGAATTGGTGAGGATCCGGCACCAGGTGCGGGCTTTTCCGCACCTGGTTGGCCTGCCTGTCGATGAATCGGCCGGGTCCAGCCGTCCTCGGCCCGGTGCTGCTGGTATAACGGTTGCTAGTGTTTCGAGGGGCGACCGGATGACGGTCGCATGCTGATTGTGTGCTTTCGCGTGGGGTTGCCGATGACGATGTGGATGAGGATGAGTGCGGCTCTGGCATTGACGTTGACGTTTGCGATCGGCAGCGCAGGGACCGCGCTGTCGGCCGGCGACCAGGCCACGCCCAACGCCGCCGGCGGCCAGAAGATCTACACCGCGCAGAAGTGCAGCATCTGTCACGTCATCGCCGGCAAGGGCGGCAAGATGGGGCCGGACATCTCGAAGGTTGGCGACACGCGTGACGCTGCCTGGCTCCGGAAGTACCTGGCGGATCCCAAGTCGCTCGACCCGAAGAACAAGATGCCGGTCGTCAAGCTCAAGGCGCCGGACATGGAAGACCTCATCGCCTATCTGCTGACCCTCAAGGGCGCCTGATCCCGGGGGCGCCAGTGGCCAGCGACCGCAACCCGATGTCGGCCCCGAGCCCTGGCCGCCGCAGCCTGCTCAACTGGCTGCTCGGCACCTGGTCGGCCGGTGTGCTCGGCTCGATCGTCTTCCCCGTCGTCCGCTACCTCGTGCCGCCGGAGATTCCGGAGGCGCCCACCCTCTCGGTCATGGCCGGCCCGGCCTCGACGCTCGCGCCGAACACGGGGCGGCTCGTACCCTTCGGCAACTCGCCGGCGATTGTCGTCCGGCTGGCGTCTGGCGAACTCCGGGCGTTTGCCGGCACCTGCACGCACCTGTCGTGCACCGTGCAGTACCGGCCCGACCTCGAGCACATCTGGTGCGCGTGTCACAACGGCCATTACGACCTGCACGGACGGAACATCTCCGGGCCGCCGCCGCGGCCGCTCGAGGCGTACGACGCCAACGTGCAGGGCGACGAGATCGTGATCTCGAAGAAGGGCTGAGGTGCCGATGAAGGCCTGGCTTGCCGATCGGCTGCCGGTCGCCGAAGTCGAAGCGGCCATCGCGCACAAGACCGTACCGCAGCATCGGCACTCGATCTGGTACTACCTCGGCGGCATGACGCTGTTTTTCTTCGGCGTCCAGGTCGTCACCGGTATCCTGCTCCTGCTCTACTACCGGCCGAGCGCCGCCGAAGCCTACGACAGCGTGCAGTTCATCATGACGCGTGTGCCGTTCGGCTGGCTGATTCGGTCGATTCACTCGTGGGCCGCCAACCTGCTGGTGGCCGCGGCCTTCATCCACCTGTTCAGCGTGCTGTTTCTCAAGGCCTACCGCCGGCCGCGCGAGATTACCTGGATCACCGGCGTGCTCCTGCTCTTCGTGATTCTCGCGTTCGGGTTCACGGGTTACCTGCTGCCGTGGAACGAGCTGGCGTTTTTTGCGACCCGTGTCGGCACCGACATCGCCGGTGCCGTGCCGTTTGTCGGCGAGGCCACGGTCCGGTTCCTGCGCGGCGGACCGGAGGTGACCGGTGCCACGCTCACCCGGTTCTACGGCGTGCACGTCGCCGTGCTCCCGGCCATCGCCACGGTGCTCGTCGGCCTGCACCTGCTGCTCGTGCAGTACCACGGCATGAGCGTGCCGCCGTCGGTCGAATCCGAGGCGCGGCGCGCGGGCCGGCCGATTCCGGCAATGCCCTTCGTGCCGCACTTTGCGCTGCGTGACCTGTTTGGCTGGACGGTGGCGCTCGCGATGCTCGCGGGCCTGTCGGCGTTTCTCCCGTGGGAACTCGGCGTGCGCGCCGATCCGTTCGCGCCGGCGCCGGCCGGCATCCAGCCCGAGTGGTACTTCCTCTGGACCTTTCAGGCCTTGAAGCTCGTACCAGCGACCGTGCTCGGCGTGAGCGGTGAACTCATCGCCCTGGTCGGGATGACGGCGGGCGCGCTGGCGCTCGTCTTCCTGCCGATGCTCGATCGGAACACCGACCGTTCGCGCGCCATCGTGACCTGGGCGGCGATTGGCGCGCTCGGGTTCATGGTGGCGATGACGCTCCTCGCGCTCGTGGGAGGGCACTCGTGACCCGCACGCTCGTCGTCCTGTTCGTTGTGACCGTCGCGCTCGCCGGTGCGGTCGTCGTGCGCGCGGTCGTGCCGGCGCCGCAAGAGGTCCAGCCTCGGCAGCCGGCCGTGCCGGACGCCGCCGACGTCCATGTCCGCAACGGCGTGACGTGCGAGGCGTGCCATGGCACGCCGCTGGCCGGATCCTCGGCCACGGCGCCGATCTACGCGCCCATCGCGCGGACGGCCATCGCGCCGCTCTGTGCCCGGTGCCACGCCGACGCGGCCTACATGCGCCAGTTCGCGCCGCAGGTGCGGGTCGATCAGTACGCGCAGTACCAGACGAGCGTGCACGGGCAGCAGATGGCGAAGGGCGAAACGCGCGTGGCCACGTGCAGCGACTGTCATTCGGCCCACGGTGTCCTGCATGTCCGTGACACGCGGTCGCCGGTGGCGCCCGCCAACGTCGCCGGGACCTGCGCCCGGTGCCACGCCGATGCCGATCTCATGACGCCGTTCGATCGATCCCCGGAGGCCTTCAGCGACTGGAAGGGCAGCGTCCATGCCGCCGCGCTGCTCGAGCGGGGCGACCTGTCGGCGCCGACGTGCAGCACGTGTCACGGCAGTCACGGCGCCACGCCGCCAGGGGTGGACACGGTCGCCAATGTCTGTGCGCAGTGCCACGTCCGCGAGGCCGAGCTCTTCCGCGCGAGCCCGAAGCAGCCGGTCTTTGCCGCCATGGAGCTGGCCGACTGCCTGGTCTGTCACAACAACCATGCCATCGAGCGTCCCGATGACTCGTGGATCGGGTTCGAGAGCCCGGCCGTGTGCGCCATCTGCCACGACGAGACCACCAACGGGGCGAACGTGATCCGGTCGGTGGGTGACGGCCTCCGTGCCCTGCGCCGCGACACCGACGAAGCCGTGTCGCTCGTCGCTCGTGCCGAGGAAGCCGGCGTGCTCGTCGAGGACGGCCACCTCGCGCTCGCGTCGGCGCGCGAAGCCCACGTCCGCCTGCGCGTCCTGGTCCACGCGTTTGCCGCGCCGCCATTCGACGAAGTGCTCGCCGAGGGCCGGACGGCCGTCGAAGCCGCCCGCGCCGCGGGCACCGCGGGGCTCGACGAGCTCGACTTCCGCCGCACGGGCCTCGCCATCGCGACGCTCTTCATCCTGGGCTTCCTGGTCACGCTCTACATCAAGATCCGACGCCTGCCGCCCATCACGAACTGACGCAGAGGTCCCCGGCATCGAACCCGAACCGCAGGACCATCGGACCCCCAGCGCATTGATCACACCCCGGGGTCGTTCTCGGGTCTGGATCACGCGAAGATGAGATGAAGCGGCTGGCTGCCCACGATGGCGTGGTAGCTTGCGCTCCACAAGTTGGTGATAACGCTCGGTTGGAGCCGAGCCCTCACAAGGAGCAGCCAGCCATGGTTTATGGTGCCATCGATTTGCACATGCGGTACAGCCGAGTTCGGATCGTCGATGAGGCCGGAGGGATGCTGCGGGATGCACGGGTGCTGACGCAGGCCGAGCGGCTGGTCCAGGCCTTTGCCGGCGTCGGTCCGGTGCGGATCGTCGTGGAGTCGCGAAGCGATCACGTGAAGGTCATGGAGGCATGAAGGCCATGAAGGCAGCACGCGTGTCACGCTGGGTTGCCTGGCCCGGCGTCACCTGCCGCGGCCCGCGTCGGGCGGCGTCGAGCGAGCCACGAGGCTCAGCGGCTCGTTCGACGCCGCCCGACGCGTGTCGCGGCGGTGGCGGAACGCCACCCGGCGGCAGAGCCGCCGGGTGACGCCGGGCGCATCGGCTGTTCTTCACGCTCTTCACGTCTTCAGGTCCTTCACGTGAAAAGACCAACCTGGCTGCCGGCCTT
>DATKDF010000013.1:0-14379 GCA_035512795.1 Vicinamibacterales bacterium
TCCCAGCCGGTGCGGCCCGCCGGACCGGTGCCGCCGCGACCGGGCGGCCACTTCCCGGGACGCCCGCCCTTCCGGCCGTCCGGTCACCGGTCGAGGACGCGTCGGGATCCGCGGCCGTCGGCCCCGATGGCGCCCATCGAGCTGCCGCCCATCACGCGGATGATCACGCTGGCGGAGGGCATGACGGTCAAGGACCTGGCCGACAAGCTCGAGGTCAAGGCCAAGGACGTGCTCAAGAAGCTGATGGAGCGTCGCATGATGTTCACCATCAACTCGACGCTCGATGCCGGGACGGCCGAGCTGGTCGCGCGCGACTTCGGCGCCGAAGTGCTCATCCGCAGCTTCGAGGCAGTGCTGACCGACGTCGAGACCGAAGCGTCGCGGCCCGAGGATTTGTCGCCGCGGGCCCCGGTCGTCACCGTCATGGGCCATGTCGATCACGGCAAGACGACGCTGCTCGACGCGATTCGGGAAGCGAAGGTCGCCGAAGGCGAGGCGGGCGGCATCACGCAGCACATCGGCGCCTATTCGGTGACCGTCAACGGCCGGCGCGTGGTGTTTCTCGACACACCGGGCCACGAGGCGTTCACGATGATGCGGGCCCGCGGCGCGCGCGTCACCGACATCGTCGTCCTGGTCGTCGCCGCCGACGACGGGGTGATGCCGCAGACGCGGGAAGCGATCGATCACGCCAAGGCGGCCAACGTTCCGATCGTCGTGGCGGTCAACAAGATCGACAAGCCCGACGCCAACCCCGAGCGCGTCAAGCGCGAGCTGACCGAGCTCGGCCTGATGCCGGAGAGCTGGGGCGGGAACACGGTCACCGTCGAAGTCTCGGCCCGTCAGCGCCAGAACCTGGATCAGTTGCTCGAGATGCTGCTGATCGTGGCCGACCTGGCCGACCTGAAGGCCAACCCGATGCGGATGGCCCACGGCACCGTCCTCGAGGCCAAGCTCGACCGCGGCCGCGGGCCGGTGGCGACCGTGCTCGTGCAGGATGGCACGCTGCGCGAGGGCGACCTGTTCATTGCCGGCACGGTCGACGGCAAGGTGCGGGCGCTCTTCGATCAGCTGGGCCACAAGGTGAAGGAAGCCGAGCCGGCGACGCCGGTCGAAGTCCTCGGGCTGTCGGCGCTGCCGCAGCCGGGCGACACGTTCCAGGTGGTCGACGACGCGATGAAGGTGCGCCAGATCGTCACGTACCGGCAGGCGCAGGCCAAGGAACGGTCCCTGTTCGGCAAGGGCGCCCGCATGACGCTCGAGTCGCTGCAGCAGCAGATGAGCGACGGCGGCCCGAAGGAACTGGCGCTCATCATCAAGGCGGACGTGCAGGGCTCGGCCGAGGTGCTGGCCGACACGCTGGCGAAGCTGACCGACGACCGGGTGAAGATCCGGATCATCCACACGGGCGTCGGCGCGGTCAACGAGTCGGACGTGCTCCTGGCGACGGCGTCGGACGCGATCATCATCGCGTTCAACGTGCGGCCCGATCGAAACGCGGCGGAAGTGGCCGATCGTGAGAGCGTCGAGATCCGCTCGCATTCGGTCATCTACAACGTGACCGACGAGATCAAGAAGGCGATGACGGGCCTGCTCGAACCGACGATCCGGGAAGCGCGCATCGGATCGGCCGAAGTACGGCAGACGTTCAAGACCCCGAAGGCCGGCACCGTGGCCGGCTGCATCGTGCTCGACGGCCGCATCACGCGCGCGGGCGACGCGCAGGCGCGCCTGCTGCGCGACCACGTCGTGGTCTGGCAGGGGCGGCTCTCGTCGCTCCGCCGGTTCAAGGACGACGTGAGCGAGGTGAAGGCGGGCAGTGAGTGCGGCATTGCGCTCGAGCGATACAACGACATCAAGGTGGGCGACGTCATCGAAGTGTTCGCCGTCGAGCGCGTTGCGCAGACGGTCTGACCGGCCGTCGGCGGACGATGATCGGTCCGGCCAGCCAGCCCGATGATCGTCGCCCTGCTCAGTGTGGAGCTGTTCCTGCCGACGGCCGGATCGCTCAAGGACAAGCGCGTGGTGCTGCGCCGGCTGAAGGACCGGCTGGGCGCGCTCAACGTCGCGGTGGCCGAAGTGGAACATCAGGACCTCTGGCAACGTGCCGGACTCGGCATCGTCACGGTGGCCTCGTCCGACCAGGTCGCCGAACAGACGCTCGCCACCGCGCTCGAGACGATCGAGCGCCTCGAACCTGATCTGGTCACCCGGAGCCAGGTGGAGTTCATTCGCTGACATGGGACAGGGATCGCGGCCGGATCGGGTGGGCGAGCAGATTCGGCAGGCACTCAGCCAGCTGATCGCGCGCGACCTGCACGACCCCGGTGTGGGTTTCGTCACCCTCACCCGCGTGGCCGTCTCACCGGACCTGCAACTGGCCCGGGTCTACTACACCCAGATGGGGGACGAGCGGCAGCGCCGCGAGACGACGCGCGCGCTCGAGCGGGCGCGGCCGTTCCTGCGCCGGGCCCTCAGCCAGCGCGTCCGCCTGCGCCGGGCGCCCGACCTCCAGTTCCATTTCGATGAAAGCGTGGAGAATCAGGAGCGGATCGAACGGATCCTGCTCGACCTCGAAGCCGAGCGGCAGCGCAATCCCCTGCCGGTCGATGACCCCCCGCCTGCCCCCGACCCGGGACCGGAGTCCGACGAGACATGAGTTCGCCCACCGAAGTGGCCCGCGCCCTGATGGCGCATCAGTCGTTCCTGCTCACGTCGCACGCGCGGCCCGACGGCGACGCCATCGGCTCGCAACTGGCACTCGGCCTGGCGCTCGAGGCGCTCGGCAAGACCGTGCGGTTCATCGATCGCGATCCGGTGCCCGGGCCGTACCGGAACTTCCCGGCCGTGGACCGGATCGAGCTGACCCGGCACACCGACGCTCCGGCCGACGCGGTGGTCGTGCTCGAGTGCAGCGACCTCAGCCGCCCCGGCGTGACCGGACTCGACCGGCCCGTGATCATCAACATCGACCATCACCTCGGCAACACGCTCTACGGCACCGTCAACTGGTTCGACCTGTCGGCCGCCGCGTGCGGCGAGATGGTGGCCGAGATCATCGACCAGCTCGGCGTGGCCTGGACGCCGGCCGTCGCGTCCCACCTGTACCTGGCGCTCGCCACCGACACGGGCGGGTTCCGCTACGGGCCGATGAGCGCGCGCACGTTCGACATCTGCCGCCGGATCGTGCTGGCCGGCGTGTCGCCGGCGGCCCTGTCGCGCGAGATCTTCGACAACTACAGCATTGGACGCGTCAAGCTGACGGGCACGCTCCTCGGCGCGATGGAGTTGCACCACGACCAGCGCGTGGTCCTCCTCTACATCGACGACCGCATGCTCGAGGCGTCGGGCGCGACCGGCGACGACATCGAGGGGCTCGTCAACCTGCCGCTCGGCGCCCGCGAGGTCGTGGCCGTGGCGCTCGGCAAGCGGCAGGCCGACGGCACCCATCGCGTCAGCCTCAGGTCGAAGGGGGCGATCGACGTCCGGGCCGTCGCCCTGGCGTGGGCGGGCGGCGGCCACCGGAATGCGGCCGGCTGCACCATCTCCGGCGACTACGCCCTCGAGAAGGACCGTCTGGTCGCCCTGCTGTCGGCGGCCGTCGACGATGCCGGTCGCCAGTCCGACTGACCGTCATGGACGGCGTGCTGCTCATCGACAAACCGGCCGGGCCGACCTCACACGACGTGGTCGCCCGCGTGCGGCGCACCTCGGGCGAGCGCCAGATCGGCCACACGGGCACGCTCGACCCTGCCGCGACCGGCCTGTTACTGCTCGTCGTCGGGCGCGCCACGCGACTGGCCTCCTGGCTGACCGGACGCGACAAGTCGTACGAGGCGACCATCCGCCTCGGGTGGTTCACCGACACGGATGATGCCGACGGCGTGCCGACCGGGCCGCCCGACGACCGGCGGCCGTCGGACGAGCAACTGGCCGACGCCCTCGCCCCGATGCGCGGCGCGTTCGAGCAACTGCCGCCGCGGCACTCCGCCAAGAAGATCCAGGGCCGGCGGGCCTACGATCTGGCGCGCCGGCAGCAGGACGTGCCGCTCGTGCCGGCGCCGGTCGTCGTCGGCGCGCTCGAGGTCACAGGCCGCGACGCCGACACCGTGTCGATCCGGCTGACGGCGTCTGCGGGGTTCTACGTGCGTGCGCTGGCACGCGACCTGGGCGCCCGGCTCGGGTGCGGCGCGCACCTCCTGGCACTGCGCCGGACGCGGAGCGGCACGTTCGACGTGGCCGACGCCATCGAGCTGGCCGAGGCCGAGCGGCTGGGTCCGGCGATCGCCGCGAAGATCCTCCCGCCGGCCGACGCGCTGCCCGATCTTGTGGCCGTGGAATTGACGCCCGTCGGGCTGACCCGGGCCGTGCATGGCAACCCCGTGGGGCCGGAGCACCTGTCGTCGCGCTGGCTGCCCCCGGCGACGACCGCCGGCGCGGTGCGGCTGCTCGGGCCCGATGGCCGGCTGGTCGCCCTCGCCCGGTCGCGAGGCGGCGCTTTGCATCCGGCCGTGGTACTCGGCTAGGATCTGGAGTTTGGGACCGTGGAACCGAGCGGTCTCCTTGCTGACGGCGGCCCGGGTCGCTCCAGATGCTGGGCCGTTCGTGGAGGGCACTTCGTGCTGACCAACGACCGCAAACTCGAAGTCATCGGCACCTACCGCACGCACCAGTCGGATACGGGCTCACCGGAAGTCCAGGTAGCACTGCTCAGCGAACGTATCAACTACCTGACCGACCACTTCAAGACGCACGTGAAGGACCACCACTCGCGCCGGGGTCTGTTGAAGCTGGTCGGCCAGCGCCGCCGGCTGCTCGATTACCTCAAGCGGAAAGACGCGGCACGATACGCCGAGCTGATCGGCCGGCTTGGCATCCGCAAGTAGCGGCACACCGGCGCCCGGGATCCGCCCGGCGCCCCCCAGACTCCCGGTTTCCAAAGCGACCCATGATGGACATTCAACGACGCGACATCACCCTCGGCTCCCGCACGCTCTCGATCGAAACCGGCAAGCTCGCCAAGCAGGCCGACGGCGCCGTGGTGATGCGGTCGGGCGACACGATGGTGCTCGTCACGGCCTGCCACGCGGCCCACGCGCGTGAGAACATCGATTTCCTGCCGCTCACGGTGGACTACCGTGAGTACACCTACGCGTCCGGCCGGATTCCCGGCGGCTTTTTCAAGCGGGAAGGCAAACCGGCCGACAAGGAAGTGCTGACGAGCCGCCTGACCGACCGGCCGATTCGGCCCCTCTTCCCGCAGGGCTGGCGGTACGAGACGCAGATCATCAGTCTGCTGATTTCGGCCGACACCGAGCACGACGGTGACGTGCTGGCCATCACGGGGGCGTCGGCGGCCCTCGCGCTGTCGTCGATCCCGTTCACGCGGACCATCGCCGGCGTGCGGGTCGGGCTGCTCGACGGCGCGTACGTCATCAACCCGACCTACGCGGAGCGCGAACACAGCACGATCGACCTGATCGTCGCCGGATCCTCCGAGGCCATCGTCATGGTCGAGGCCGGCGCCAGGGAAGCCACCGAGGAGCAGATGGTCGGCGCGCTCGAGGCCGCGCACGAGGCCATCCGGCAGATCGTGGCCGCCATCGACGATCTGCGTGCGGCGTGCGGCAAGCCCAAGAAGACGGTCGTCAAGAAGGAGATCGGCACCGAGTTCTACCGCGAGGTCGAGGAGAAGGTGTACGTGCCGCTGGCCGAGGCCATGCGCATCCCGGACAAGCTGGTCAATTACGCCAGCGTGGACAAGGTGCTCGAGGAGTTCGTAGCGAGCATTCCGGAAGAGGAAGTGCAGCGCCGCGTCGAGGCCAAGCAGATCTTCAAGCACATGAAAGAAAAGGTCATGCGCGACGAGATCCTGGAGCGCGGCACGCGGCTCGACGGCCGGCGCTTCGACGAGATCCGCCCGATCTGGATCGAGGTGGGCGTCCTCCCGCGCGTCCACGGGTCGGCCGTCTTCACGCGCGGCGAAACGCAGGCGCTCGTCAGCGCCACGCTCGGCACCGAGGACGACGCGCAGAAGATCGAGCGCATCGAAGGGGAGATGTACAAGCGCTTCATGCTGCACTACAACTTCCCGCCGTTCTCGGTGGGCGAAGTGCAGTTTCTCCGCGGCCCGGGCCGCCGCGAGGTCGGCCACGGTGCGCTGGCCGAGCGGTCGCTCCTGCCCCTCCTGCCGCCGGCCGACGAGTTCCCCTACACCGTCCGGATCGTGTCGGACATCCTCGAATCGAACGGGTCCTCGTCGATGGCGTCGGTCTGCGGCGGGGCGCTCGCGCTCATGGACGCCGGCGTGCCGCTCAAGGCGCCGGTCGCAGGCGTCGCCATGGGCCTCGTCATGGACCAGAAGACGGGCAAGTGGGCCGTGCTCAGCGACATCGCCGGCGCCGAGGACCACTACGGCGACATGGACTTCAAGGTGGCCGGCACGCGTGACGGCATCACCGCGCTCCAGATGGACATCAAGATCGGCGGCATCACGATGGACATCATGCGGCAGGCGCTGGCCCAGGCCCGCACCGGCCGGCTGCACATCCTCGACGCGATGGCGTCGGCGCTGGCCGGCCCGCGCGAACAGATCTCGGCCTACGCGCCGCGCATCGTGACCATCCGCATCCCGACCGAGAAGATCCGCGACGTCATCGGACCGGGCGGCAAGACGATTCGCATGATCATCGAGAAGACCGGCGTCAAGATCGACGTCGAGGACGACGGCCGCGTCAACGTGGCCTCGGCCGACGAAACGGCCGCCGCCAGGGCGATCGCGATGATCCAGGAACTGACGGCCACCCCGGAACTCGAGAAGTCCTACCTCGGCCGGGTCGAACGCATCACCGATTTCGGCGCCTTCATCGAGATCATGCCCGGCGTCGACGGTCTGCTCCACGTGTCGGAGATCGCCAACTACCGGGTCAAGGACGTCCGGGACGAGCTGGCCGAAGGCGAGCAGATTCTCGTCAAAGTGATTAACATCGATCCGTCAGGCAAAGTGCGCCTGAGCCGGAAGGCGCTGCTCGGCCCGGACGAGGGCACCGAGCCACGCCAGCCCCGGCCGACGCCGCAGGGCGGCAACGCCGGCGGCGAGGCCGGATACGACCGGCCGCGCGATCGGGACCGCGATCGGGGCGGCCCGCGCGGCGATCGCCGGCCTCGACGGCACTGAGTCGCTGGTCCCGCTCCCCGGCCAGCTGACCGCGTACGGCGTCTCAGGAACTGGGGGTGGCTCGTGGTCCGACGGTTCGGTCATCGTTCCAATTGGGTGCTGCCGATCATCGGCGTCGTCGCACTGGCCGGTGCGGGCGTGTACGCGCACGCACAGGGCAAGCGCGAGGTGTCGGTCTCGGCCCGCAAGTACGCCTACGACGTCGATGGCTCCGGCCAGTCGGTGCTCCGCGTGCGGAAGGACCAGATCGTCCGCGTCACGTTCTCGGCCGAGGACATCCCCCACAGCTTCACGATCGACGAATACCGCATCAGCCGGCGGGCCGAACCGGGCAAACCGGTGACCTTCGAGTTCGACGCCAACCGCGCCGGCGAGTTCCGCATCTACTGCAACCTCGCCATCGACGAGCGCTGCCGGCGTGACCTGCACGGCACGCTCATCGTCCAGGGCGTACACCCCTCGCCCCGCGCCCGGCCACGCGCGAGGTAACGCGGCAGGCCGGCCGTCCCCGGCCAACGGCTCTCGCGCTCACACGGCCCGGGTCAGGAACGCGACTGGCGGAACCGATCGGCCGCACGCAGGCGCTCGGATACCGTGGGGTGGCGACTGGTCATCCAGCGGGCAAGCGGCGTCGGCTGCTCGTCGGCCACGTGAATCTTGCCAAGCCGCCGGATGACCGACGTGAAGGCCTCGACCTGCCCGGTCAGGCGGAGCGCGAAGGCGTCGGCCTGCCGCTCCTGATGCCGCGACTGCGCGTGCCTCAGCGGCGCCGAGACCACCCAGAACGAGCCCGCGACCCACGCGATACCCGGCAGGGCCACGACGCCCGCCGACGGCGCGGACACGACGCCTGCCGACGCGGCGATCGCGGCCACGGCCAGGCCACCGCCAATGACCGCGGTGTCGACGAGCAACGACCGCCAGAGATCCCCGCGGCGATGGTGCCCCAGCTCGTGGGCCACCACGACATCAATCTCGCCGGGCTGCCACTCACGCACGATGACCGACGACAGGAAGATCCGTCGGTGCCGGCCGAGGCCGGCAACAAACGCGGTCGGCTCCGGCCGCTCGCCGGATGCGACCTCGTCGATGGCGGCGATCGGCACGCCGGCGGCGCGCGAGAGCGCCGACAGCCGCGCCGCCGTGGCCGGGTCGCCGAGCGGCCGCGCGCCAAGGACGGCGGCCACCAGGGCCGGTGACAGGTGGATCGCCCCAAGCGCACCGGTGGCCAGCGCCGCGGCCGACACGAGCCACCACCAGGGCCCGACCGTGGCGGCCGCGCCGAGGACGATGGCGCCCGAGAGCAGCACGGCAAGACCCAGGACGGCCGGGCGCGTGGCGCCGGGCAGCCACGGCTCAGACTCGGCGTCGCCGGGGCTGGGATCGGCCCGGCGGCCGTCGAGCTGCCGGGTGAGGCGCGAGGCGGCCGCGGCGGCCAGCTCGACGACGGTGACGACCGCGACGGTCATCAGGATGAGCGCGACGAGCGTCTCGAACGGCGCCGGCAGGCCGTTGGCCACGCGGCCGGCCGAGGCGGCCACGACCGGCGCAGCCGGCGAGAATGCGACGGCGGCAAGCGCGAGGACACGCGCCAGGACGACCGCCGCCCGCGCGCGGCGTCGCCGCTGCTGGACGCGACTGGCCCGCGACTGATTCCCGCGACGCGTCACCCACAGCGGCGTCGACACGTGCGCTCACCCGGCTCAGTTCAACTGCACGGAGATGAGCTTGGAGACGCCCGGCTCCTCCATCGTCACGCCGTAGAGCCGGTTGGCGATCTCCATGGTCTTGCGGTTGTGCGTGATGAGGATGAACTGCGTGTGCCCCTGCATGCCCTGGAGCATCTCGACGAACCGCCCGATATTGGCGTCGTCGAGCGGGGCGTCAATCTCGTCGAGCAGGCAGAACGGGCTCGGGCGATGCCGGAAGATGGCGAACATCAGCGCCATGGCGGTCAACGCCTTCTCGCCACCCGAGAGCAGCTGCAGGTTCTGCAGGCGCTTGCCCGGGGGCTGGGCAACGATGTCGATGCCGCTCTCCTGCTCGTTGTCGAGGTCGATCAGGACGAGCCCGGCCCGTCCGCCGCCGAAAAGCGTCGCGAAGGTCGTCTGGAAGTTCGTGTTGATGAGCGCAAAGGCCTCATCGAACCGCTCGCGCGTCGTCTTGTCGATCTTGCGGATGGCCTCGCCGGTCTGGGCGATCGAATCGAGGAGGTCCTTTCGCTGGGTGCAGAGGAACGTGTGCCGCGACTCGAGTTCGTCGAACTGCTCGATGGCCATCATGTTGACCGGGCCCAGCCGATCAATCCGGACCTTGAGGTCCGCCATGACCTCGTCGGCCGTCATCACCGCTTCGGGCACGGGCGCCGCCTCGACGGTGTCTCCCTCGGCCTCGTCTTCGTCCGGCGCGGCGGCGGCAGCGAGGCGGCGGCCCGGGGCCTGCAGTTCACCGGCCTCCTCCATGCGTGCCACGGCCTCGACGACCTCGTCGAGCGAGGCCCCGAGCAGCTCGACGGCCGAGGCCGCCAGATGCGCCAGGTCGGACGCGGCGGTCGCGCGAGCCACCTGCAGGGTGGCCACCTCGCCGCGGACGGCCTCGAGCGCGACGCGGGCGCCGCGAATCTCCTGATCGTACGCGGCACACTCGGCGCGCGCGCCGGCCAGCCGTTCGTCGAACGCCCGCAGGTCGGACCGGTATCCTGCGAGGGCTGCGACGCCCTCGTCGAAGCGGCGTTCGGTGAGGGCGATCGACTCGCTCAACTCCACGCGCCGGCCCTCGGTTCGTTCGACGTCGCCCTGCCGGGCGGCCAGGCGTGCCTCGAGTTCGCGCGCCTGCTCCTCGAGGCGGGACAAGTCGAGATCGAGCGCACTGGTGCGTTCGCCGAGCGCGGCCTGTTCGGTCCGCACCTCGGTCAGGCGCCGGCTGACGACCTCGGCGGCCTCGCGCGCCGCCTGCAGGCGCGCCAGCACACCCGACAACTCGCCTTCGGCCGCGACCTGCCGCGCCTCGTGCGCGGCAATGGCGGCCACGGCCGCCTCGCGGCGCTCATCGGCCGCCCGCTCTTCGTCGCGCGCGCGAGCCAGTTCGGTGGCGATCACGTCCTTTCGACGATCGGCCCTGGCCCGTTCGTCCCCGACCCGGGTGAGACGCGCCTCGAGGCCGACGATGGCCTTCTCCTGTTCGTGAACGGCCGACACGAGCGCGGCAAGCGCCGCCTCGGCAGCGGGCACGTTCCGGTCGAACGCGAGGAGGCGGCTGGAGAGCGCGGTCACCTCGGCCTCGCGCGAGACGACATCCTCGCGCAGGGCGGCCACCTCGGCCCGCGCTTCCAGAATGCCGCGCACGTCCTGCCGCGTGCCGCCGTCGACGAGCACGCCGCCGTGGAAGACCTCACCGGCCAGCGTGGCCACGGGCACGGCGACCGTGCGTGCGAGCCGCTCGGCCGCGTCGAACCCGTCGACGATGAGCGCCGGGGGAATGGCGCGGGCGAGCGCGCGCGCATGCGGGCCGGTCGGCCGCACGACGTCGGCCAGCACCCTCGCGCCGGGCGGGACAATCAGCGGCTCGCGGTCGGCGACGCCGGCCCGGGCCTCGTCGAGCACGAAGAAACCGCAGCGACCTGCTTTTTCGGCCGACACCCGACCGAGCATGCGGCGGACGCCGGCGAGGTCGGACGCGAGGACGCGTTGCAGGGTTTCGCCGAGCAGCGCGTCGACGGCGCGCGCGAACGTCCGCTCGACCTGAAGGTGGTCGGCGACGGCTCCGTCCGGGCCGAGGTCGGCGCCACCGGACGAAAGCAGGAACCTGGCCGCATCGCCGTAGGTCGCGCGGCTCGCTTCGAGTTCTTCGAGTGACCGCAACCGGGCCTCGAGGCCGGCGACCTGCCGCTGGAGCCCCGCGTGCGCCTCGATGGCGGCCTGGCGGTCGGCGCGCTGCCGGGTCAGCGCGTCCTCGGCGGCGGCCCGATCCGAGCCGAGTGTGCCGAGCGTCTGGCGCGCGGCCTCGAAGGCCGACGAGGCCGACTCGAACTCGGTCGCGGCCCGATCGATTTCGGCGGCGACCTCGCGGGCTTCGAGCGCCAGTCGCTCGCGATCGACGGCCACGCGGTCTCGCGCGGCCGAGGCATGGTCGCGGGCCTGCGCCAGCGCCGACAGGGTCGCGACCGCCGAGAGCACCGTGGCACGCGTCGAATCGGATTCGAGTTCGACGCCCTGGACGGCCTCGAACGCGGCGCGGTACTCGGCTTCACAGGCGGCGACGCGGTGGACGGCCTGTTCGAGGGACGACCGCGCCGCCGTGGCCGCCGCCCGCTGCCCGGCGATGACCTCGGCGGCCGGCGCCCGCCGGTCGTCGATCTGGCGCACTTCCTCGTCGAGCGCGGCGGCATGGCGCCCGAGGTCGTCGAGCTGCTGCCGCTCGGACTGGATCTGCTGCTGCCAGCGGCCGAGATCGAGCTCCTGGGCGTGCGCCCGCTCACGGAGGTTCGTCCCCTCGGCCTCGGCTTCGGTCAGCACGAGGCGAAGCCGCTCGAGCGTCGTGTCGAGCCCTGACAGGTGCAGGGCGGCGGCCGCTTCACGGGCGCGGGCCTCCTCCAGGCGGGCGTCGGCCGCCTCGATGTCGCGCGACAGGATCTCGTGCCGGCGGGCCACCTGCACCTGTTCCCATCGCCGGAGTTCTTCGCGCAGCCGGCGATACCGGCGCGCGCGCGCGGCCTGGCGCTTGAGGGCGCCGCGCTGCGTCTCGACCTCGAAAATGATGTCGTCGACGCGCGTCAGGTTCTGCCCGGCCGCTTCGAGCTTGAGCTCGGCCGACCGGCGCCGGGCCTTGTACTTGGTGACGCCGGCCGCTTCCTCGATGAGGGCCCGGCGTTCGGCAGGCCGCGACGACAGAATCTGACCGATCTTGCCCTGCTCGATGACGGCGTACGCCTTGACGCCGAGCCCTGAGTCCATCAGCAGGTCGTGGATGTCCCGGAGCCGGCAGACCTCGCCATCGATGAGGTACTCGCTTTCGCCCGACCGGTAGAGCCGGCGGCCGATCTCGACGTCCCGGGTGATGATGGGTTGATCGTCGAGATCGGGCACGACCTCGACGCCCGCCGCCCGCATCGCGGCCTGGGCGACCTCGGTCAGCTTCAGGCGAACTTCGGCGGCGGCCGTCGGCTTGCGTGCGTCGCTGCCGCTGAAGATGACGTCTTCCATCCGCTCACCGCGCAGGCTCTTGGCGCTCTGTTCACCGAGCACCCACGTGATGGCGTCGACCACGTTGCTCTTGCCACAGCCGTTCGGCCCGACAATGGCCGTCACGCCCTCGTCGAAACCGAGTTCGGCGCGATCCGGAAAGCTCTTGAAACCGGCAATATGCAGCCTGGACAGTCGCATGAACACGTCACCTGATGCCCGGGAATTCCGGAAGCCGCGCCCGTACAGCAGAACAGCCGCTCCGGTCGCACTTCCGCTCGGATGGACCGGCACGCGGCTGGGCGGCGCATGCCTCGGGTCTCGAAGCCGGACTAGCGGGTCAGTCTAGCAAGCACTATCGGGAGGGGCAAGCAGATTGGTGTCCCCAAGATGTTGGGGACACCCCTACTTGCTGCGGCTGGTCAGGAGGAGTTGCCGGGCCTCGGCGAAGAAGCCGAGGGCCGACTGCACCTGCGGGTCGACCTGCGACAGGGTCCGCCGGGCTTCCTCGACGCCGAACAGGTCGTTGTCCACTTCGAAGTGGATCATGGCCTTGATGAAATCGCGATCGGCATCGAAGGCCGCCTCGTCGAAACGGGCGCCCTGGCTCCTGACGAACTCGCCGAACTGGTCGACCATCGCGTCGGTGACGATCCAGCCCGGGGCCACCGTGTAGGTCGCTGCCGAGCGGGCGCCGGGCCGCATGTCGCCTTGCTTGGTGAACCGCTCCGCGAAGCTGATGAACGCCCCACGGGCGTACAGCAACCGTGTGAACCGTTTCGGATCGAACCCCTCGACCGGCCCTTCGACGAAGTGATCGGGCTCGATGCCGCCGCCGCTGTACACCTTCCGGCCGCTGTCGGTGTACTTGAGCTCGGCCGGATCGTGCAGGCGATCGGCGTTCTGCTCGCGCAACGAGTAGGTGAGGTATTCGTCGAAGCTGCCATCCCACGGGCGCTGGATCAATCGCCCGCTCGGAGTGAAATAGCGGCCAGTCGTCAGGGCGAGCGCGGCGTCGCCGCTCACCCGGTAGACCGACTGCACGAGCGCCTTGCCGAACGTCGCCTCGCCGACGACGAGCCCGCGGTCGTGATCCTGCAAGGCCCCCGACACGATCTCCGAGGCGCTCGCGCTGTTGCGGTTGACCATGACGATGAGCGGGATGTCGGTGTACTCACCGGTCGCGGTGGCGCGGAACTGTTCGTCCATGTTCTCGATGCGGCCGTCGGTGTAGACGACCATTTCGCCGCGCTTGAGGAAGCGGCTCGACACGGCGATCGCCTGATCGAGTGGGCCACCGGGGTTGTCGCGCAGGTCGAGAATGAGCCGCTCCATGCCCTCGCGGCGGAGCCGGGCGAGCGCGTCGCCCAGTTCGCGGTCCGTGGTTTCGGAGAAATCCTGGAGGCGGACGTAGCCGGTCCCCGGCTGCACCATGAACGCCGTCCGCACCGTGACGATGTTGATCTCGTCGCGCGCGACGGTCAGGCGGAACGGCTCGGCCACTCCCGGGCGCCGGAGCACGATGTCGACCGTCGTCCCGCGCGGCCCTTTGACCCGCACGACGACATCTTCGGTCTGCCAGCCCTTGGCGCTCTCCTCGCCCACGCCGACGATCACGTCGCCGCGCCGGATGCCCGCCAGGTAGGCCGGCGACCCCTCGAACAGCGAGATCACGGTGATGTCGCCGTTGACGAGCGCGATGGTGATGCCGATGCCGAAGTAGCGCCCTCCCTGACGTTCGCGCATCTGCTCGAACTGGCGCGGCTCGAGAAAGGTCGAATGCGGGTCGAGCGTGCGTAACATGCCGGCGATCGAGCCGTAGACGAGTCGATCCGCCTCACGGGTCGTCACAAACTGCTCTTCGACGAGCGCGAGGGCTGCCGTGTAGACCCGATACCGGTCTTCGAGCCGGTCCTGCGTCGAGACGGCCTGCGACCCGATGAACCCGCCGGCCAGAGCCGACAAGGCGACAAACACCATGGCTACCGCGGCACCCGCTTGAGGCATAGGGAGATTCTAGCA
>DATKDF010000014.1:0-2085 GCA_035512795.1 Vicinamibacterales bacterium
GGTCGTTGATGCGCTCGAGAACGTCCGGCGTCTCGACGCGGTGTTCCTCAAGGGTCTGGTCCTCCGGACCAAGCCAGGCCTGGACGTGCTGGCCTCGCCCGAAACGCCGTCCGTCCGGCCGCCCGACGTGCGCCAGGTGCGCGCGCTCATCGACCGGCTGGCGTCGCTCTATCGCACCGTCGTCATCGACGTGCCCCGGACCGACCTCGGCATCATCGAGGCGCTCGAGCCGGCCACGGCCATCGTCGTCGTCGTCAACCAGGAGCTGCCGACCGTGCGCCGCGCCGCACAGATCGCGGCGCTCTTGCGCCAGCGGCACGGCAAGGATCGGCTCGGGTCGGTCGTCAGCCGGTACGACTCGCGCGCCGAGATCGGCCAGGACGACATCGAACGCGTCGTGGGGCTGCCCGTCTGGGGTGTGCTGCCGAGCGACTACCGGCTGGCGCTGCAGGCGGCCAACCAGGGCAGTCCGCTCGTCGTGGACAACCACAGCAAGCTGGCCAACGCCGTCCGTCAGCTCGCCCGCAAGGTGGTCCGGTCGGGCGGAGCGGGCGAGGCCCAGGCGCCGCCGCGCAAAGTGGGCCGTCTGGCGGGTCTGTTCTAGCCGGCCGGCCTGACGCCCCGTCCTAGCGGGCGAAGCCTAATGCTCCACCGCCCAGGCGTCGAGAACCAGAGGGAGGTAGAGGCATCGTGGCGCAGCACATGGTCGATCGCGCGGAGCCGTTGGCACCCGTGCGCGAAGGCAAGAACAAGCAGTATCAGGAGGTCAAGAGCCGCCTCCATGAACAGCTCCTGAACCGCCTGAACCTCGAGCGGCTCGCCGAGGTGCGCCGCGAGGAGGCCGAGCCGGAACTGCGCTCGGTCATCGGCGCACTGCTCGAAAAGGAATCCGAACGGACACCGCTCACGCTCTACGAGCGCGAAACGCTCGTCGGCGACGTGCTCAACGAACTGTTCGGTCTGGGTCCGCTCGAGGAACTGCTGGCCGACCCGGACATCTCGGACATCCTCGTCAACCGGTTCGACCAGATCTACATTGAAAAGAACGGCCTGCTCGAGCCGGTCGATGCGGTGTTCAAGGACGACCGGCACCTGATGCGCATCATCGAGCGGATCGTCAGTTCGGTCGGCCGCCGCGTGGATGAGTCGAGCCCGATGGTCGACGCGCGCCTGGCGGACGGGTCGCGTGTGAACGCGATCATTCCGCCGCTCGCGCTCGACGGCCCGTCGATGTCGATTCGCCGGTTCCGGACCGATCGGCTGGGCGCGGCCGACCTGGTCAACAACCTGGCGCTCACCGAGCCGATGATGGCGTTTCTCAAGGCCTGCGTCGCGTGCCGGTTGAACATCATCATTTCGGGCGGCACCGGCGCCGGCAAGACGACGCTCCTGAACGTGCTGTCGAGCTTCATCTCGGACAAGGAACGCGTCATCACGATCGAGGACGCGGCCGAACTGACGCTGAAACAGCGCCACGTCGTGCGGCTCGAGACGCGTCCGGCCAACATCGAGGGCCGCGGCGCCATCAAGCAGCGGCAGCTCGTCATCAACGCGCTGCGCATGCGCCCCGACCGCATCGTCGTGGGCGAGGTCCGCGGCGACGAAGCCGTGGACATGCTGCAGGCCATGAACACCGGCCACGACGGAAGCTTGACCACCGTCCACGCCAACACCCCGCGCGACGCCCTGTACCGGCTCGACACGATGGTGGCCATGGCCAACCTGAACCTGCCCGAGCGGGCGATCCGGCACCAGATCGCGTCGGCCGTGAACCTCCTCGTACAGGTGAGCCGCATGGCCGATGGCGGCCGCCGCATCACGCAGATTTCGGAGATTACCGGCATGGAAGGCGAAGTGATCACCATGCAGGACATCTTCGTGTTCGAGAAGACGGGCCTGAACGCCGTCGGCAAGGTCACCGGCCGGTTCCGCGCCACCGGTATCCGACCCAAGGCGAGCGAGCGGCTGGCGGCCTCGGGCGTGGACCTGCCGATGTCGCTCTTCGAGCACCTGCACGCGATTCACTAGAAATTGCCCATGGAAATCCTGGCAGTCCTCGCGGTCTTCGTGCTCGTTGCCGGCCTG
>DATKDF010000015.1:0-5488 GCA_035512795.1 Vicinamibacterales bacterium
GACCGTGTGCCTGGCCACCCACGATCCACGGCACATTGCCCGCACCCGCCGGCGAATTCATCTGCTCGACGGCCGCCTCGTCGATCATCCCGAGACCTGAACAGCGCCGAGCGCGTCGATCCGTTCCTGCGCGCGACGGCTGAACAGGCCCGGTTCCGGCGTCACCTCGGTCCACGTCGACAGCACCGCCTGCATGCCGGCCGCGCCGCCGGCCCTGTGCACCATCACGTTCATGAGGCCGTTGCCGAAGTTGTCAGCCCGGACGAGCGCGTGCCGCTTCGGCAGCGCGAAGATCACTTCGCCCGTCACCGTCACGTCGGGCCCGATGTGAAGTGACACCGGCGTGCCCGGGCGCGCGTGCTCCAGGACGCCCTCGTCGAAGAGCCCTCCCGCGACCGTGAGGCGGGCCCAGACGTCATCAATCGGGCGCGACGAGGCGCCGCGGGCCCACACGATGCGCCGCGGCCGGCCCGCATGATGCCCCAGGTAGTGCTGGAGGATCCGGAGCTCGGTCTGCCATCCATCGCTCACGCCGTCGAGCTCATCGTCCCACTGGCTGCCGTGGCCGAAGCCCGAGTGGACAAGCCGCAGCACCGTGCCGGCCCCCGCCGGTTCGAGATGGAACTCGAGCACGAGTTCGACCGGCTCGGCCTGAGCCAGCGGCTGACCCGCCGAGTCGAACGGCATGGCCTTCGGATCGCGCAGGCGCAGGCGGCGGCCCGGGATCGATTCGAGGACGGTCATCTTCCACGGCCAGTCGCCGTGCCAGGAGATGTCGTACCGGCCGCCCGGGTGCGGCTCGATCATGGCGTCGGTGGCAAACCACTGCGTGAGGGTGTCGGCCTCGACGAGTGCGCGCCAGACAGTGTCCGGCGAGGCGTCGAGGGTGATGGACGTGTCGAAGCGGCGGCTCATGCATTCCTCCGGGAAACGGGCGTGTCCGGGTCGGGCACGCGGGGATGGACGGACGTGACGACGCGGAAGGTGCGGCCGCCGCGCGTGTCGGGGTCGTGATAGCGCGCGACGAGCGTGGCGACGGCGGCGGAGAATTCGTCGGCGAACTGCGCCCGCTCGTCGGCCGTCCGGAAGCGGATTTCGGCGTCGAGCGTGAACGTGGCGACGCGCTTGCCGGCCGCCGCAGCCCGCGAGAGGAGCGACCCGACCTCACGAATCGTCCGCGCCGTCACGCCGATGAGGTACGTGGCGCTCAGCCGATCGCCCGGCGTCGGCCCGCCAGGGCGTGATCCGACGACGCCGAGGGCCGTCGGGCTGATGACGTACGACCGTGCCGTGGCCCTGACGACGCGTTCGATGCAGTTGCCTTTGCGGCGCTCGCCCACCAGTTCGACCAGGCCGACGCGCTCGAGCTCGCGAAGGTGGTAGTTGAGGCGCTGGCGGGGCAACGCGAACCGCCGCGCCAAACCGGCCGAGGAATCCGGTTCGGCGAGCGCCTCGAGCAGTTTCTGACGGTCTGGCTGGACGAGCGCAGCGGCCTGCTCAGGATCGTCGATGACGGCAAGCGGGGGCTGGGCCGGCCGGGCCGGGTCGGCCGTAACGGGAAGATCGGACCACATGGAAGAGACGATACATTCCGACAGAATTATTTGTCAAGACATCTCAATTCTGTCGGACGTCAGGCCGCGCGACTCGTCCGGTTGCTGCTCTTCGCCTTCTGTCCTCTGTCCCCTGTCCTCCAATCGACCGATGTCACCGCGTGAGCACCCGGCCAGGCAATGCCCACGTGATCTTTCCGCCGTCGACGACAGCCACGCCGTTGACGAAGACAAACTCGATGCCCTCGGAGTACTGGTGGGGCTCGAAGAACGTCGCCTTGTCGCGGATCGTCGCCAGGTCGAACACGACGAGATCGGCGGCGTACCCCTCCCGAATCAGCCCGCGATCGGCAAGCCCCATGATGAGCGCCGGCAGCGACGTCGACGACCGGATGGCTGCCTCGAGCGAGATGGCGCCGCGGTCGAGGGCATAATGGCGAATCTTGCGCGGGAAGCTGCCATAGAACCGCGCGTGCGTCGACGGCGGCCCGTCGGGGAGCGCGATGCCGGCGTCAGTCGACGTCGCCACCCACGGCTGCTTCGCGATGAGTTCCAGGTCCGACTCGGACATCGAGAAGCCGCGCATGCGGGCGCCGCCGTTGCGATCGGGCAGCCCTTCCATCTGGATCCGAATCGCGGCCTCCACCGGATCGACGTTCCAGCGGCGCGCGATGGCGCCGACCGACAGCCCGTGCATGGACGGGTCGGTGAACTCGTAGACGATGACGTGGTCGGCGCCGCCGCGGCGCGCAATCTCGTGCGCGATGTCCGATCGGAGGAGCGCCGCCCGTGCCGGGTCGGCCAGTGTCTCGCGCAACGCCGTGGCGCGCACGCCCGGACCCGCCTGCCGACCGCCGGCCGCCCGCACGGCCCAATTTGGAATGAGCACGGTCGATCCGTCGGTGCCACTCGTCGCATACGGGTACTGATCGGCCCAGACGTCGACACCGCGTGCCCGCGCGCGCTCGATGAGACCCACCGCCGCCGCGCTCGATCCCCAGTAGTTGGCGCCCTTGGCCTTCAGGTGTGACGCGACGACGCGCGCTCCGGTTCGTTCGCCGATTTCAATCGTCTCGCGCACGGCGTCGAGCAGGGAGGGTGGCCCGGGCCCGTCCACGCTCGGCACGTACCAGAGCGGGTCGCTGCCTTCGCTCCGCTGGTGCGAGATGTAGACGCCCTGCCGCGGTACGAGCTCCCGCGCGAGCTCGACGACTTCATCTGTCGTGCTCCACCGCCCCGGCACGTACTCGAGACCGGCCGACATGCCGACGGCCCCCTCGTCGAGGGCCTGGCGCACGAGCACGCGCATCGCGGCAATCTCGTCGGCGGTCGCCGCCCGCGCGTCGCGCCCCATCACCTGCTGCCGCACGGCGCCGTGCCCGACGAGCAGCATCGCGTTCGGCCCGCTCCGGTTCTTCTCGATGAGCGCGCGCTGCTCGGCGATCGGCCACGGCGACCGGCCGTCGTGATTGACGACGACCGTCGTGATGCCCTGCGTCACGAGGTTGGGTGCGGCCCTGATCTGCGCGTTGTCGTCCCGGAACCCCCCGCGCGGGCTCGACCCATCGTCGGCATGGGAATGGATGTCGATGAAGCCCGGCGTGACATACCGGCCCGCGGCGTCGATGACGCGCGCCGCCGGTGTGTCGCCGATCCGACCCACGGTCGCGATGCGGCCGTTACGAATGCCGATGTCGGCCGGAAACCAGGGATTGCCCGTCCCGTCGAGTACCCGGGCGTTGCGGATGACGAGGTCGTAGGGCGCGGCGGTCTGCTGGTGTGCAACCGGGTCGATCGGACCGACCGCGAGAACCGCGACGAGACAGGCGAGGATGGACGAGGCTCTCGGGATCATGGCCGAGAGCCTAGCAAACCGCGCGGCTGTTTGTCCTTCCCTCTGCCCTCTGCCCTACTCCGCGCGCAGCGCCCTCAACGGGTCCACCGTCGCTGCCCGTCGTGCGGGAAGGGCCGTGGCGATGACCGTGATGGCGGCCAGCGCCGCCAGCGTCGCGCCGTAGGTGATCGGGTCGAGCGGCGAGATCCCGAAGAGCAAGGTCGCGACGAGCTGTGAGGCGCCGACGGCGAGGACGAGCCCAATCGCACTGCCGATGCCAACCACGCGCGCGGCCTGCCAGACGACCAGCCGCACGACCGTTGCCCGATCGGCGCCGAGCGCCATGCGCACGCCGATCTCGCGCGTACGGCTTGCCACGGCGAACGCCGTGACGCCATAGAGACCCATGCCGGCCAGCAGGAGCGCCAGCAGCCCGAGCGATCCGGCCACCGACGCCGCCAGCCGCTGCGGCACGAGGCCGAAGTCGGCGTACGCCGTCAGCGGCTGCATCGTCACGAGCGGCAGGTTGCGGTCGAACGCAGTGAGCGCCGCGCGCACCCCGGGCTGGAGCGGCGCGGTCGAACCGACCGCACGGCGCAGGAAGAAATTCACCTCGCGCGTCGGTTCCTGCGCGTACGCGACGTAGATGAAGGGCGCCGGCCCTTCACCAATCCACCGGTACTTCGCGTCGGCGGCCACGCCCACGACGGTCAGCGTCCGAATCGAATCCTCGCGACCAGGCCGGAAGTCGCCGTTCTCGAGCGTCTTGCCGATCGGATTGTCGCCGGGCCAGGCCTCGGCCGCGAGCCGCTCGCTGACGATCGCTGCCATGGGCGCGCCGGCCACATCAGTAGCATCGAACGCGCGCCCGCGACGAATCGGCAGCCCGATCGTCGCGAAGAACTCCGGCGACACGACGTTCCAGTCCGTCCGTATCGATTCTTCCGGCCCGGTGCCCGGCTTGCGAAGCGCCCCGAGTCCGAGCCCGCCGCCGCTGAGCGGCACCATCCGCGCGTAGCCCACCCGTTCGACGCCGGGAATCGCTGCCAGCCCGCGCGCGATCTCTCCGGCCACCGCCGGCCCGCGGTCGAGGGCGTAACCGCCAATCGCCAGGTCGACGGTTGCCACCTCGACGCCGTCGACATCGAAGCCCGCCGGAATCGTTCCGGCGGTCCCCAGCGCCCGCGCGAACAAACCCGCCACGACGATGAGCACGAGACAGGCCGACAGTTGCGCCGTGATGAACACCTGGCGCATTCGCTGGCGGCGTGGCGCCGCCGCGTCGGACTTGAGGTCGGTGACCACATCCGCCCGCGCGCTCTGGAGCGCCGGCAGAAGTCCCGTAACGCACGAGGCCACGAACGCGATCGCCGCCGTGAAGGCAAACACCCGCCAGTCCATCGACAGGTCGACCTGCAGGGGCACCGGCACGATGCCCACGAGCGCTCGGAGCGCGCCCGTGGTCCACCAGCCGACGAGAAGCGCGGCCAGTGCTCCGGCGGCAAAGACCAGGAGTGTTTCGGTCATCAGCATCGCCACGAGCGTCCGGCGCGAGGCCCCGAGGGCCAGCCGCACGGCCATCTCGCGCGTCCGGCCGGCCGCCCGCGCGAGGAGCAGACCTGCGAGGTTCGCGCAGGTGACGAGCAGGACGAGTCCCGTGACGCCAAACAGCAGGCCGAGGAACGGCGCGACATACGCACGGCCGAACCCGGGCAGGCGGCTGGCCGGCACGGCCAGCAGACCAAACTCGCGATACACGTCCGGGTGCTCGCGCGCGAGATCGGCGGCGAACGCGTCGAGGGAGGCCTGCGCCTCGCCCACCGACACACCCGGCTCGAGCCGCGCGCCCATGATCAGCTGGTTGTTGACCCGGCCGCGTAGCGTCTCATCGCTCACCATGCCGCGCGCGTAGGACGTGAGCGGCACCCAGATGTCGGGCGCCAGCACGGTCGATCCCTGAAATCCGCTGGGGCCGACCCCGACCACCGTGAACCGATCGCCGTTCAGCTCGATCTCGCGTCCGACGACGCGGGCCTGGCCGTCGAAGTGCGACTGCCAGAACGCGTGAGTGAGCACCGCCGAGCGGAGCGGCACACCAATC
>DATKDF010000016.1:0-9604 GCA_035512795.1 Vicinamibacterales bacterium
CAGCACCTGCGCGATGATGTGACGTCGGCCTGCGCCAATCGCCTGCCGCAGCGCCTGCTCTTTGCCACGCGCGCTGGCGCGGATCAAGAACAGGTTGACGAGATTGACGATGCCGATGAGCAGCAGGAACAGGGCCCCCGCCTGCACGAGGAGCAGCACGGGGCGCACCGCGGTCACGTGATCGGCGTGCAGCGGCACGACGATCGACCGGAAGCCCGCGTCAGCCATCGCTTTCGCCCCCGGATTGTCCCCTTCCAGCGCAGCGTTGTGCGCGTCGATCTCCGCCTGCGCCTGGGCGACGGACACTTTGGGCTTCAGCCGGGCGATCATGTCGGAGTTGCCTGCGTGGCGCTGGCGCGGCGAGCGTTCTTCCAGGCTGGAGGCCAGCGGAAGGAAGACGCGTGCCTTCGAGGATAGAAACCGGAACTCGGCCGGTAGGATCCCGACGACGGTCGTCGGGAGGCCGTTGACCCGGATGGTGCTGCCGAGTGCGCCAGGGTCACCGGCGAGCTGCTGCCGCCAGAAGCCATCGGTGACGATGGCAACGCGGTTGCCTCGATAGACCGTCTCTGCCTCGGTAAACGCGCGGCCCATCGCCGGCAGGACGCCGAGTGTCGCGAAGTAGTCCGGCGACACGCGCGTCGTCTCCACGTGTTCGGTGGCGCCGGTCTCGCCGATGACCGCCGTGCCGTCGCGGTAGGCCGCGACTCCGGCGAAGGCCGCGATCTTCCCGCGACGCTCGTAGTAGTTCGTCAGCGAGCATCCGTCGTTGGGCACACCGGCCCTTGGATAGGTGTTGTAGACGCT
This sequence comes from Vicinamibacterales bacterium, assembly GCA_035512795.1. Classification (GTDB taxonomy): domain Bacteria; phylum Acidobacteriota; class Vicinamibacteria; order Vicinamibacterales; family SCN-69-37; genus DATKDF01. Next base: position 808 of record DATKDF010000016.1, read on the forward strand.
CATCACCCGATCGGGGTCCGGGAAGGGCAGCGGCCGGAGCAGCACGGCGTCCACGACGGCGAATATGGTGAGCGTGGCGCCGAGGCAGAGGGCGAGCGTGGCGAGCGCCGTCACGGTGAAGCCGGGCGACCGGCGCATCAGGCGAATGGCATGGCGCGTGTCCCGCTGCAGCGCGTCGAACAGCCTCAGTCCGCGCGACTCGCGGCAATCGTCCTTGACGTTGTCCACGCTGCCGAACTCGAGCCGCGCGCGTCTCATGGCCACGTCCGGCGGCACGCCGGCGCGGACGAGATCGCCCGCATAGTGCTCGATGTGCAGCCGAAGTTCCTCGGCCATGTCGTCCTCGAAGCGCCGCCGCCGCATTAGCGCGCGGAGCCTCGATCGAATGCGTGCCACCATCACACCTCGTCCGGCGACGTGTTCAGGGCCGCGGCAATGGCTGCTGCCAGTCGGTTCCAGCCGGCCGTCTCCTCGCGCAGTCGGCGCCATCCCGCTGCGGTCACGGTGTAGAACCGCGCCCGGCGGCCATTCTCGCTCAGGCCCCACGCCGCGCTGATCAGGTCCTGGTGCTCCAGGCGATACAACGCCGGATACAACGAGCCTTGCGGAATCTCGAGCGCTTCGCCGGAAATCTGACGAATGCGCAGCAGCACACCGTAGCCATGCAGTGGCTTCAAGGACACGGCCTTGAGGATCAGCATGTCGAGAGTGCCCGGCAGCAGGTCCGCGGTCTTCCCCATGCCCATGCCCATGCCCATGCCCATGCCTTGTCTCCTAGCCTGGCTAGGACTGTGGCATCGGCTCTCCTAGTTTGTCAAGGAGAGAGGCGCGCCCGCCCCGTAGCTGCTCCGGGCGCAGGGGGGCGATTCAACGCTTGTCTGTCGCGGTTCCGGGACGGCGCTGGGACGCTCAGCGTGCGGCGGCGGCCGGGGCGAGCACCTTGCGGACGTCGACCACTTCGCCGGCGAGGGCCGCAGCCGCGACCATCGCCGGGCTCATGAGGAGCGTCCGACCCGTCGGGCTGCCCTGTCGGCCCTTGAAGTTGCGGTTCGACGACGAGGCGCAGACCTCGGCGCCCTGCAGCTTGTCGGGGTTCATGCCCAGGCACATCGAGCAGCCGGCACCACGCCATTCGAAGCCGGCGTCGCGGAAGATCTGATCGAGCCCTTCGGCAACGGCCGCCTTGGCGACGCCCTGCGAGCCTGGCACGATCAGGCCCCGCACGCGCGGCGAGATCGTGTGGCCCTTGACGATCGCCGCCGCCTCGCGCAGGTCCGACAGCCGTGAGTTGGTGCACGAACCGATGAAGGCGACGTCGATCGGCGTGGCCGTGACCGGCGCACCCGCCGCGAACCCCATGAAGTCGAGGGCATCGACGATGCCCTGACGCTCACCGGCCTCGACGTCGCTGGGCGACGGCAGGCGGCCGCTGACGCCGATCGACTGGCCCGGGTTGACGCCCCACGTGACGATCGGCTCGAGGGCGCTGCCGTCGATCGTGACGCGGTCGTCGTAGCGGGCGTCCGGGTCGGACGCCATGCTGCTCCACCACGTCCTGGCGCGCCCGAAGGCCTCGCCCTGCGGCGCGAACGGCCGCCCCTCGAGGAACGCGGCCGTGATGTCGTCGGGGTTGACGTAGCCGACGCGGGCACCGCCCTCGATCGACATGTTGCACATCGTCATGCGCTCATCCATCGACATGCGATCGACGACCGCGCCGCCGTACTCGTAGGCGTAGCCGACGCCACCCTTCACGCCGAGCTGCCGGATGATCTCGAGGATCACGTCCTTGGCGTAGACGCCCCGGGCGAGCGTGCCCGTCACGTCGATGCGGCGGACCTGCAGCGGCTCCATCGCCAGGCACTGCGACGCGAGGACGTCACGCACCTGCGACGTGCCGATGCCGAAGGCGACCGAGCCGAAGGCGCCGTGCGTCGAGGTGTGCGAGTCGCCGCAGGCGATGGTCATGCCGGGCTGCGTCAGGCCCAGCTCGGGCCCGATGACGTGCACGATGCCCTGGTTGCCGTGGGCGAGATCCCACAGCGGGATGCCGAAGTCGCGGCAGTTGCGCTCGAGCGCCGACATCATGGCCTCGGCCATGCCGTCCTTGAACGGCCGGGCGATGTCGCGGGTCGGGATGATGTGGTCGACGGTGCCGAACGTCCGCGACGGAAAGCGCACCGTCCAACCCCGCTGCCGCAGCTCGTCGAAGGCCTGCGGGGTCGTCACTTCGTGGATGAGGTGAAGCCCGACGAAGAGCTGAGTTTGACCGGTCGGCAGGATGCGGACGGTGTGCGCATCCCAGACTTTCTGGAGGAGCGTGGTTGCCATGGACGTCCTCCGATTGTATCGCGCTAGCGCCGTTGGGCTGCCTGGAAGAGGGCCATGACCCAGGCCGGAACCTCGGGATCGGCGCTGAAATTCGAGGCTGGAGCGATGGTGCGAGACCACCGGAAGAGCCAGCTGGGACCGTGCCTGCCGACGTAGGCGTCCGGCGTCGCGTAGGCGGGGTCGCGCATCGCTGCCTCGAGCGTCATGAAACTATAGCCGCGAGCCACGAGGCGACCGAGCAGCGCGTCCAGGTGGTCCGCGTTGATGGCCATCGTGTGGATCAGCAGGGTCTGCGGCACGTCGTCGCGGCCGAACAGCTCACGGGCCTTGCGCTCGGCGAAACCGGTGGCCGCGATGGTGTGTGACAGGTAGTCCTCCGCCAGCTTGGCCCGCAAGGCGGCGTCCGCCCGGGCGTAGACCAGGTCATACAGGTAGTCGCTGTTCTCGATGGTGTGCGGCGCAATCGTGTAGCCGCGCGACGCGAGGCCCTGGGTGATCCCGGCCTTCTTCTCGGCGGTGTCCCCGGTGTGGGTCATGGGGTGGCGGAAGAAGAGGGTGTAGGGCCGCCTCGACCGCATCAGCCGCCTGGTGACCACCTCGCCCTTGTCGATGTCGTCGAGGTAGGCCGCGACCGTGAGCCGGTTGGCGTCCGGGTGCGAGAAGGTGTGGTTGCCGAGAACGTGGCCGGCAGCGACCCATTGCTCGAGCAGGGCGACGCGGGCGGTACGCTCGTCCGCGGTCGGGGCCTCGAGCGTGTTCTCGTTCACGAAGCCGACGGCCGGGACGCCGTGCTTGCTCAGAGCCGACAGGATCGCCGCGGTGTCGCGCTGCGCCGCCGGCAGGTAGCCGCCGGGGCCGCGCGCCACGTAGGGCAAGTCGTCGATGGTCACGACCATCCGCCGCACCGGCGCGGCCGGCTGTTGTGCGACCGGAACGGCCGCCAGCGCCAGCAGAAGGGACAGGGCCAGCAGCGCAGGACGCATTCCCCATGCTAGCCGAGGCTCGAAGCGATCGGCGCGGTCCCCCTGGCCTCAGGGCGTCAGAAGCGCCACTGCAGTCGGACCGCGCGTTCCTGCCTGTCGGCCCGGAGGGCGACCGCCACCGGCGGCGCGGCCGGCCGCTTCCCTCTGTGCAGCTTGTCGATCACCCAACCGGCGCCGGCGCCGATCCCGGCCCCCAGGCCGGCGTACATGACGTAGGTCGGCGCCTCGGCGGGGGCGTTGCACAGGTCGTGGCATTCGCCGTAGAGCGCGCCGGTCATCACCACGCCGCCGATGGCCCCCAGGGCCGCCCCGATGGCGATCCCGCTGCCGACCGGGTCGTCATAGCGCTCGGTCGCGCGCGGGTGCGACGACTGGGGCGATTGCGCCGCGGCCGGCGCGGCGCTGACGCCGGCGATCGCCAGGGTCAGCGCCACCACCGGACGCAACCAACGGAACGACGGGTAACGGGACATCGCCATCACCTCAGCCCGCCACTGCGCGACCGTCGCCCGAAGCGGCTCACCGACGGGGAACGGTCGGGGGCCTGGTGCGGTCCGCGGGCCCCGCAATGGCGCGCTCCACGAGCAGGTCCGCCGCTCCGTCGGCCCCTTCGACGAGCACGGAGAAGCGGCGCCCGGACGCTGCCGGGAAGGCCCGCACCAGCGGCAAGGCGAGACGCGCGCCGGCCTGCACCGGGAACGTCGCCGCGGCTTCGGGGCCATCCTCGAACAGCAGCGTGACCGTGACGTCGGTGGCCGCGCCCCGGTTGAGGACCTCGAGCATCGTCGTGGTGGCACCAGCCCCGCCGAGCTGGCCTTCGGCCAGCAGCCAGCGGCCACGGCTTCGCATCCCGCGGTCGCCCAGCGCATCCGGGGACGTCTCACCGGCCTGCGTGTCGCCGCTTCGCGGCATCGGGGAGCCTGCCTCGGTCTCGTACAGCGTGCGCTCGACGACGATGGGCACGCCGTCCAGGCTCGTGACCTCCGCCGCGACCATGGCGGCTGCCAGCGCCGCCTCCTCGCGATCGACCCAGATCGTCGCGCGGCTGTGCGCGGCGACGGTGTAGTCGCGAACGACCGGCGCGGCACCGTCGGCGAGCAGGTAGCGGATCTGGACGCGCGCGTCGGTCTCGCCCGGGTTCTGTACGAGATAGAACTGCTCGACCGGATCGACCGTCGACGCCTCGCCGAAATGCCAGGTCGCCGACGGCTCGTCGATGGCGGTCGCGAGAGTGGTGGCGCGTCCGGCCGGATCGAGCGAGACGAGCCGATCCAGGGCGACGACGCGATCCGACTCGAGGACGGTCGAGAAAGACGTCCCGGTGAGCTCCGCGACGGAGCTCAGGTCGATCGTGCGGCGCGACCGCGCCGGCACGTCGACGGGCCGCCGCGTCGTGGCGCCGTCCGCGTCCATGAACGTCAGCAGCACGCGCGCCTCGCCCTCCTCGGCATTGGCGATGGCCAGCCGGGTGTGCATCCCCTGGCTCTCGATGCCTTCCGCGAGGTAGCGCCGAAACAGCCCGCGCGGGTGCGATCCGGCCGCGTGCTCAGCGTCGTTGGGCACGCCGTCACCGTCTGGGTCGCCAGCCGCGCCGTCGTCTCCGGCCGCCGACGCCGGATTCAGCCCGAAGCGCGTCTCCCAGTCGGTCGGCAGGCCGTCGCCGTCCGAGTCATCGGCCGCACGATCGCTGCTGGCAAGCGCACCGTCCTCGGCGAAGAGCGGATCCGCCGCTGCCTCGAGGTTGGCGGCGTCGACCGCATCAGCATCGTCGGGGGTGGCGAGCGTCCGCGCCGCCGCGGTGGTCTCGGACGAGGTCGCGCTGGGGTAGAGGAACCCGCGCGGCGTGTTGGCGGTCTGCCCGTTGGGGTTGCGGACCTGGACGCTGTAGCCGCCCGCCGGCTTGGCCGGCGTCCGTGCCGTGATGCGCGTCGCGCTCGCCACGCTCACGCTGGTCGCCGGCGTGCCGCCGATGAGCACGGTCGCGCCCGACACGAACCCCGTGCCCGTCACCGTAATCGCGGTGCCGCCGGACGTCGGACCGGTGTTCGGGGTCACGGCTGCCGCCGTCAGCGCGCCGGTCGGCGGCGGCGTGGACGTCCCGGAGTACAGGAACCCGCGCGGCGCGTTGGCGGTCTGCCCGTTGGGGTTGCGGACCTGGACGCTGTAGCCGCCCGCCGGCTTGGCCGGCGTCCGCGCCGTGATGCGCGTCGCGCTCGCCACGCTCACGCTGGTCGCCGGCGTGCCGCCGATGAGCACGGTGGCACCAGACACGAATCCCGTGCCCGTCACCGTGATCGCCGTGCCGCCGGACGTCGGACCGGTGTCCGGCGTCACGGCCGCCGCCGTCAGCGCGCCGGTCGGCGGCGGCGGCGTGGACGTCCCGGAGTAGAGGAACCCGCGCGGCGTGTTGGCGGTCTGCCCGTTCGGGTTGCGGACCTGCACGCTGTAGCCGCCCGCGGGCTTGGCCGGCGTCCGTGCCGTCAGGCTGGTCGAGCTGACGAAGCTGACCGCGGTCGCCGGCGTCCCACCAATCAGGATGGCCGCGCCGGACACGAAGCCGGTACCCGTCACCGTGATCGATGTCCCACCGGCGGTCGGCCCGCTCGACGGCGAGACCGCGGCGGCCGTCAGCGGCGCGCTCGCGGTGCCAATGTAGGTGAACGCACCGGCGCGGGTCGCGGCGCGGCCATCGGGGTTGGTGACGACGACATCCCTCCCGCCGGCCGTGCCGGCGGGCGTCCGCGCTGTGATCCGCGTGTTGCTGGCGAACGTCACCCCGTTCGCCGCGACACCGCCCACCCGTACCATCGCGCCGGAGACGAAGTTCGTCCCGGTCAGCGTGATGGTCGTGCCGCCGGCGGTCGGCCCGGTCGCCGGCGCGACCGACGTCAGGGTCGGCGACGGCGTGGCCGGCGTGCCCGGCACCGTGAACGACGCCTGAGTCGACGGCGCGCTCGTCTGCCCCGCCGTGTTGTAGGCGACCACGCGGAAGTAGTAGGTCACGCCGGGCTGCAGGCCGGTGAACGGTCGGCTGGTGACCCTGCCGACATCGATGGTCGTGCTCGGGCTGCCGGAGACGGTGCCGTACTGGACGCGATAGCCGGCGAGGTTGCTTTCCGTGTTCGCGTTCCACGCCAGCGTCTGGGCCGACAGTGTCGATGACACCGTCAGAACCGTCAGAACGGCAAGCGAGAGCGCACGAAGGAAGGGGATCTTGAAGCGGGCCATTCGCGACCCGGTAGGGCAACCGCCATGCCCCTGCGCGTGTGCGGCGTGGAAAGGGCAATACCGGTTGGCCCAGGGAAGGTCCTGTGCCCGATGCGCACATCACTAGACGCGGTTTCGTGTGACAGAAATGGTCGCGGAGGCTCCGTTTTGTCGGCAGCTGGACTGCAGCCGCGCGCATCCACGCGGCACGCGAGGCAATTCCGAGCCGAATGACAAACGGCCGGGCACGCAAAGCGTGTCCCGGCCGCGTCTCGAAGCGAACGAGCGATCGTCGCGCCGCTCTACCGCAGCCGGCTGGCCGCGCCGTCGGCTCCGGCCGTGCGGTCCGCGCCGACCTGCCAGAAGATCGCGCGGTCGACGACCAGAGTCGATGCCGGGTCGGCGCCCTCGACGAGCACCGAGAACCTGCGGCCCTCGGCCGCCGGGAACGCTTCAGCCATCGGCACGGCGAGCCGCGCACCGGCCGCGACCGCGAAGGTCGCTGTCGCCTCCGGGCCATCCTCGAACAGCAGCGTGACCGTCACGTCGGTCGCCGCGCCCTGGTTGACCACCACGACGTTGGTCGACGCGTTGCGCGCGCCACCCTGCTCGGCCTCGGCGAGGAGCCACCGCGCGCCGCCGCCGGTCGACCCGGCGCCGCTCAGGGCCCCGTCGAGCGTGCCGTTGGCACCCCACGACGTGGTGCGCTCGACGACGATCGGGGCGGTCGCGTCGACCGTGATGCCGACCGCCGCGTTCGAGAGCGACGGGTGCACCGACGCGACATCGATGCTGTGACGGCTGTTCGCCGCCAGCGCGTAGCCGCGAGTCACCGTGCGCCCGTCGGCGCGCCGATACGCGACCCGCACCTGCGACGCCTCGGCGCCGGGGTTGGCGAGCAGCAGCCGCAGCGCGAAGCGGCCGGTCGCGCCTTCCACCGACCAGTGCGTGGCCGGAGCGGTGACACCGGTGCTGGTGTCGCCGCTGCGCGGCTGCGTCGAGCCGGGCTGCTTCACGTAGAGGCTACGCTCGACCACGATCGGCGTGCCGTCCAGGGACGTGATCTCTGCGGCCAGTTCGGTGGCGGCGATGGCCGGATCCTCGCGGTCGACCCAGATCGTCGCGCGGCTGCCCGGCGCCACGTCATGGATGCGCGTCACCGGCGTGCGATTCGGCAGCAGGTAGCGGACCTGCACCCGGGCCGGCGTCGTCCCTGGATTCTGCACGAGGTAGAACAGCTCGAACGGATCGATCGTCGAGCCCTCGGCGAAGTACCACGTCGGCGACGCGTCCGTGACGGCCGTCTCGAGGATGGGCGACCCGCCCTGTGCGTCGAGCGACACGAGGCGGTCGACCGCCACCGGCTGGTCGGCCTGGATGCGGGTGGAGAAGGTGGCCCCCGCGAGTTCGGGCACGGTGCTCAGGTCCACCGTCTGGCGCGAGCGCGCCGGCACGTCGACGGCGAGCTCGGTCGCCTGGCCGGCCGTGTCCATGAACGTGAGGTTGACCTGGGCGTCGGTCGACTCGGGGTTGGCGATGGCCAGTTGCGTGCGCATCTCCGCGGTCTGCACACCCTCGGCGAGGTAGCTCGTGAACGACACCGCCGATTCGGCGCTCGTCAGGGACGAGGCGCTCGTATAGGTGAAGCCACTTGGGAGGGTCGCGGTCTGACCATTTGGGTTGCGAACGAAAACGTCGCGAGCGCCCGCGACACCCGCCGGCGTCCGCGCACGCAGCTGCGTCGAGCTGATGTACTGGACGCTCGAGCAGCTGATGCCGCCCACGCGAATCTCGCCACCGGAGCCAAGTACGAAGTTGGAGCCATAGATTGTGATGGTCGTGCCGCCCGAGGTCGGGCCGGACGACGGAGTAACCGATGTGACGCGCAAACCATCGGACGCCGAAGTGTAGGTGAAGCCGCCGGGGCGCGTCGCCGACTGCCCGTTCGGGTTGGTGACCTGCACGTCGCGCGCGCCCGCCGTGCCGGCCGGCGTCCGCGCCGTCAGCTGCGTCGCGTTCACAAACGCCACATTGCTCGCCGCCGTACCGCCGATGCGGACCGTCGCGCCAGACACGAAGTTCGTGCCCGTCAGCGTGATCGTCGTCCCGCCCGCGGTCGGACCCGACGTCGGCGACACCGCCGTCAGCGTCGGGGCTTGGGCCACCGCCGTGTAGGTGAAGCCGCCGGGGCGCGTCGCCGACTGCCCGTTCGGGTTGGTGACCTGCACGTCGCGCGCGCCCGCCGTGCCGGCCGGCGTCCGCGCCGTCAGCTGCGT
>DATKDF010000017.1:0-19159 GCA_035512795.1 Vicinamibacterales bacterium
CCTCCCGCTCCGCACCACGCGCGGGGCGCGGCGGCAGCCAGTCGCCGCCGCCGGCCGCCTCGGCACCCGCCGGCCGCGCCGGCGCCCGACCGAATCCGAACGCCTCGGGCGGAACCGGCGGCCGCGGATCGGCCCGCCCGAGGGGCGGCGGAGAGGTAGAGCACTCGCGATCACATGAACCGGCCGGACCGGCCGACAGGCTTCGCGCTGTCGGCCGGCCTGGCGCGCACCTCCGCACCTCCGAACCTCCGAACCCCTACACCCCCGCACCGAACCGCACCATAGGACCGCAGGACCACGGCACCACAGCACCGCAAGAATCCCGTACACTACTCCCATGCGGTCGCGCCTGATCCGGAGCCTCGGCATCGTCGCGCTGTTTGTCGCGGCCGCGCTCCTCGGCACGGCCAGCGGGGTCGTCTTCGCGTTCATGGACGACCTGCCGCAGATCTCACAGCTCGACGACTTCTCGCCGAGCACCATCACACGGGTGTACGGCCGGGACGGATCGCTCGTCGGCGACTTTGCCACTGAACGGCGCCTGGTCATCGCCTACGAGCAGATCCCGGACGTCCTTCGCCAGGCGGTCGTCGCCGCCGAAGACGGTGACTTCTTCTCACACAGCGGCGTCAGCCCGCGGCGGATCCTCGTCACGTACGTCCGCCGGTTGTTCGGCGGCATCGGTGGCGCCAGCACGTTGACGCAGCAGCTGGCGCGGCAGCTCTTCCTCACGAACGAGCAGACGTGGGAGCGCAAGATCAAGGAAGCGATCCTCGCCATCCAGATCGAGAAGCGGTACACGAAGGAGGAGATCCTCACGATGTACTGCAACAAGATCTACTGGGGCCACGGCGCCTACGGTGTGGAGGCGGCCTCGCAGCTCTACTTCGGCAAGCATGTGAGCGAACTGAATCTCGACGAGGCCGCGATGATCGCGGGCATCATCCAGGGCAACCGCCGCCAGAGCCCGTACGAGAACATGGACGCCGCCGTCCGGCGTCGGAACTACACGCTCGGCCGGATGACCGCGGAGGGCTTCATCTCGCCCGAGGCCGCAGCCGAGGCCAGGGCCAGGCCCATCGTTACCGGCGGACAGGCGGCGCCGCTGCCCTCGCTCGCGCCGTATTTCCTGGAACTGGTCCGCCAGCACCTCGAGGAGCGGTATGGATCGCAGGCGGTCTACGAGAGTGGACTGGCCGTCCGGACGGGGCTCGATCCCGAGCTGCAACGCGCCGCCAACCGCAGCCTCGATGCGGGCCTGCGGCGGGTCGACAAGCTCCGCGGCTTCCGCAAGCCGGCGCGCAACCTGGTTGCCGAGGGTGTGGATCTGATGGGCACCCCACGCTGGTCGGGCGAACCGGAGGCCGGCGACATCCGGCCGGTCGTGGCGCTCAACGTCGACGGCACGGTGCTGCGGGTCCGCGCCGGCGAGTGGATCGGCACCATCGACCGCGCCGGCTATCGCTGGACACGTCGTGCGGCCAGCGCCCTGACCGCACGCGGCGACCTGCTCGATGTGCGCGTTCTCACGGTCGATGCCGAGGCGCGGACGTTCACGGCCGAACTCGAACAGGCGCCCGAGCTGCAGGGCGCCGTCGTCGCGCTCGACAACCACACGGGCGAGATTCTGGCCCTCGTCGGCGGCAGCAGCTTCGACCGCAGTCAGTTCAACCGTGCCACGCAGGCGCTGCGCCAGGTCGGGTCGCTCTTCAAGCCGTTCGTGTACGCCACGGCCATCGATCGCGGCTACACGGCCGCGACGCTCATCGACGACTCCCCCACCAGCTTCGATGCCGGTCCCGACCAGCCGCCGTACGAGCCGCAGAACTACGACCGTGAATATCGCGGCTTCATCACCCTCCGCGAGGCCCTCGAAGGATCGCGGAACGTGCCGACGATCCGGCTGATGGACGCGCTCGGGCCGGCGCAGGTCACCGACCTCGCGCGGCGGTTCGGGCTGACGACGCCGCTGCCGCCGTTTCTGTCGGTCGCAATCGGCTCGGCCGAGGGCACGCTGCTCGAGATGACCTCGGCCTACACGGCCTGGCCCAACCAGGGCGTCCGCGCGCGCCCGCTGCTGCTGCTCGACGTCACCGACCGGGAGGGCAACATGCTCGAGCAGCATCGCGCGGAGCCCCGCGAAGCGATCGGCGCCGACACAGCGTACATCATCACCAGCCTGCTCGAAGGCGCCACGCGACGCGGCACGGCGGCGTCAGCGCAGCGCCTCAACTGGACGATCGGCGGCAAGACCGGCACGACCGACGACTACACCGACGCCTGGTTCATCGGGTTCGACCCGGACATCACGCTGGGCGTCTGGGTCGGGTACGACCAGAAGCGGCCGATCGGCCCGGGCCAGACCGGCACGGCGGCCGCGCTGCCGATCTGGATCAACATCATGAAGTCCTGGGTCGATCGCCGCCGCGCCGAACTGAAGACTCCGCCGGCGTTCCCCCGCCCCGGCAACATCGTCTTCGCGCCCACCGAGAAAGGGCTCGAGGTCTTCCTGGCCGGGACGGAGCCGGGAGGGCGGTATTGACAGCCTCATTGAAGATTGATGATCGCATCATTGAAGATTGATTGATTGATTGATTGATCGTCCTATCCGCGCCCTGGCCCAGCCCGGCGTTCGGCCGTTCGGCGCGACGCGGCCAGGATCGCCAGAATCTCTTCGGCCTCATCGAACAGCTCGTCCACCAGGCGGCCCCCTTCCAGGCCGGCACCACGAATGACTTTCAGCCAGCCGACGGTTTCGTCGGCTTCCTCGACCGCTACCGCAATCCTCGAGATGAACTCCCGCCGCGAACGCGCCCGGCAGGCCGCCCGATAGTTGGCGACGACTGAGGCGGGACTTGAGCTCCTCGGGTGTCATCCCCCCGCACGGAGCAAGGACCGCGCCACCGACGCACGGCGTGACGCAGCCCCAATGCCGATGTTCTGATCACACGTCCTCGTCACCGACCGCGTCGCTGAGCTTGCCGAGCGCCTTCTGCATCATGTACGCCTTGATGAACTCGTCGAGATCGCCGTCGAGGACCCGCGTCACATCGCCCACCTGGTACTTCGTCCGGTGGTCCTTGATCATCTGGTACGGATGGAGCACGTAGCTCCGGATCTGGCTGCCGAACGCGATGTCCTTCTTCTCGCCACCGAGCTGGTCGAGCCGGGCCTGCTGCTCCTTCTGTTTCAGGTCGTACAAGCGGGCCTTGAGCACCTTCATCGCCGACGCGCGGTTCTTGTGCTGCGACCGCTCGTTCTGGCAGGACACGACGATGCCGGTCGGCAGGTGCGTGAGGCGGACGGCCGAATCGGTCACATTGACGTGCTGGCCGCCGGCGCCGCTCGATCGGTAGGTGTCGACCCGCAGGTCCTTGTCCTCCACCTCGACGTCGATGTCGTCGTCGAGTTCGGGCCAGACGTAGACCGACGCAAAGGACGTATGGCGGCGCGCCGCCTGGTCGTAGGGCGAGATGCGGACGAGCCGGTGCACGCCGGCCTCGGCCCCCAGCAGACCATAGGCGTAGTCGCCGGACACGGTCATCGTCGCGCTCTTGATGCCGGCCTCGTCACCCGGCTGCTGATCGATGATCTCGCGCTTGAACCCGCGTCGCTCGGTCCATCGCAGGTACATTCGCAGCAGCATCTCGGCCCAATCCTGCGACTCGGTGCCGCCGGCGCCCGGGTGGATGGTGACGATTGCATTTTTCTGGTCGAGTTCGCCGGCGAGCATCGTGCGAACCTCGGCCGTCTGTACGTCGCGGGCCAGGCCCTCGAGCGCCGTCGTCAGATCCGAGCCGACCGCTTCGCCCTGCCGCGCCCAGTCGAGGAGCACCGCGAGGTCGTCGACCTGCTGCCGCAACGCCCGCACCAGCGTTCGGGCGTCGTCGGCGCGGCGCCGGCGCTGCAGGGTCTTCTGGGCCGACGCCTGATCCTTCCAGAAGCCCGGTTCGGCAACCTGGCGCTCGAGATCGATCAGCTCGCGATCCAGGCGAGCCTCGTCAAAGCCCCCTCCGGATCGTGGTGACGCGTGCGGCGAGCTCGTCGTAGCGACGAACCTGTTCGTCGAGAGTCATCTCAGGCATGGCAGTGTCAGGTCTCCCGGCGGCGGCGCGGCGACCGGCTCAGCACGACGACCCCGGCCGTCAGGCCGAGCGACGCCCACAGGGCCACGTCGCCCACCCGGCTGTAGATGGTACGGTGATCGAGGAGGCGTACGTCAACCGCCGCCACCGTCTGCTCGAAGAGCGGCGTCGCGTGAACGACCCGCCCGTAGGGATCCACCACCCCGCTGATGCCGGTGTTGGCCGCGCGGACGACGTAGCGCCCCTGCTCGACCGCCCGCAGGGCGCCCTGGTCGAAGTGCTGCCAGGCGGCCGACGACCGGCCAAACCACGCGTCGTTGGTGATCGTCACGAGCAACTGGCTGCCCCGCTCGACAAAGGCCTGCGCGATGTCCGGATAGATCGACTCGTAGCAGATCGCCACGCTCAGCCGGCGGCCGTCGACGTCGAACACCACCGGCTCGGTGCCCGCCGAGAAGTCGCTCACGGCTTCGACGAGCGGGCCGACGAAGAAGAGCACCTGGCTGAAGGGCACGAACTCGCCGAAGGGCACGAGCCGCATTTTCCGATAGGCGGCGCGCGACTGGCCGTCGGCGCCAAGATACAGCGCGCCGTTGTAGATCCGGTTTGGGGCGCCGTCCCGGCCGGGTTCGAACAAGTCGGTGCCGATGATGAACGGCGTCCGCGACTCGGCCGCCAGTTGCCGCAGCGGTGCCGACAACGCCGGCTCGGCGTCGAAGAAGAACGGCGTCGACGACTCGGGCCAGAAGACGACGTGGGCGCCGCTCGCGATCACGCGGCGCGTGAGGGCCAGGTGCCGCTCGTAGATAGCGTCCCGGTAGGCCGGGTTCCACTTGATCTGCTGTTCGACGCCGCCCTGCACGATGCCTGCGCGCAGGACCGGCCCCGTTCGGGTGAGCGACCCGCCCGCGACGCGGAACGCGCCGGCCGCGACGATCCCGACCAGTCCCACCGCGACCCCGGCCGTGGCGAGCCGATGGGACGACTGCCGCGTCAACGCCAGGACGGCCGCCGCCGTGCCGACCAGCGCCACGAGCGCCGACAGTCCGTACACCCCGACGACGCTTGCCGCCTGGGCCACTGGCAGCACCGGCGCCTGTGACGACCCGAGGAGCGCCCAGCCGAACCCGCCGAGCACGGTCGATCGCGCGTACTCGCTGGCGACCCAGACCGCCGGCGCGAACCAGACGCCCGCAATGCCCATGCGCCGAACCGCGCGCCCCAGCACGAGCGCGAAAAGAGCCGGGTAAAGCGCCAGGTAGGCGATAAGCAGCACCGCCACGAGCACCGCGACGCCGACCGGCAGCCCGCCGTACGTGTTCATCACGGCCACGACCCAGTACACCGTCCCGCCGAAGTAGACGAGGCCCGCGATCCACCCCAGCGCGAAGTCACGGCGGGACCGCCTCGCCGAGGAGGCGCCGAGCGCGACCGCCACGATGAGCGGTGCCACGGCCGTCCAGGCGAATGCCGGATGCCCGAACTTCGGGAAGCTCGCGGCGAGAAGCAGGCCCGACAGGAGTGCGAGCGCGTAGGGGACGGCTACGGTCCTTCCCGCACGACACGGGGATCGGGATGGCCAGCGCGCGCGATCTCGGCCGCCGCGCGATCGGCTGCCGGGCGATCGGCAAATGGGCCCACGCGCACGCGATTGAAGCCGCCCGACGGCGAGACGAAGGCCTTGTGCCCGAGGCCCGACAGGTCGGTGACGACCTTGTCGGCGCTCTCCCGGCTCCGGTAGGCGCCCACCTGGACGTACCACCCACTGGCCGCCGGCGTCGCGGGCGCGGGGGCCGGAGCCGCCGCGGGTGGCGTGGTCGGGGGCGGCGGGGACGCCGGATCGGGCATGGGCGGAACCGACTCGGCCACCTGCGGCTGGGCCGGCGGCCGGATCGGCGGCACTTCGTCGGATGGCGCCGGAGGCGGTGCACCCGTCCGGCCGGAGCGTCCCGTCAGCTCGGCCGGGTATCGGAGGTCGACCGGCGTATCACCGGCGGCCGGAGCGTCGACCGGCATCGCAGCATCGGCCGGCGCGGGCGCCACGGGTCCGCCGGCGGCCACCCCCTCCGAGGTGACACCGCGTCCGACCGACACACCGAGCAGGAACACGACGACCAGCAGCACGATGGCCGACATGAACAGGAAGATGAGCTGCTTCCCGCTCAACTGGATTTCGCGCGTGCTCTCATCCGACATGCGATGCTCTCGATGGTAGCACGGCCGCGCGCCGCGGTTGGCCGCCGATCCGATTCAGCAGTTCGCGTGCCTCGACCGATGCGGCATCCATCTCCAGGGCCCGCTCGGCCGACCGGCGCGCGCCGTCGCGATCGCCGCCTTCGAGCAGGGCGTGGCCCAGGGCCACGTGCGCTTCCACCGACTCACGCGCCCACAGCGCCACCCGGAACTCGTCGACCGCATCGGCCAACCGGCCATTGCGGTGGTAGATGAGGCCGAGCAACAGATGCGGCTCGTCGGCGTACGGATCCAGGTAGACCGCACGTCGCAGCGCGTCGATGGCATCGCGGTCGCGTCGGGCATCCATGAGCGACCGCGCGCGCGACAGATGAAACGCCGCGGTCACGCGTTCGTCACCACGCTGGCCGGGGTGGTCGCCGGCCGACGCGGCGCGGGGGCCGAAATCGACCTCCAGACTCGGCGGCAGCCGCTCGAGGCCCGCCGGCACGTCGGTTGCGGCCGGATCGATGCCCGCTGTGGCCCCGAGCAGCACCGCCAGGTCGCGCTCGCGCCTGGCTTCGCTCGACCGGCCCGCCGAGGCGAGGAGCACCGCCATCACCGCGTGCGACTCGGGATCGGCGGCATCGATGCGGACCGCTTCGCGGAGGGTGGCCAGAGCCCGGTCGCGGTCGCCGCGACGTGCGTAGGCGTAGCCGAGATTGAACTGGTAATCGGTGTTGGCCGGTTCGAGCCGGACGGCATGCTCGAATTGGGCGACGGCCGTCTCGAGGCCCTCGCCGCCTCGCCGAAGCTCGACGACGCCGGCGGCGTTGGCGACGAGCGCCGACGGGCGCTGCGCCTGGAGCATCGACAACTCGCGAAGGGCCCCGTCGATCCGACCGAGCTCGACGAGCGAGAGCGCCACGGCCAACCGGGCGGGACGAGCTTCGCGGGCCCCGGGCGGGACGGCGCTGGCCACCTCGAGCGCCTTGTCGTGCGCGCCGAGCGCCGTGTAGACCCGCCAGAGCTCGATGAGCACACCGCCGGCACGGGGCGCACGGACCATGGCGGCCTCGAGGAACCGTCGCCGGGTCTCCAGCGTGGGCGACACGAGGCCCTTCACGTAATTCTCGAACGTCTCCAGATCCAGCGGCGCAACCGCCTCGGATCCAGACGCCCCCGGTGCCGGCGACATCGCCAGCCCAGCCGTGACGGTGGCAAACACCCGGAACAGTTCGGCCAGCAGGCCGGCGGCCTCGACCACGGGCGCTTCGGCGCCGGCGGTGACGCGAATGGTGCGGGCACGGACTTCGAGACGGTCGCCGAGCCGCACGTCCCCGAAAATGATCTCGGTCGCGCCAATCAGCTCGGCCACGCGAATCATCGTCGCCCGGGTCAGCACCGATGACATCGGCAGGTCGAGCCGGTCGAAGGCCGCGAGGCGCTCACTCCTGGGGAAGGCGGCGACGCCCTGTGCCGTCAGCCCCTCGGTCACGAGCAGCGCAGCAGCCTCGCCCAGCCAGAGCGCGGCGCCCGCACTCCCGGGCGAAGCGCCGTCGACCTCGACGGCAAAGGGCATGACGAGCACGCGGGCCGGCGTGGGCTGCGCGGACACGACGACGACGACTGCACCGGAGAGGAGTGGGATCAATAGAGCGCGCCGCGCCGACAGCAGGGACATGAGAGAGAAGACTCCGGTCATGCCGCAACGGCCGGGGTGGTCGAGACGCGGTGGCCCGACCAGTCCAGTTCGATGACGCACCGGAGACCCTCGATGGCCCGGCAGCCGGCGAGGCGACCGACGGCGGTCACCCCAAAGCGGGACAGGATCTCGATCGTCGCCGCCAGATAGAAGGCGCAGAGCGGCGTCCGCGGGACTTCGCGTAGGCGCGCGATGATCCGGCGGCGGACGGGCGCAAGCCCCTCGACCATCCAAGCCGCGGCCGTGTGCCCCGCGCGGACCATGACGCGATCGTAGGCCTCGCCTTCAGTCCGGAGAAACCCCAGCACGGCCGTCATCGCCGCCAGGTTGCCACGGCGATCCGGCATCGTGCCGGCACCGAGCCACGTCTCGTAGAAGTCGAGCCGCTGCGGCAGCTCTTCCTGGATGGCGTCGTAGAGGCTGGCGGCAATGAGCTGTCCAATGCGAACGTCTGTCATGATGCGATCGGTGACGCCTGCAGGACGCACCGGGGCCATTATCGCCGGAGGACGGGGCATGCGGCTCGGCGGAGTCGACAAAAGCCACCTGATGGTCGGCGGCCGGCCGATCATCGACCGGCAGGTCGACCTGCTCCAGCAGGTGGCCGACGAGGTGATCGTTGTCGGCACGCACCCCGGGCGCCTGACGACCACGCGCGTGCCGGTGCATGCCGATCGGATCGCCGGGTGTGGCGCCATGGGCGGCGTGTACACCGCGCTCGAGGTCGCCACCGGCGACGCGGTCATCGTCATCGCCTGCGACATGCCGTTCCTCGTGGCGCCACTGCTCGAGCGGCTGATCGCGCTCTCGGCGGGCGGTGACGCGGCGTGGGTCCGGACGGCCGCCGGGGTCGAGCCGCTCGTGGCCTGCTACCGCCGGGACGCCCGCGCGCGCGTGCGGCACGCGATCGCGAACGGCCACCTGAAACTGGCGGATCTCGCGCGCGTGCTCGCCGTCGTCGAACTCGGCGAGGCGGAGGTGGCCGCCTTCGGCGATCCCGCGCGTCTGCTGCTGAACGTCAACACGCCGGAGGAGTACGAGCGGATACAATAACGGCCCGCATGGTCCTGCCCGTTCACGCGCTCGTCCGCGCCCGTCTCGCCGCCGCCCTTTCGACGACCTTCGGCCTCGACCCGGCCGACCAGCCGGAGATCGTGATCGAGACCCCCCCCCGGCGCACGCTGGGCGATCTGGCCGTGCCGGTGGCCTTTGAACTGGCCCGCCGGCTCCGGCAGGCGCCGCGCGCGATTGCCCAGGAACTGGCGGCGGCGCTCGGCGCGCTCCCGGGCATCGCCCGCCTCGAGGCGGCGCCGAACGGCTACCTCAACTTCTTTCTCGACCGCGCGCCGTTCCTGCTGGAGCGACTGGCCGGAGAGGTGACCGGCCCGGCGGCCGACACGAGCAAGGTCATCGTCGAGCACACGGCGATCAACCCGAACAAGGCCGCGCACATCGGCCACCTGCGCAATGCGACGCTCGGCGACACGCTCGTGCGGGCCCTCCGGTTCCTCGGACGGACGGTCGAGGTCCAGAACTACATCGACGACACGGGCGTCCAGGTCGCCGACGTCGTCGTCGGCTTCACGACGATCGAGGAACGCGACCTGGCCTCGGTGCGTGCCCTGGCCGACGAGGCCGACACACGCTTCGACTATTACTGCTGGGACCTCTACGCCCAGGTGACCGAGTGGTACGAGGCGGATGCGACGCGTCTCGAGACGCGGGCCGCCGCCCTGCATGCCATCGAGGAGGGCGGCAACCCGCTCGCCGAGATGGGCGCCTTCATTGCCGACCGGATCGTGCGCTGTCATCTCGACACGATGGCGCGCCTGAACGTCGACTACGACCTGTTGACCTGGGAGGGCGACATCCTGCGCCTGCACTTCTGGGCGACCGCGTTCGAGGACCTCAAGCGGCGGGGCGCCGTGTACCTCCAGCCGGAAGGCCGGCTGCAGGGCTGCTGGGTGATGCCCATCGAAGACAGCGCGGAGCCGGCGGCCGACTCGGCCGCCAGTGACGAGGACGCCGAGCAGCGGGAAAAGGTCATCGTGCGGTCGAACGGGACGGTGACCTACGTCGGCAAGGACATCGCCAACCAGTTCTGGAAGTTCGGCCTGCTTGGCCGTGACTTTCACTACCGCGCGTTCGCCGAACGGCACGGGCGCACGCTCTGGGCGACGACATCGACGCCGGCGCCCGATGGCCCGGCGCCGCCGGCGTTCGGCAACGCCGCGGCCGTGTACAACGTCATCGACTCGCGGCAGGCCTACCTGCAGCAGTGGCTCAGGCAGGCGCTGGCCACGATGGGCTTCCGGACCGAAGCCGAGCGGTCGACGCACTTCTCCTACGAGATGGTGGCGCTCTCGCACGCCACGGCGCGCGCGCTCGGACAGGCGACCGCCGACCCGGACAAGCCCTTCGTCGAGGTCTCGGGCCGGAAGGGCCTCGGCGTCAAGGCCGACGACCTCATCGATCAGCTCGTGTCGACCGCGAGCGCCGAAGTGGCGTCGCGGAACCCCGAACTCCCGCCGGCCGACGTCCGGCGGACGGCCGAGGCGATCGCGGTCGCCGCGGTCCGCTACTTCCTGATCAAGTTCACGCGCGGCAAGGTGATCGCATTCGACATTGACGAGGCGTTGAGTTTCGAGGGCGAGACCGGCCCCTACGTGCAGTACGCCGTCGTGCGCGCCAACAACATCTTCACGAAACTTCGCGATCGGGACGGGGTGACCGAGGACAGCGTCATCGAGTCGCTCGGCCCGGCCGCACGGACGCCCGTCGACGCCGGTGACGACGCCGACGCGCTCTGGGGGCTGGTCCTCGACGCCGCACGGCTCGACGAGATGGTCGACACGTCCGTCCGGTCACTCGAGCTGTCGGTTCTGGCGAAGTACGCCTTCGGCCTGGCCCAGGCGTTCAACGCCTTCTACCACCGGCAGCAGATCCTGAACGAGCCCGACGCCGACACGCGCCTGTGGCGCGCCGCGGCGGTCATCTACGTCCGGCGCCAGCTCACGCGGACCCTCGACCTGATGGGCTGCGACGTACCGGCGCGGATGTAGGACGGCGCCTCAGCCCCGCCGCTCGAACACCGCCACGGTCTCGACGTGCGGGGTCGTGGGAAACAAATCGAACGCGTCGAGGGCGATGAGCGTGTAGCCGGCCTCGGCCAGCCGTGCCGCGTCCCGGGCGAGCGTCGGCGGATCGCACGAGACATACACGAGGCACGGTGTCCGCCAGGCGGCGATGCCGGTGAGCGCGTTGCGCGAGACGCCGGTCCGCGGCGGGTCGAGCACGACGACGTCCGGCCGCGGCTCGGGCGGCGTGCCGACGACCGCCTCGACGGCGCGGCGTATGACGTGCAGACGATCCGGCCACGGCCGGGCGTTCACCTCGAGATCGGCCGCGCTCGATCGGTCGCCTTCCACGGCGGCGACTTCGGCGCCGCGCGCCGCCAGCGCCACCGCGAACAACCCGACACCCGCGTACAAGTCGACCACACGTTCCCCGACGGCGGCCGCGAGCACGCGCCGCACCAGCGCCCCGGTCAGAAACCGGTTGCCTTGAAAGAACGACGTCGCGTGACGGGTCCACGACACACCGGCATCGACAGGCGGCGCCCCGGCAAAGAGCATTTCGGCCGTGTCGGTGACGGTCGGTGAGCCGGCGAGCGGCACCGCACGCCCTCGTACGCCCGTTGTCAGTCCAGTGATGCCGTCCGGTAGTGTCCAGGCGCCCTCGAGCCGGGCGTCGTCGCGGGGTTCGAAGTGCACGACCCGCTCGGTCGCCGGCACGTTCTCGGCAAGCACGAGGGCCTGCACGGCGCCGAGGCGATCGCCCGTCACGCCGGCGACGCGTGCCATCGCGTCGAGTGCCGCGTCGGCCACCTGGCCGGTCCCGCGCGCATCGCACGGGTCGTGCGTGCCCTCCCGGAAGAACACGGCACGCCCGTTGACCACCTGGAACCGCGCGCGTAACCGGTGGCCCTTCTCGGGAGACGCCGCCACGGCGACGGGCGCGGGCAGCGTGATCCGGCCGATCCGGCGGAACGCATCGGCGACGACGTCGGCCTTGATCGCGAGCTGGCGCTCGTAGCGGATGTGCGCGTAGGCCCTGCCGCCACACGCCGGGTCGCCAGGCGGATCGCGTCGATCGGGGCTGGGCTCGAGGATCTCGACGACCCGCGCCCAGACGACATCACGGGAGCGGCGCTCGACGTGGGCGACCACGCGCTCGCCGGGAATGGCGCCGGCGACGAGCACGATGCCGCCGTCGTGCCGCGCGATCATCCGGCCGCCGGCCGCCGGCCGATCGATGGTGAGATCCAGCGGCCCGGTCACGTCAGGAGCTCGATCGTCGGCAGCCCGAGGTGATCGCGCAACAGCCGCACGGCCGTGATCTCGACGCTCTGCTGCCAGTCGCCCGCCGCGAGCCGGCCGCGATAGGCGGCCAGATCGGCTTCGGCATCGTCGTGCAGGCGGCGCCACACCTCGTCCGACGTGAACCGCCGGGCCAGCTCGAGCAACTCGCGATCGAGGTCGGTCAACCGCGCGACGTACGCGTCGCGCGCCTCGCCGCGGGCGCCGTGGGACGCGTCCTTCACCGCGGCGACCTGATCCCGGAGCGCCTCGAGCCGGTCGCGGAACTGCTCGGCCAGGTCGAGGCGCCCGGTGACCGCGCCCAGCCGATCCAGCACGCGGTCGAGGTGCCTGGCGAGCGACGGCCGCTTACGCGCGGCCCGCTCGTCCCCGCCCCCGTCGGTCACGAGCGCCGCGGTCGGCACGCCGATCGCCCGTCGCCATTCATCGAAGACCGCCCGCACATCGGCCTCGCAGAACTCGAGGCGCAGCGGCCGGGTGGCCGCCCCACGCCCGTGGCGCTCGGCCTTGCGGTCGATACCGCGCCGGACGATGGCCAGCGGCACAGCGTCGGCCGCCCAGCGCCGCACCACCTCGAAGGAAGGCCCAACGATGCGCACGAGGTGTCCGCCGTTGACCTGCGTCAGGTGCGCTTCGATCAGCCGGCAGTACGTACCGAGATCGACCACCCCGTCGCGATCGACCGCGCGGTCTGAGGACATCAGGCGCGCACCCGCTCCCAGATCACTTCGCCGGCCACGATTCGTTCACGTCGGCCGTCGCGCTCGACCACAAGCGCGCCGTCGTCGTCGATGTCCACCGCGGCGCCCGTCCGCCAGCCGTCGCGATCCTGCCAGCGCACCGGTGCGCGCCCCAGTCCGGACGCCGCCAGCCGCCGCCACGTCTCGGCCATCCAGGCGGCTTCGCCGGCCCGCAGCCGCGACACGACCTCGTCGAACTCGACGAGCACGGCCACGGCCAGCGCGCCGCGATCGATCGCCCTGCCGAGTTCGTCTTCGATCGAGGTCGCACGGGCGGCCACCTCCGGTGGATACGCCGCGCGTCTCAGGTTGATCCCGATACCAACCACCACGGCGTCGAGCCGGGACCCACCTACCGCCTCCGACAGCACGCCGCCGAGTTTCCGCCAGGGCCGGCCGACGACGAGATCGTTCGGCCACTTGAGCTCGACCGGCAGGCCCGATGCACGTGCGACCGCGCGGGCGGCCGCGACGCCCGCGCCAAGCGTGAGCAGGCCGAGGCCACCCGGCCAGGTACACGGCCGTACGACCACCGACAGGTACAGCCCGGCGCCCGGCGGTGACACCCACGACCGGCCGCGCCGGCCACGCCCGGCGTGCTGGAGATCGGCGACGACGGCGGTCCCGTCCGGTGCG
This sequence comes from Vicinamibacterales bacterium, assembly GCA_035512795.1. GTDB lineage: Bacteria > Acidobacteriota > Vicinamibacteria > Vicinamibacterales > SCN-69-37 > DATKDF01. The sequence continues at coordinate 13,718 of DATKDF010000017.1, forward strand.
CCTGCCGCCGCGAGCTCCTGGGCCTCGTCGTTGGTGGAATCCACCTCGGCCCGGTAGTGCAGGCGTCCTGCCAGGGCGGGCCCGGCCAGCGCAAGCGCCGCCCCGAGGTCGTCCGGCAGGGACTCGGAGAAAGTTCGCACAGCCACGACCTACACCGGTCCCGCTGACGAGACGTCGATCTCCAGGCTGATGTCGATGGCCGGCGCCGAGTGGGTCAGCGCACCCACCGACACGCTGTCGGCGCCGAGGGCGGCCAGCACGGGGACGCGATCGAGGGTGACGCCGCCGGAAACCTCCGTCCGCGCGCGGCCACTCACCCGCGCAAGCGCCCCCTGCAGCTGCTCGTCCGACAGGTTGTCGAGCATGATGACATCGGCACCGGCCTCGAGCGCCTGATCCACTTCAGCCAGGCTCTGCGTCTCGACTTCCACCAGCTGCCCGGGCGCCGCCGCGCGCGCACGCTCGACCGCACGCGCCACGCCGCCGGCCAGCCGCACGTGGTTGTCCTTGATGAGCACGGCATCGAACAGGCCCGCGCGGTGGTTGGTGCCGCCACCGCAGCGCACGGCGTACTTCGCCAGGGCGCGCAGACCGGGAATGGTCTTGCGGGTATCGAGAATCGTCAGCCGCCCGCCCGCCGCGTCGACGAAGGCCCGCGTGAGCGTGGCGATGCCCGACAGGTGCTGGATGAAGTTGAGCGCTGTGCGTTCGCCTGTGAACAGGCCGCGCGCCGGTCCATCGAGCGTGGCCAGGGTGGTACCCGCCGGCGTCCGGTCGCCGTCGGACACGTGCGCCGCCAGGACGATCGCCGGATCGACCTGCCGGAAAACTTCGCCGACCACGTCGAGGCCGGCGACGACACAGGACACCCGGGCGACGAGCGCGGCCCGGCCACGCGCCTCGGCTGGTACGGTGGCGAGCGTCGTCACGTCGCCCGCACCGACATCCTCGGCCAGGGCGCGGCGCACCAGATCCTGGTAGATCGCGACGGCCGGCGAATCAGGCCGGGTCGGCAAGTTCGATGTGGACGGCATCCTCGGCAGCGCCAAACGTCACGGTATGAGACGTGACGTTGTTGCCTGCAAGGATATCGCGCTCGATGGCGTCCCAGGCCGGTTCGCGCCGGTCGGCGAGATGAAACCGGACCCGTAGCGGCTTGGCGAAGCCCCACTTGTGGGTGGAACGCTCCTGGCGGATGAGCGCGGTGACCTCGCGCGCGTGCACGAGCGCGATGGCGTCCCGCTCGTCGGGCGCCGGACCGACAAGGGCGCCCAGCTCGGCCGCCGTCGGCCATGCCGCGCGGTGCACCGAACCCTCGCGCCACCACGACCAGACTTCTTCGGTGACGTACGGCAGGAACGGCGCCAGGAGCCGCAGCATCACGTCGAGCGCCAACTGGCTGGCCGTCGCCGCCGACGCCGCGGCGGTATCGTCACCGGCACGGCGACGCTTGACGAGCTCGATGTAGTCGTCGCAGAAGCGCCAGAAGAACTCCTCGGTCTCGCGCAATGCCGCGGCGTAGTCGTAGGCCTCGAGGTGCCTCGTCGCCGAGTCGACGAGCGCCGCCAGCTCCTGCAGCATCCCGCGATCGAGCGCCTCGGTGACCGGTCCGGCCGGTTCGGTCTTCGACAGCACGAACTTCGACGCGTTCAGGAGCTTGATCGCGAGCCGGCGCCCGACCTTCATCTGGCCGACGTCGAACGCCGTGTCCACCCCGGGACCGCCTCGGGCCGCCCAGTAGCGCACGGCATCCGAACCGTGCTCCTCGAGCAGCCCCATGGGCGTGACGACGTTGCCCTTCGACTTCGACATCTTCTTCCGGTCGGGATCGAGGACCCAGCCCGAGATGGCCGCATGGGTCCAGGGCAGGCTGTCCTCGGCCAGATGCGCGCGGAGCACCGTCGAGAAGAGCCACGTGCGGATGATGTCGTGCGCCTGTGGCCGCAGATCCATCGGGAACGTCCGGCGCCACAGATCGGGATCGGTCTCCCAGCCACACACGATGAACGGCGTGAGCGATGAGGTCGCCCAGGTATCCATGACGTCCGGGTCGCCCACGAAGCCGCCGGGGACGCCGCGCTGCGACGGAGCGAAGCCCTCGGGCACGTCGGTCGACGGATCGACAGGCAGACGCGACACGTCGGCCACGCAACACGCCGAGTAGTCGGGCGTGCCGTCGGCGCCGACGCGATACCAGACCGGAAACGGCACGCCGAAGAACCGCTGACGGCTGATGCACCAGTCCCCGTTCAGACCGTTGACCCAGTTCTCGTAGCGCGTGCGCATGTGGGCCGGCGTCCAGGTGATCTGCCGGCCCCGCTCGACGAGCTGATCCCGGATGTCCATGGTCCGGATGAACCACTGGCGGCTCGTGACGATCTCGAGCGGCCGATCGCCCTTCTCGTAGAACTTGACGTGATGCGTGATCGGGCGGGGGTCACCCTGGAGCGCGCCGGACTCGCGCAGCAGATCGACGGTGCGCGCCCGCGCCTTGGCGGCCGGAAGACCGGCGATCGAATCGTAGGCCGACTGGGCGGACGCGGGGGCGACCGACGGCCAGCCGTCGCTGCCCCACACGACGGGACGAAACGTGCCGGACGGCCCGATGACCGCGCGCACCGGCAGCGACAGCTCGCGCCACCACGTGACGTCGGTGAGGTCGCCAAACGTGCAGATCATCGCGATGCCGGAGCCCTTCTCGGGATCGGCCAGGGGATGGGCGACCACGGGCACGGGCACGCCGAAGACGGGCGTCAGCACCTCGCGGCCGACGAGCGCGCGGTACCGGGCATCGTCCGGATGCGCGACGAGCGCGACGCAGGCCGGAATCAGTTCCGGACGTGTCGTCTCGATGTCGACGTGGCCGCCGTCGCGCGTCGCGAACCGGACGCGATAGTAGGCGCCCGGCGTCTCCCGATCCTCGAGCTCGGCCTGGGCCACCGCCGTGCGGAAGTCGATGTCCCAGAGCGTCGGTGCCTCGATCTGATACGCACGACCGGATGCGAGCAGGCGCAGGAACGCGAGCTGCGACAGCCGCTGCGCATGGCGGCCGATCGTCGCGTAGGTCAGCGACCAGTCGACCGACAGGCCGAGATGCCGCCAGAGATGTTCGAAGGCCTTCTCGTCCTCGGCCGTCAGCGCCGTGCACAGCTCGATGAAGTTGGGCCGCGACACCGATACGGGCGGCTTCGGCGGTGTGGCCGGCGCGGCAAACGCGGGGTCGTACGGCAGCGAGGGATCGCAGCGCACGCCGAAGTAGTTCTGCACGCGCCGCTCGGTGGGCAGGCCGTTGTCGTCCCAGCCCATCGGATAGAACACGGCACGCCCGCGCATCCGCTGAAAGCGCGCGATGACATCCGTGTGCGTGTAGGAAAAAACGTGGCCCACATGGAGCGACCCGCTCACCGTCGGCGGTGGCGTGTCGATCGCATACACGCCGGCCCGGTCGGCGCTGCGGTCGAAGCGGTAGACGCCCGCCTCGTCCCAGCGACGCGTCCACTTGTCTTCGAGGCCTTCGAGCGCAGGCTTCTCGGGAACGCTGGGCGAGGACGACATCAGTCGGATTCGGCAGCCTTGATGCGGTCGATTTCTTCGCGCACGAGCCGCTCGGCCGTCTCGGCGACGATCTGCCGGACCTCGGCCGCCGTCATCTGCTGCAGCACCCGGCGCACGGCGTCCTCGAGTTCCCCGGCCGACGGTCCGGCCGCCGGCGGCGGGGCAGCCTTGGTCGACTCGGCGCCGATGAGCGCCGAAAAGGCGTCGACGAGCGACCGGCGCTGCGGCTCGGCCGGCGCCTTCGGCGCCGGTTCGCGAGACGATGCCGGCGAGGCGGACGAATCCCAGACCGGTTTGCGGGATGGCTCGAGCGGTTCGGGCGTCCGGCCGGCCTGATAGCGGGCCGGACGCAGGCCGGTCGGCCCGGCGGTCCGCGCGCCCGCCGGCGCACCGCCGCCCTCGGTCAGCAGTTCCTTCACCTTCTTGACGAGTGCCTGCGGCTCGAACGGCTTGGTCAGGACCGCGGCCACGCCCAGGTCGCGCGCTCGCTTCTCGTCGATCGTGCCGAGTGCGCCCGACATCAGGAGCACGGGCACGTCACGCAGCCGCTCGGACTTCCGCATGTGCGCCGCCACACCGTAGCCGTCAATCTCCGGCACTTCGACGTCGACGAGCACGAGGTCGGCGCCATCGGTGTCGAGCGCCTGCACCGCACGCCGGCCGTCACTGACCGAGATGACGCGAATGTCTTCGTGCGAGAAGGTCAACTCGACGACGCGTTGCACGGTCACGCTGTCGTCGACGAGAAGCAGAGTCTTGGCCATGGGCGCTCAGTGAGCCGGCGCCGGGGGCTGCACGCGGCTGTTGATGAATGCGATGATGTCCTTCATCGGACTGCCGGGCAGAAACACCCGGGCGATGCCCATGTCGGCCAGCTTGGGAAGGTCAACGTCCGGGATGATACCCCCGATGACGACCGTCACGTGCCCGAGCCCCTTCTCACGCAGCAGATCCATGAGGCGCGGACAGATGTGCATGTGCGCCCCGCTCAGGATCGACAGACCGACGACGTCGGCATCCTCCTGGAGCGCCGCCGCGGCGATCTGCTCCGGCGTCTGCCGAAGGCCGGTATAGATCACCTCCATACCCGCGTCCCGCAGCGCCCGCGCAATCACCTTGGCGCCCCGATCGTGCCCGTCGAGGCCCGGCTTCGCAATGATCACCCGCGTCTTCCGCACAGTCGGCCCTTGTCCCCGAAACCCCTCTGCCCCCTGCCCTCTGTCCTCTGCCCTCATATGGACGGCACTTCCTCGTACTCGCCCCACACCTGCCTGAGCGCGTCGCACATCTCGCCGACCGTGGCATAGGCCCGGACGCAGTCGAGCAGCGGATACATCGTGTTGTCGGTTCCGCGGGCGGCGGCCTGCAGGCGGGCGAGTGCCGCGTCCACCTGCGCCTGATCGCGACGGGCCTTGACCTCGGCGAGGCGGGCGACCTGGGCGTCGGCGGCGCTGTCGTCGATGTACAGGATGGGCATCCGCACCTCGTCCTCCTCGACGAACGCGTTGACGCCGACGATGTGCTTGTCACCCTTCTCGACGGCCTGCTGAAAGCGATACGACGCCTCCGCGATCTCGCGCTGCGGATAGCCCTGCTCGACCGCCGCCACCATGCCGCCCATCCGGTCGATCGTGTCGAAGTACTGGTAGGCGCCCGCTTCCATCTCCTGCGTCAGCTTCTCGACGAAATACGAGCCGCCCAGCGGATCGACGACGTTGCAGACACCGCTCTCGTGCGCGATCACCTGCTGGGTCCGGAGCGCCAGCCTGGCGGCCTCGGCCGTCGGCAGCGCCAGCGCTTCGTCGAGCGAGTTGGTATGGAGGGAGTTGGTCCCGCCGAGCACGGCCGAGAGCGCCTGAATCGCCGTGCGGACGACGTTGTTGTACG
>DATKDF010000018.1:0-8593 GCA_035512795.1 Vicinamibacterales bacterium
CGCGCCATCCAGTCGTCACGCGTCAGCAGGTCGGGCAGGATGCACGCCCGCCCCGGGGCGCCGAGCACGCGCCGCTCGATCGATTGCCGCAGGAGTTCGGCCGACGCGCGCGTCGGCACCACCACGATGCGACGCCGGGCCGCGAGCGGGTCGCCCTCAGTCGCCCGCTCGACGAGCGCCGTCCGGAAGGCGCCAAGGCCCCGCGCGCGAACGAGATAACGCTGCCGGGTCCCGGGCGCCACGCTCACCTCGCCTGCGGGGGAAAGAGCCGCGCGACCAGCTCACCGCGGGCGCGTTCGAGCAGCAGCGCCGAACCGGCCGCCGCCGACGAGCCGTCGCGAGAGGCCGCCTCGGATGCCGTCGCCGCCGCCTGGAGTCGTCGGGCCACAGCCTCGCGAGCCAGGTGCACGGCACTGGCGAGCGTGGCGTGCACGTCGGCCAGGTCCTCTGGCGGCTCGACCGCCAACAGCACATCCAGTGCGCGGTTCAGCCGGTCCGAGGCCGCGCGCAGCCGGTCGAACGACGTGAACCGCATGTCGCGGACCGCGCTGAGAATCGGCTTCAGGCCGTCCACGGTGACCAGGACCGGTCGCACACGCCGTTCGTAGCCGAGAAACGCCGGCCGCAACGCCGCGTATCGTTCGACCGCGGCGCGGTGCGCGCGGGCGGCCACGGCCTTCAGTTCGAGCTGACGCGCCAGATCCCGGACCAGCCGCGGCCGGAGACCGCCGAGGTGGCGGTCCCGCTCGGCCAGGCGGCCGGCAAGACGCAAGATGTCTTCGGCGTCGCCGCGGTCGACGGCTTCGTTGGCGAGCCGCAGGATCTCGGCCGACAAGCTCGCGTAGGCCGCATCGGCGCTGGCCTCGCCGGCCAGCCGGGCCCGGACTTCGTTACGCAGCTCCGCGAGCGCCGGCTCATCGGCCAGGACGGCGTCGGCCGATGCCAGAATCGCCTTTCGCTCGGCGGCCTCGTCGGCCACGCCCGCCGCCACGAGCGCGAGTCGAATCGCCTCGCGCGTGTCGGGAGCTGCCTGGAGAGTCTCGGCGCCACCCGGCCGGGAACGCGCCGACAGCTCCATGGCCAGTTGCGCGGCACCGGCCGCCCGGCGCAGCTCGGCCAGGACGACCACAAAGAGATCCTCGAGCGCCTCGAGGTCGTCGGCGCGGTAGCCATGGCTGACACGCGACCAGGCCAGCAGGCGCGCATGGGCGGCTTCGGCAGCGCGCAATCGTTCGTCTGGATCACTGATGCCCGGCAGTGCGTCGAGCGTCCGCGACACATCGCCGGTCATCTCGGCATAGTCGGCTTCGCCCCGCGTGGCCGCGTAGTAGGCCGCCCGCAGGGCCTCGGCGTATGCCACCGTCCGCTCGACATCGACGGCCGCGGCGGGCAGGTTGACCAGTTCGTAGCGCCGCCTCGCGTCGGTCTCGCCGCCGACGAGCAGCGTGAACACGACGCGATCGCCGACGATGGCCGGCTCGCCGAAGCTTGGCAGGGCCTCGCCGACCTGCAGGAAGACTCGAAACGTGGACGAAGCGGGCACGCGCTGCGCGCCGGAGGCGGCCGGGAACGCCATCACGCCCGCGCAGACCGCCGCGCTGACCCATCGCCGTGTCACGACCCTCTATTGTCGCCCAAGCCGATGTGGAAAACCTGTTGAAGAGTCGTGGATGCGCTGTGGAGAATCTGTCGCGCAGGATCTATTTTCACTGCGCGCGCACGGAAACTCGGGCACGCGCACCGGCGTGGTGCAGCTTCGCACGACGCTTCGCTTGCGTCGTCTGGAGCGAAGACTAGAATCAGTCCTCGCTCGTGCACACTGTACATTTTCAGGAAACCATCAACGGACGCGCCTACCTGATCGAGGTGCTGCCGGTCGGTCACGCTCGCTGGCGTGCGCACATCGTCCGATCACCTGGCACGACGACGTCCCTGATGCCCTTCTACGGCGACACCCCCGATGCCGCGGCCCGGCTGCTGGCCGTCTGGCTGCATCGGGCATCAGGAACACCGGTAGAAGACTGAAGTCTGTCGGCCTCCGACCCCTGCGGTCATTTATAGTGCCCCATGCCCAATCGCCCGCGGCTGCCGGGCCGTACCCATCGGCCGCTCATGCGGCTCGCTTCGGCCGTCGCGCTCCTGGCCGGCCTGGTCGATCCGGCCGCGCCAGTGCAGGCGCAGCAACCGGCCGCGACGTCACCGACCCCCCCCGACGCCCCGCGCGTCTTCCTGTTTGCGACCGGCGGCACCATCTCGAATCGCCAGGAAGGCGGCCGGCTGACGGTCGACGAACTCATCACGTCGATTCCGAACCTCGACCGCTACGCCAGGGTCGAAGGCGAGCAGTTCTCCAACATCGCGAGCGGCGCTCTCACGCTCGAGCAGTGGCTGGACCTCTCGCGCCGGATCAACAAGCGGTTCAGAGACGACGCCGGCCTGGCGGGGGTAGTGGTCACGGTCGGGACCGACACGCTCGAGGAACTGGCGTATTTTCTTCACCTTACCGTCAGGGACGAGCGGCCGGTTACGGTCGTCGGAGCCATGCGGAACCCGAGCACGCTCGGCTACGAGGGCCCGGCCAACCTCGAGGACGCCTTCCGGGTTGCCGCGGCGGCTGAGTCGCGCGGCATGGGCACGCTCGTCGTGCTCAACGACGAGATCAACTCCGCCCGCGACGTAACGAAGACCGACGCGCTGCGTCTCGACACGTTCACGTCGCGCACGTACGGCATTCTGGGCGTCGCCGACCGCGACCGCGTCGTTTACGTCCGGCGTCCGGTGATGCGCCACTCGGCCAGGAGCGAATTCGACGTCGACGCCATCACGGCGCTGCCACGGGTGGACGTCATCCTCACCTACCAGAGCGCGCCGGGCGATCTGATTCAGTCCGCCGTGGACGCCGGCGCGAGGGGCATCGTGATTGCCGGCGCCGGCGCCGGCGCCACGAGCGGCTCGCAGGGTCAGGCGTTGCGCGAGGCCGCCGACCAGCAGGTGTTCGTCGTCACCACGACGCGCACCGGCAGCGGCCGCGTGATGGGCGGCGGCCGCGGCGGCAACGCGTACCGCATCCAGGGCGGCGACCTCCAGCCGCTCAAGGCCAGGATCCTGCTGATGCTTGCGCTCGCGACGACGAGCGACGCGGCCGAAGTGCGAAGAATAATCGGAGAATACTGAAGGTCCAGAGTCCCGGCGTCAATCTTCAATGCACTGTCATGCATGTGCCTATTGAATTCCAAAGCTGAAGATCGTCCGAGATCGAAACTCCTCTCCCGGCCGCAGGACCGTTGACGGAAACGCCTCCTGGTTTGGCGAATCCGGGAAGTGGTGTGGTTCGAGGCAGAAGCCTGAACGGTGGCCGTAGACGCGGCCACCCTTGCCCGCGATCGACCCGTCGAGGAAGTTGCCCGCGTAGAACTGGAGGCCCGGCTCGGTGCTGCGGATCTCGAGCGTCCGGCCGGTGGTCGGCTCGGTGACGCGCGCCACCAGCCTCGGCGTGCCGGTGACGTCGCCGATGACCCAGTTGTGGTCGTAGCCACGGCCGGCGACCAGTTGCGGGTGGTCCTGGTTGATCCGGTCGCCGATGGCCGTGGGCGTGCGGAAGTCGAAGGGCGTCCCCTCGACCGGCGCCAGTGCGCCCGTCGGAATCAGCGTTGCGTCGGCCGGCGTGTAGCGATCGGCCGGAATCGTGAGGATGTGGCCGAGAACGTCCGGCGTCCTCGCGCCACCCAGGTTGAAGTAGCTGTGATGCGTGAGGTTGACGACCGTGGCCTTCCCGGTCGTCGCCAGGTAGTCGATGACGAGCGAGTTGTCGGCGTGGAGCGCATAGGTGACGGTCCCCTCGACCGTGCCGGGATAGCCCTCGTCGCCGTCCGGGCTCGTGTGGCGGTACACCACGCCGACGGCCTCGACATTCTGGAACGGCTCGGCGCGCCACAGCACCTTGTCCCATCCAGTCGTGCCACCGTGCAGGTGATGCGCGCCGTCGTTGGCGGTGAGCGTGTAGGTCGTCCCGTCCAGCTCGAACCGCGCGTTGGCGATGCGGTTGGCGAAGCGGCCAATCGTCGATCCGAAGTAGGGCGACCGGGTGAAGTACGGTTCTGCCGTGTCGAAACCGAGGACGATGTCGTCGAACACGCCGTCGCGATCGGGCGTCCGGAGCGAGACGACCGTCGCGCCCCAGTTCATGACGCGCACCTCGACGCCGTTGGCATTTCGGAGCGTCACGAGGTCGATCGGCCGGCCGTCGGGCGCGGCGCCGAAGGGTTCCTGGGTGATGAAGGGTCTCGTCATCGGTGCCGGGCTCTCCGGTGATCCGCCGCAGGCGGCGATCGCGAGTGTGGCGACCAGGGTGGGAACGATGTTCGCGCGTCTCACACGACCTCCCGGGAAACGGGCCCGAGCGGCGGGCCGCGACAGTAGTATCATGAGCGTTCCCGCCCTGTGACAGGATGACGCTTCCTCACGGATTCGGAGTTGTCGTGTCTCTGGCCGCGGGAGCCGGGCACCGAAGACTGACGCGGGCATCGCTGTCGGGTGCGGCTCGTCGAGGCTATGATGCAGCCGGGGCTGCCCCACCTCGATGCCCGATCGCCTCGCCTTCCGCCACGTCTCGAAGCGCTTCGGCGCGGTCACGGCGCTTGACGACGTAAGCTTCGACGTCGAAGCCGGCACCGTCCACGCCGTCGTCGGCGAGAACGGGGCCGGCAAGTCCACGCTGCTGAAGATCCTCGCCGGCATCGTCCGGCCCGACGTGGGCGAGATCGTCTGGCGCGACCGGCCGCTCGGCCTCGCGCGACCGCGCGAGGCGCTCGAGGCCGGCATCGGCATGGTCTACCAGGAGACGCTGAGCTTCCCCGCTCTTTCGGTCAGCGCCAACATCTTCGCCGGCCGCGAGATCGTGGGACGATTCGGCCGGCTCGACGAGCGTGCCATGCACGCGCGGACGCGTGACCTGCTCGCGCGCCTGCACGTGCCCGTCGATCCGGCGACCCCGATGGACCGGTTGCCGGCCGCCTACGCGCAGCTCGTGCAGGTGGCGCGCGCGCTCGCGTTCGACTGCGACCTGCTCGTCCTCGACGAGCCGACGACCGCGCTCACCGACGCCGAAGTCGACCACCTGATGCGCGTGCTCGAGGACCTGCGCACGCGCGGTGTGACGATCGTGTTCGTCTCGCACCGGATTCCCGAAGTCTTCCGGCTCGCCGACCGCATCACGGTGCTGCGTGACGGGCGGTTCGTCGACACCTTCGATCGCGGCACGACGTCGCCCGACGAGGTCGTCCGGGCGATGGTGGGCAGGGTGGCAGCCGCGACCTCCCGTGAGACGGCCCGCGCGCCTGCACCGGGCGCAGTCGAGATGCTCACCGTGCGCGGCCTGACGCGGCGGCCGGCCTTTGCCGGCGTGTCGTTCGAGGTGCGCGCCGGCGAGGTCGTCGGCCTGTTCGGGCTCGTCGGATCGGGCCGGTCGGAGCTGCTCGAGACCATCTTCGGGCTCGCGCGGCCAGACGAAGGCACGGTCGCGGTCGCAGGCAGTGACACGTCGCCCGGCTCGGCGCGCGTCGCCGCGCGCGCCGGGCTCGCACTGGTCCCCGAAGAACGCCAGCGACAGGGCCTGTGCTTCAACCTGAGCCTCTGCGACAACCTGAACATGCCGCGCGCAGAGACGACCGGTGTCGTCCGGATCGACCGCGCGGCCGAAGCGCAGGTTGCCGAGGCACAGGTCGCGTCGCTCGCCATCCGCACGCCGGACACGGATCGAACTCCCGATGCGTTGAGCGGCGGCAATCAACAGAAGGTCGTCGTCGGCAAGTGGCTGGCGGCGTCGCCGAGGGTGCTGCTCCTCGACGAGCCGACCAAGGGCGTCGACGTCGGCGCCAAGTTCGAACTGCACCGGCTCATCCGCCGCCAGGCTGACGCCGGTATGGCGTGTCTGATCGTGTCGAGCGAGCTGCCGGAGATCCTGGCGCTGGCCGATCGGGTGCTGGTCATGCGCCAGGGCCGGCTCCGCGGCGAGCTGGCCGGTGCGGCTGCCACCGAGGAAGCCATCATGTACCTGGCCGCGCACGACGCCGAGGTGACGGCGTGAAGCGGTTCTGGCACGCGCGCGAGTTCAGTACGGTCGCCATCCTCCTGGCCGAGGTGCTGTTCTTCACCTGGTACCTCTGGCCCGACGGCGACCGGACGCACCCGTTCCTGAACGCCGCCAACTTCCTCCTGATCTTCAAGTACTCCTCGATCTATGGCATCGCGGCCATCGGGGCGGCCATCGTCATCATCACGGGCGGCATCGACCTCTCGCCCGGTGCGGTCATCGGCCTCACGAGCGTGGTCACCGGGTACTTCTTCGTCGAGGCCGGCTGGCCGCTCGTGCCGAGCATGATGGCGGGGCTGCTGGTGGGCGTCGTGGCCGGCCTCGTCTCGTCGTGGCTCATCGTGACGATGAAGCTGCCGCCGTTCATCGCGACGCTGGGGGTGATGGGTATCTGGCGCGGCGCGGGGTTCATCATCACCGAGGCGCGCTTCTACGACCTGTCGCGCCAGCTCCCGACCGACGGCCGGCTCTTCGGCGTGCCGGTCGACTGGATCGCTCCGGCGATCATGATCGCGCTCGCCGGTGCATTTCATGTGCTGATGCGGCGCTACCAGTGGGGCCGCGCCGTGTTCGCCGTCGGCGGCAACGAGACGGCCGCGCTCTTCTCGGGCGTGGCCGTCGGATGGGTCAAGACGTCGGCGTATGTCATCGCAGGCCTGCTCGCGGCCGTATCCGGCGTCGTGCTGGCCGTCGTGCAGGGCCAGGGCAAAGCGGACCTCGCGACCGGCTACGAGTTGGATATCATCGCCTCGGCGGTCGTCGGCGGGGCGAGCCTGAGCGGCGGTCGCGGCTCGGTGGTGGGTGCCGTGCTCGGCGCGCTCATCTTCGGCGTGCTGCGGAATGCCCTGCCGCAGATTCCCGGCGCCACGTTCTACGATCGGCTCATCGTGGGGGTGGTGGTGATCGGGATCGTTGTCATGGATCAACTGCTCGTGCGGAGGCAGAGGACATAGGACATAGGGGTCGGAGGTCAGCCTTGTGGGAAACGTCCCGGGTCGTGTTCACTTCGACACCCGGGACGTTTTCCACAGGATGACCTCCGACCCCCTGGACAGATCTGAGGATGACACTCATGAACAGACTGCTCATCGCTTTCGCGTGCGCGTTCGTGTCACTTGCCGCCGCGTGCGGTGGCCCTGAACCCGAAGGCCCGCGCACCTACCGCTTTGCGCTCATCCCGAAGTCGCTCGACATCCCCGTGTTCGACTACGCGAACAAGGGTGCGCAGCGGTATGCAGCCTAGGCGGGCAATATCGAGGTCATCTATCGCGGGCCGGATCGGCCCGACGAACTCCGGCAGAAGGAGATCCTCGAGTCATTCATTTCGCAGCAGGTGGACGGCATCGCAATTTCGGTGCTGAACGCGGAGTTCCTGACGTCCACGATCAACCGCGCCATCGATGCCGGCATTCCCGTCGTCACATGGGACTCGGACGCGCCCGAGTCGAATCGCTTCGCCTTCTATGGCGTGGACGACTACCAGTCGGGTCTCATCCTGGGACGCGAGGCCGCGCGGCTGCTCGGCGGCACAGGCACCGTCGCGTTTCTCACGAGCCTCGGCGCCAACAACCTGCAGCGCCGGCTCGATGGCGCGAGGGACGCGCTCGAGGCGCACCCCGGCATCACCGTCGTCGAGACGTATGACATCAAGGAGGACAGCGTCCGCTGCGCCGAGCTGATCGCCGCAGGAACGAATCGCTATCCGAACCTCGGCGCGTGGATCTCAGTTGGCGGCTGGCCCGTCTTCACCGCCAACGCGCTCACGCCGGTGCCGCCGACAACGAAGTTCCTCTCGTTCGACACGAACCCGCCGGCGCCGGACCTGCTTCGGGCCGGCAAGGTGCAGGTGCTGCTCGGCCAGAAGTACTTCGGCTGGGGCAGCGAGTCGATCCGGCTGCTCGCCGAGATCAAGGCGGGCCGCGTGCCCGAGAACCCGATCATCGACTCGGGCGTCGACGTCGTCACACCCGAAACGCTCGACGCCTATCTGCTCGAGTGGAAGCGGATGGAGGGCGGAGGTTAGCCCGGGCGGCGATGGCGTCCGCCGGCCTCCGAGGGAGTCGACGCTCGAAACCGTCGCCTACGTGCGGTCGGCCCGCGAACTGGCGCAGGCGTGCCACTCCGCAAGGTGCGGAGATGGCACGCGCAGGCACTCCCTCCCTGCGGCACGGGTTCGGACTGACGCAAGAGCGTCGCTCCCAGTCGGGCGGCAGACGTCATCGCCGCCCGGGCTGGCATGGGCCGGCGAATCGGATTTCGGCGTTCGACTACCGCGATACGCGCGGTCGCGGCGCGGCAACCCGCCGCCAGAAGGCGAACCTGCTGCTCGTGCCCAGCCCGCACGATGTCCGGTACGAAGTGCTCTCGCGCCTCGACGTCGGACCCGGCCGATATCAAGTGCGGGTGGCCGGCCACAACCCGTCGCTCGAGCTGGCCGGCAGTGTCTACGCCGACGTCGACGTTCCCGACTTCACGGCCGACGGCGTTCGACTGTCCGGCCTC
>DATKDF010000019.1:0-11401 GCA_035512795.1 Vicinamibacterales bacterium
GGGCGCGCCGCGCGGCGCGGGCTCCTGATCTCACCCGACACCGAAGAACGTCTCCATGGCGAGGTCGTGCACGTCGGCGCGCAGCGCCTGAATGCCGCTGCCCTCGCGCGTCGGGTGCACCCGGTTGGTCAACAGAACGACGTACGCCTCGTGTCCGGGGTCGATCCAGAGGGACGTGCCGGTATACCCGGTGTGGCCGATCGCGCGCGCCGACATCCGCGTGCCGCACGACGAGGTCGGCAACATGGTGTCCCAGCCGAGCGCGCGCGAGCTGCCGGGCACGACTGATCGCGCGGCCATCGTCGCGATCTGTGCCGGATCGCCGAGTGCGGTTCGGCGCCGGAACGTCTCGAGGACCAGGCGCGCGTAGACGCCCACGGCCGCAGCCGTCCCGAACAGTCCGGCGTGCCCGGCGACGCCGCCGAGCAGGGCCGTGTTCTCGTCGTGCACCTCGCCCTGCAGCCATCGTCCGCGCCATGTGTCGAACTCCGTGGGCGCGATAGCCGGCCAGTCGACCATCGCCGGTACGAAGCCGAGGGCGAGGCCTCGTGGCCAGCCGAGTGCCTCGAACAACACCGGCAGCGCACCGCCACCGAGGCGTTCAAGCGCCCGACCGAGCAGGATGAACCCGAGATCCGAGTAGACCGCGCGCGCCCCGGGTGGATGGGTGAGTGGCAGGGTCGCGATCGCCGGCTCGACCTCGTCGGGCGTGGCCAGACGTGCCCACAACCGATCGTGGGCCGGGAGCCCGGACGAATGGTCGAGCAGGTGACCGACCGTCACGCCGGCCCGATCGGCCCCGCGCCACGAGGGCACGAGCGCGGCGACCGGTGTGGCGAGCGAGAGGTGGTTGGCCGTCAGGGCCCGCATCACGAGCGGGACGGTGACGAGCACCTTGGTGAGCGAGGCGAGATCGAAGACGGTGTCGGGCCGGCAGGGCGCGGCGTCGGCGTCGTACGTGAGGCGCCCGAACGCGCGTGACCAGAGCACCTCGTCGGCCCGGCCAACCTCGATGATGGCCGCTGGAGTCACGCGAGACAGGATCGCGCGCTCGATGCGGGACACGAGTCGACCGACCGACGTGTCACCCATGGTCGTTCCCGCGCCGCGTCCCCCTGTCGAGCCAGTATGACGCCACGATGGCGCCGGTGACCGTGACCGCCGCGCCGATGAGGACGTACCACTGCCACGACACGGCGGTGCCGAAACGGACGCCGAGCATCACCGTCAGACCGATCGACAGGCCGGCCAGGGCGCCGCGCTCGCCGACGCGCGACGTGAAGCGTCCGAGCAGGAACAGCCCGAGCACGAGGCCGCCTGTGAAGGCGGCCAGTCCGAGCACCTCGTCGACGACCCGGCGCGACAGCCAGATGGCGGCCGTCGCGGCCGTCATCTGGGCGGCGGCAAAGACGACCGTCAGCCGGCGCGACCAGCGCAGTTGCTGCGCGTCGGACAGGCGCGCCGCCCGGCGGGGGAGAACGAAATCGCCCATCACCGCGGCCGACGAGGAGTTCAGGGACGAGGACAGCGTGGACATCGCGGCCGCCAGGATCGCGGCCAGGACGAGGCCGCCGAGGCCCGTCGGCAGGTAGTTGACGATGAAGTGGGGGAACACCCGGTCGGTGGCGACGCGCCCGTCGATTGTCAGGACCGCCAGGTCGGCGGTCGCCGGGCCGGTGTAGAACGCGAAGAGCAGCGTGCCGATGACGAGAAACAGCGTGAACTGCGCGAAGACGACCACACCGCTGGAGAGCAGCGCCGCGCGCGCCGCCGACAGCGACCGCGCGCAGAGGTAGCGCTGCACGAGCATCTGATCCGTGCCGTGCGTCGCCGTGGTCAGGAACATGCCACCGGCTACTCCGGACCAGAAGGTGTAGCTCCGCGAGACGTCCCAGGTGAAGTCGAACACGCGGAACTTGTCGAGTGGCGCCGCGACCGCGACGACGGCGGGCCAGCCACCGGGGATGAGATCGAGCAGGACGATGACGGCCGCCCCCGCGCCGACCAGGTAGACGACCAGTTGGACGACGTCGGTCCACACGACCGCCGTCATGCCGCCCGTGTAGGTGTAGAGCAGCGTCAGCGCGCCGATGGCCAGAATCGACGTCACGAGCAGCGTCGGGCCGTGCCGGTCGGCGACGCCGGCGCCATCGAGCAGGGCCGCGAGCACCAGGGCCGTGGCGAACAGCCGGAAGCCGTCGGCCAGGCTGCGGGTGCCCAGAAACACGAGGGAGGCAAGCCGCCGTGTGGCGAGGCCGAACCGGTCACCGAGCAGCTGATAGACGGTGAGCACGTCGCCGCGAAAGTACCCCGGCATGAAGAGCACGGCGACGACCACGCGCCCGGCCAGGTAGCCGAGCGCGAGCTGCAGGAACGTGTAGTTGCCGCCAAACGCGACACCGGGGATGCTGATGAAGGTGACCGTGCTCGTCTCGGTGGCGACGATCGACCCGAGAATCGCCCAGGCCGGCAGCCGGTGGCCGCTCACGAAGTAGTCCTGGATCGTCCGTTGCGAGCGGCCGACGAGCAGGCCGAACGTGACGACGCCGGCGAGGTAGAACACGAGCACGACGGCGTCGGCCGTGTGCATCACGGTCAGCGGGGCGCGTCGTTGTCCTGCAGGACGGAACGAAGCCGCGTGAAGTAGGCGGCACCGCCGCGGCGCCCGGCGGCAATGCTGTCGTAGGAAAACAGGGCGAAGCCGCCGGCGCCGGCATCGCGCGCGAGCCGCACGTGCCGCACGGTTTCGTCGGCCGTCAGTCGATAGGCGCCGACGCCGGCCCACACCGGGAGGCCGGCACCGGCGTCGCGCACCGCGGCTACCTGGCGTGCAAACACCGTCGGGTCGGTGGTGTACGCCATCGGGCAGATGGCGTCGAGCAGGCCGTCACGCGCCCACGCGGCCCAGTCCTGGGCCTTGCTGCGCCGGGCCTCGTCGGCATCCGGCACGACCGCGGCGGACACGATCAGGCCGGGCCGGGCCGTGCGGGCGGTGTCGGCAATCCGCTCGACCAGTTCGGTCAGTCGCGCGCGACGGAAATCCGACCAGGAGTCGGGCAGCCGGTCGGCCCACGCCGTCGGGGCGCGCCGGGCGGCCGCATCGATCGCGGCGATCTCGGCCGGCGTCGAGTGGGGCAGTCGTGAGGCGCGAAACGCGGCGAGCCCTGCGGCGCTGTAGTCGAACGCCGCGCCGGGAAAGCGGATGTAGTCGAGGTGCAGGCCGTCGATCGGATAGGACGAGACGAGCTCCCGCACGACCGAGACCGTGTAGTCCTGCGCCGCGGGTGTGATCGGAGAGAGGTACAGCCCCTCCACGGTGTCGCGCTGGTCGCGCGACCACCGGGCGAGGGCCGTGAGGTAGCGATCCGAGCGCGGGTCGACGCCGGACAGGTCGCGCGCGAGCGCCGCCGGCACCATCAGCCACTCAGGATGCTGCCGCACGATGTGGGTGGTCGCCCGCGGCAGGGTGACGGCGCTCGACACCAGGTTGACGTTCACCCAGGCATGCACGGCGAGGCCGGCCTCGTGACCGCGTGTGATCGCAAGCGCGAGCGGATCGAAGCCGGGCTGGCTGGCCAGATCGGCCGGCTGCGGTTCGATACGGCTGCGATAGTACGCCTCGCCCCGGCCGCGGACCTGCACGAGCACGGTGTTGAATCCGGCGTCGGCCACCGTCCGGATCATCGCGTCCACGGCAGCAGGCGAGTCGAGGGAGGCCCGGAGCACCCACACCGCCCGGACGTCGCCGGCCGCAGCGGCCGGCACCCCCGACTGGCTGGCGGGCGACAGCGTGGCAGCCGCCAGCGTCGAGAGGATCGCAACCAATCGCACTGAGATCTCCTTGCAGGACCGGACATCGACCCGGGCTGACTGGCGGCGTCCGGCAGTCGCCCGGTATCTTCAAGGATATCGAACCGAGCCGGCCAGACGGCCAGTCATCGACCCGACGGCGGCCTGGGGGGCCGGCCGAGCGGCCCCGGCTCGAGGTGTTCGCCGATGGCCTCGCGCACGAAGCCGTCGGCCGCGCGGAGCCGGCGTACGGCGACCCCATACGGGACGCCGCTCTTCTCCATCACGATGGCGGCCTTGACGTTCCACTTGGCGCGGCTGAGCGTCGCATCCGCGTCCTCGAGGCTCACGCCGGTCACGTGAGCCACGATGCGCCGCGCGCGGTCCTTGAGCTTCTCCGAGCCGGTCTGGACGTCGACCATCAGGTTGCCGTAGGTCTTGCCCATGCGCACCATCGCGATGGTCGTCAGCATGTTGAGGACCATCTTGGTGGCCGTGCCCGCCTTGAGCCGCGTCGACCCCGCGATGACTTCCGGCCCCACCTCCGGCGCAATCATCAGGTCGACGAACGTCTGCAGCTCCGTCCCGGGCCAGCAGGTCACGAAGATCGTGCGCGCCCCGCGGTTGCGGGCCCGCGTGAGGGCGCCGCGGACAAACTGCGTGATGCCGCTGGCCGACACGCCGACGACGACATCCCGGCGTCCGACCCGCAGCCGCGAAACGCTGCGCGCGCCCTCTTCGAAGTTGTCCTCGATGCCCTCGCGCGCGCGGAACACGGCGTCCTGGCCGCCTGCCATGATGGCGCGCACCAGGCCCGGGTCCGTCCCGAAGGTCGTCGGCATCTCGGCCGCCTCGACGATGCCCAGCCGGCCGCTCGTGCCGGCGCCGACGAGGAACATGCGGCCGCCCTTCTTGAAGGCGTCAAGGGCCATTTCGGCACCGAGCGCGATACGGTCGCGCTCCTTGTGCACCGCGGAGACGACCGCGCGATCCTCGGCCGAGATGAGATCGACGATCTCGAGCACCGGCATGCGGTCGATGCCGACCGTGTCAGGGTTGATGGCTTCGGTGGGCAGATCCTGCCACTTCGAGTAATACGGCATGGCCCGTCCAAACGGGACAGCGTACTCGGATGGCTGGCCGGCCGCAATCGGAAGCCGCTGGCGTCCGGGGTGACGAGAGTGGTCTGATGGGTCGTGTCCGAACCCCGCCCTGCGCGTGACGAGTCGGTGGCGCACTACCTGGCGCACCTCGAGGTCGAGCGCCGGATGGCCGCCAACACGCTGCAGGCCTACGCCCGGGACCTCGACCGGCTGACCGGCTGGGCGAGAAGGGCCGGGCGCCGGCCCGACACGCTCGACCGGAGCGACCTCGAGGCCTTCCTGCGCGACCTGATGGCTGAGGGGCTGGCACCCACGTCGACCGCCCGTTCGGTCGCGACCCTGCGAGGCTACTACCGGTTCCTGCGCCTGACCGGGCGCATCACCGCCAATCCCAGCGACGATCTGCCCTCCCCGCGCCAGTTTTCGGCTCTGCCGAGGAGTCTGTCGCTCGACGACGTCGAGGCGCTTCTGCAAGCGCCGGATCCGTCGACACCGAAGGGCCTGCGCGACCGGGCGCTCATCGAAGTGCTCTACGCAACCGGGTTGCGGGTGTCGGAACTGGTCGGCCTGCGCCTCACCGACCTGCACCTCGAGCGACGCTACCTGCAATGTGCCGGCAAGGGCGCACGGGAACGCATCGTGCCGCTCGGCGAGGCGGCCACCGACTGGGTCACCCGGTATGTGGCCGAGGCGAGGTCGCGCCTGGTCGGGCGGCGCGACAACGCCTGGTTGTTCCTGAACGCCCGCGGGGGCGGGCCGTTGTCGCGCAACGGCTTCTGGCGGGTATTGAAGGCCTACGGCCGGGCGGCGGGGATTCGCGCGCCCCTCAGTCCGCACGTGCTCCGGCATTCCTTCGCGACGCACCTGCTCGAGCGAGGCGCGGACCTGCGGGCGATTCAGACGATGCTCGGCCACGCCGATCTGTCGACGACGCAGATCTACACGCACGTGCTCGAGGCGCGCCTGCGTCAGGCTTACGACCAGTTCCATCCGCGGTCGTGAGCGTGCGCCGGCCGATTGACCTGTTCGTCGAGCGTCTGGTACGGTTAGCTGTTCGGCAGGCTCGGACATGCGCTGCCGGTGAGGAGTCTGTCAAATGGGGCGCGCGAGCCGCCATCTATTCACGTCCGAATCGGTCACCGAAGGCCATCCGGACAAGATCGCCGATCAGGTATCGGACGGCGTCCTCGACGCCATTCTCGCGCAGGATCCCCTGGCGCGCGTCGCGTGCGAGACGATGGTCACGACGGGCCTGGCCATCATCGCCGGCGAGATCACGACTAATTGCTACGTCGATTTTCAACGTGTCGTCCGCGAGGTGATTCGCGACGTCGGATATACGCGTGCCAAATTCGGGTTCGACTTCGAGACCTGCTCGGTCCTGTCGTCGATCCACGAGCAGTCACGCGACATCGGTCAGGGCGTCGACACGGGTGGCGCCGGCGACCAGGGTCTGATGTTCGGCTATGCCTGCACCGAGACGCCCGAACTGATGCCGCTGCCCATCATGCTGGCGCACAAACTCGTGCGCGGGCTGTCGGAGATCCGGCGCGCCGGGCTCGTCGACTATCTCCGCCCGGACGGCAAGTCCCAGGTGACCATCGAGTACGAGGGCAGCAAGCCGGTGCGCGTCCACACGGTGGTCCTGTCGACGCAGCATGGGCCTGATGTCACCCACGCGCAGATTCGCGAGGATCTCATCGAGAAGGTCGTCACGCCGCTCGTGCCGGCCAATTTGATGGACAAGAACACCAAGATTCACGTCAATCCAACGGGCCGCTTCGTCGTGGGTGGGCCCCACGGCGATGCCGGCGTGACCGGGCGCAAGATCATCGTCGATACCTACGGCGGCGCCGCGCCTCATGGGGGCGGTGCGTTCTCAGGCAAGGATCCGACGAAGGTCGACCGATCGGCCACCTACATGGCGCGCTACATCGCCAAGAACCTGGTGGCGGCCGGCCTGGCCGATCGCGTCCAGGTCCAGCTCGCCTACGCCATCGGGATCGCCGACCCCGTGTCGGTCTACATCGAGACGAACGGCACCGGCCGGATTCCCGACGAGACGATGAGCGAACTGGTGCGGGCGCACTTCAAGCTGACGCCGCTCGGCATCATCGAGACGCTCGACCTGCGCCGTCCGATTTATCGCAAGACGGCGGCGTTCGGCCACTTCGGCCGCACCGAACCCGAGTTCACCTGGGAGAAGACCGACAAGGCCACCGTCCTGCGGACCGACGCCGGCCTGTAGTCGCGTCTGGCCAACCCGTGCGGGGACGAGCCCGGACGACAGTACTCGCGCTGGCGGCGCTGGCCGTGGCCGGCGCCGTGTGGGTGTGGCTCACGCTGCCACCGGCGTCGATACCGCAGCCGGCCGCCGTGCCGGCCACGCACCTGCTGGGCGCCTATCACGTTCACACCATCCGGTCGGACGGCTCGGGTACGGTCGACGAAGTCGCCGCCGCCGCTTCGCGCGCCGGCCTGGACTTCGTCGTGCTCACCGATCACGGCGACGGCACGCGCCCGCCCCTGCCACCAGCGCGCCGGTCCGGTGTGCTGATCCTCGATGCCGTTGAACTCTCCACGCGCGATGGCCACCTCGTCGCGCTCGGCCTCGATGGGCCCGCGCCGTATCCGCTCGGGGGCGCTGCACGGGATGTGATGGAAGACATCCACCGGATGGGCGGACTGGCATTTGTCGCGCACCCAGACTCGCCGAAAGCGGAACTGCGGTGGCGTGGACCGGCCGCCTCGTCCGACGGATTCGAGTGGTTGAACGTCGATTCGGAGTGGCGTAACGAGTCGCCGGGGCGGCTGGCTGCCACACTCGTACGGGCTCTGGTGCGTCCACCGGAGGCCGTCGCATCGCTCTTCGACGGTCGTGAGCGGCCATGGTCAACCGGGCGGAGAGCGCAGGTCGGCATCGCTGCGCTCGATGCGCATGGCGCCGGCAGCCGGGAGGAGAA
Organism: Vicinamibacterales bacterium; assembly: GCA_035512795.1. GTDB lineage: Bacteria > Acidobacteriota > Vicinamibacteria > Vicinamibacterales > SCN-69-37 > DATKDF01. The sequence goes on from DATKDF010000019.1 coordinate 7,856, forward strand.
CGGGCAGCCGGGCGGCTGGCTGGGCGCGATGTCGCCGGTTCCGGGTTACGAAAGCCTGTTCAGGACGCTGGCACAGGTCGCCGTGCTGTCCGGGCCGCCGCGCGGGAACGCTGCCGAGGATGCGGATGCGATTCGGAACGCGCTCGGCCGCGGGCAGAGCTACACGGTCATTCGAGCGTTTGCCGACCCGGGCGTGCTCATCATGACGGCCGTCGAGGACGGCCGGCCGATCTCGATGGGGGAGTCGCTCGCCGGCGGTGCGATCGCGTTCGAAGCCGAACTCGCGGGGGTGCCCGACGCGCGTGTGACGCTCTTCGACCGGGGGCGCCGGCTGGCCGATGGCATCGGCCGTGTCACCTGGGAGGGCCAGCCGGACGATGAGGCGGTCCTGTGGGTCGAGGGTCGGATCGGCGGCCACGACTTTCCCTGGATTGTGTCGAACCCGATCTTCGGGCGGGCCATTCGGCGCGGACCGCCCGCACGGGACGCGCCAGTCGCCGCCGGAGTGGCCGACGCGCTTGCCCCGGATGACCAGTGGCTCGCCGAGCACGATCCGTCATCGCAGAGTTCGCATGTCGGCGGGGGAGCGGAGCTTCAGTGGAGGTTCACGCTCGGTCGGGAGACGTCGGCGAGTCCGTATGTCGCGCTCGTCCGGGCGATTCCCCATGGCCGCGGGTACCGCGACGTGTCCTTCCGGATGCAGGGCGACCGGCCGATGCGCGTGTTCGTGCAGGTGCGGCTTCCGGGCACGGGCGACGGGCAGCGGTGGGGCCGGTCGGTGTTCGTCGACCAGACGCTGCGTCAGTACGTGCTGAGGCTCGAGGACTTCGAACCGATCGGCCAGACGACGTCCCTGCGGCCGGTGGTGGTCGAGATCAGGTCCCTGCTTTTCGTCGTCGATACCGTCAATACGCTGCCCGGCTCCTCGGGCGCGGTCACCCTGGTCGACGTGGCCCTCGGGCATGGAGACGGGGAGGCTTCGGGCGGCCGCTAGGCCGGCGCCTCACGTCCGGATGGTCAGCGTCAGGTAGCCGGCCGCAGCGAGGAACAGGATGTTGGCGGCCCAGGCGGCCATCGCGGGCGGCAGCATGCTGGCGGATCCGGCCGCGGTGAAAACAGTCGTCAGGAGGTGGTAGGTCAGGGCCAGCCCGATGACGAGACCGATCCCGTAGAGGGCGCCGTGCCGCCCGGTGGTCAGGCCGAACGGCACCGCCAGCAGGGTCATCACGATCGTGACGAGCGGGAAAGCCAGCTTCTTGTGGAGCTCGACCTCCTGCCTGGCAACGTCGTAACCGCCGGCCCTCAGTTCGTTCACGTGGCGCCGCTGCTCGGCGAAGGTGAGTCGCGAGGCGTCGATCTGCGCCCGCTCGAAGTCCTCGATGGGCGCGAGAGGCAACTGCCGGCCGCTGTAGTCACGCCGCACCGGCGCCGCCGCGGTGCCGAACTGCTGCATCCAGGCTTCGCCGCCGGTCCAGACACCATCGTGGTACACCGCATCCCGCACGAACGTGTGCGACTCGAGCCGGTACGGGCGATCGGCGGTGTCGTAGATCGAGGCGGCATGCACACTGCGGCGGCCCGGATCGAAGAACGCGAAGTAGTAGATCCGGCCGTCTTCGCCGGCCAGCCAGTTCCGGTTGGCCACCGTCAGGGTGCGGGGCGTCCGTTCGCGCATGACGTCGTTCAGTTCGTCGGCACGTCGGTTCGCGTATGCCAGCACACGGTCCTCGAGCAGGAACAGGCCGCCGCTCCAGACCGCAGCACAGACGAAGAGGGGCAGGGCGACCCGGTAGATGCTGATGCCGCAAGCCCGCATGACCGTCAGTTCGCTGGTCCTCGTGAGGGCGCCGATCGTGCCGAGCACCGCCACGAGCGTCGCCACGGGCACGAGGTACGCCACAAACTGGGGCGTGGAATAGAGCAGGAACGCGAAGAGCGTGCGCCAGGTCGCCACGCCCTTGAAGAGCTTGTCTGCCAGATCAATGAACTGGCCGATGTAGTACAGGCCGAGCAGCGCGACAAACGACAGGGCGAGCAGTCCGAGGTACCGCCTGGCCACGTAGACGTCGAGCAGGCGCGGTCGCGGCAGCGTCAGCGTCGGGAACCGGATGACGACGACGGGCCGGGGCCGGGCTGCCGGGGTGTCAGCCGAATCGCGCCGAGCGCCTGGGCGGCTGAGCCAGCTGGGGAGGCCGACGGCGATAGTGGGCCGCCTGACCCGTGAGCGCCACCAGACCAGGACGACCGCCGCGACGGCCAGGGCGATGTTCGGAATCCACCGCGCCCACTCGGCCGGGATGCGCCCGCCCTTGGTGAGGTCTTCAGCCTGGGCGAGCAGGATCCAGTAGACGAAGATGGCAGCCAGGCCCTGCGTGAATCCCCCAAGCTTGCCCTCGCGCCGGGTGTGCAATCCGAGCGGTACGGCCAGCACCGCGAACACGAGGCACGCGACCGGGAACGAGAACATCTGATGGATCCGCATGATCTCGTTGTGGGGGGAGTTCCCGCTGGCCACGCGTTCGGCGGCCAGGGCCTGAAGACCCGCCATGTCGAGTTCTGCGGCGCCCTTGGTCAGGCCAAGGCTGCCGTCGCCGTAGACGGCCACCGGATCGATGGGCAGGCGGAGGAGTTCGTCCTCGGTGCGATCGTAGCCAAGCCCGTCTGAGGCCGGCTGGTACCGAGCCGCCCGCTCGAGCCAGAGATTCACCACACGCTCGTCGTGCCGGAGCTCGAGCCGTCCGCCCTCGGCCAGCGTCAGGGCCGGCCGGTCGGGCCGGGTCGTGTCGGCGACGAGGACGCCCGCCCAGCCGCCGCCGGGAGCGTCGCCACGGACGAAGACGACCTTGCCCGGAAAGCCCTCGTAGAACACGCCGGCCTTGATGTCACTTTCGCCCTGCTGGGCGAGAAGGCGCCAGGTGGTCTCCCGGAAGGCCTGGTTGGAGTCTGGAATCAGGCGCATCATCACGAACATGTTGATGAGGCCAAGCGGGACCGCCAGAACCAGGAGCGGGACGAGCAGCCGGCGCGGACTGACGCCGCAGGCCAGGAGCGCAACGCCTTCGCGGTCGGCCGACATCCGCCCGAGGCCCATGAGCGCTCCAGTCAGGAGCGCCATGGGGATGCTGAGCCCCAGGGCCTGTGGCAACAGGGTGACCATGATGAAGGCCACGGTGTCGAGGGGCACGCTCTTGGCGAGGAGCTTCTCGGCCTCCTTGAGGGCCGGCTGGATGGCCAGGACGAACGTGAAGACGGCCAGGGCCAGCGCGAACGCCGGCAGGACCTGACGCAGAACGTATCGGTCGAGGGTCGAGAGCCCCGGGACCATGCGAACACGACCTTAGCACGGCCCCGAATCCGGGTCGATTGGGGCGTGAGCAATGGGCGTTACTGGGCGCACAATTCGTCCACAGGGCCCCTTTACTGGCCGTATCTACAAGGTCCAATAATAGTAGTTATGTTGACTTGAGGGTCCAGATTCGGCCCGGCGATTCATCGTCAGGGCCAACCATGGGCCATTGGTAACGAGGCTCCCTGGTGCGCCTGTCC
>DATKDF010000020.1:0-21983 GCA_035512795.1 Vicinamibacterales bacterium
GTATTCGAGACGGCCCGCGTAATCATCCTTTTCACTTCAGAGTTTGCGTTCACGGCCACAAGTTCCACTTCGGGATGTGAGAACTGAAAAACACGGAAAACCTCATCGGCAAAGGCCTGGCCAATCATCGGGACGTTCTCAAAATCCAAAATCACTCTCTTGAACAGTTCAACCCTTGCCGTGACCCGCTTCGCCTGTGAACGAGAAATCAGCTTGTCGTTTCCGTACTGCGCCAACTTGACCGGAACGACTGTTTTTGTGAAACCGTAGTCATCGTTGTCGGACGAATACTGGTCGAAGATCTTCTTCGTTGTCCGGGCAGTGTGATTGTCCAGTTTCAGAAATACAGACGTTCCTGATTTCGGGCTCTCCCGCTCCATCAGCCAATCTTCGTCTTTCCCGAATTCGTGGGAAAAGAAGATGCCGCCAGACAGAATGTCAAAAGCATCAAACACCCTGGAGGTAAAGAAGATCCCCTCTCCGCTGTGCTTCAACGGGTCCGTCGTCAGCTTGCCTTTCGACAACTCGAAAATCGCATGGCGTTCGTCCAGAAGCCCGAGAGCCTCTTGAATCTTTCTGAAAATTCCAACTCCGTTGTCCAGAATCGACATTTCCGTTGTGACTGCGGTCTTCTGTATCGATACGAAGACCGTTGAGCCAGCAGAGTGGTCCCTGGCGTTATTGAGCATTTCCGTGAAGCCGTATGCCCAAATGTCGCGGACGTTTTCGGGCAGCTTCCCAAGCGCCGGCCCGATGTCCTTTCGCCAGACCACGTCTTCCTCCAAGTCGGGGCCAAGCTGATAGAGCTTGTCCCACTGGAAGATCGGAGCGAGTTCATAGATCCTGTTTCTGGTCCGGCCTTTGACAGTCAGGACTCCCTGGTGCTCCAGCTTCTTCATGTGCTGGTTTACGGCCTGCCTGGTGATTCCAAATTTCTCAGCCGTTAACTTGCTTATTTTGTTGGAGTTACCCTGAACGTTCTTCAGGATGAAGTGCCGAATCTGCTCGCCGCGCGCCCTAACCCTGACCATGCAGGCATTGTAAAGTCAAGCCAGACAAATTGTCAATTAATTGGACCGACATTGGCAAGCATGATGGACATTCAAGGCTCGAGCCCTTGCGTCTCCGCTTCGGCCATGCTATGTAGATACGCATATTTATGCCCGCGTTGTCCTATACCGCCCTCTTCGTCCTCCAGGCCATGGCCCAGGGCCATCGCTTCGGCTTCGACATCATGGACGCCACGACCCTGCCGTCCGGCACCGTGTATCCGGCGCTGCGCAGACTCGAGGCGATGGGACTGGTCGAATCCGACTGGGAAGACGACGACGACGCTCGCAAGGCCGCGAGGCCGTGCCGCCGCTACTACCAGTTGACGCGGCCAGGCCGGAGCCATCTCGCTCAGGCCGAGGCCCGCTTTCGCGCCGTCTCGAAGCTCTTCCCGAAGCGGGGCCGCGCATGAGCGCACGCTCTCGCGACCCATCGTGCGCCTGGCCGCACGGCTCGTGACTGGCTCCGGGGCTGACTGCCGTTCACAGCCCGGCGCACTGACCCGTGGCGCCGCCCGGCAGGCGGTTCGGTGTGCCGCCGTTGACCGGCGCCTCGCCATTGCCCGCGCAGGTCAGGGTCCCGAAGGTGCTGCCAATCAGTCGCGCCGGCGTGGAGCCACCGCCCGAGACCGTGGTGGCGCCGGTCACCGTCGCGCCGAAGAGCACGACGCGGCCGACCGTGCCCTCGATACGCACATCGCCCGCGACGGTGGTCGCCACAAGCTCGACGTCGGCTGCGCGCGCGGCCGTGATGCCGCCGCCGATACGCGCGTCGGTGGCGACGAGCGACGCACCGGCCGCCACGGCAATGCTGCCGGTGACCGTCGCGCCGATGACGCACGTGACACCCGAGTCGACGCGCAGATCGCCCGCGTGCTGGCCGGTCACCGTACGCGCGCACTCCGGACCCGGCATGATCGTCACCCGGAAATCGCGCGCGTCCCCGATGTTGCCCGCCGCGTCGATCGCGCGGTACTCGATCCGGTGCGACCCCCAGCCGGGCTCGCGCGGTTCCCACGGCTGGGGTGACAGTCCCTCAGCCGAGAGACTTCCGTAGATCAGTTCCTTGATGTTCGTCCCGCGAGGCGTGAACCTGAACGGCGTCCCGGGCGGCGCGTCGGGCCAGCCGTAGTAATGGTGCCAGCCGTCGCCGTTCAGGCGGAACTCGGCGACGACGTAGCCGGGCTGGTCGTCGGCGGGGTCGAGCTGCATCGTGAACTCGTCGCGCATGAAGACGTGCGGCGTGCCGCTGCCAGCATCCGTCGCGATCGACGCGACCGTCGGCGACAACGTGTACGCCACAGTCGGCGGCGTGTTGTCGACCGTCCAGGTGCGCGTCTCGTCGCCGACACGGACGGCCATTGTGTGCGTGCCGGGTGACAGCCGGTGCAGGTCGAGCGGGAACGTGAGCTGCCCGATCGCGTCGGCGACCGGCTGGCCATCGAGCTGCCAGGTGATGGGCGGCAGCATCATGGGCGCCGGCGCGCCTGGCGCCGTCAGGTCGAGATAGACGACGTCACGGCCGCCGATCGGGCGCTCGTACTGGGTCGAACCCGCGAGGCGCCGCTCGAACGGCTCGGCCGGCGGGCCGGCGTCACCGCTGACCGTCCACGACCGCGTCGCCGTCAGAGCGGCCGCGCGGATGGCCGGGTCGCGCACTACGGCGTGTCGTCGATGACCGTCACGGTCACGACCTGTTCGCCCGCCGCCAGTTCGAGGGAGGACAGGTCCAGGTACGGCCGGTTGCGCGCCGTGGGCACACCGCGGCCGCCGGTCGTCCAGGCGATGTCGAGCCGGTGATACACCGGATGCGCGGTCGTGACCCAGAGCGTGTCGCGCCGGCCCACCGGCGCGTCGGTGGACGTGGCCGCGGCGATCATCCCGGTCCGCTCGGCAATCCGCTCTGTCATCCGCTCGAGGCTCACCTGATCGAAGTAGTAACCGAGCGAGATCATCATCGAGTGCTTGCTGGGCCGCCACACGCCTCTCGTGTTGCCCATGCCGCCCTCGTAGCGGCCGATCCGGCCGCCCGATTCGCTCGGCTCACCCAGCCACCGCCACCACTTGAGCGGACGCGTGCGCATCTGGTCTTCGGTCAGGAGTGTCATGTGGATGGCGGCCGGCTCGTCCGCGCGGTCGTATATGTCGCCGGCCCGGCCGCGCGCGCTGTAGGTGTACTCGTCGGTCAGCCCACCGAGCGAGTGCCCGAGCTCATGCGGCGTGATGAGCGGGCTGATCGCGTTGCCGCCGGTCGTCGTGGCGATGCGGCCGCCGATGCCGCCGTAGGTGTCGCTGTTGGCGATGATCAGGATCTGGTCCGGCGCCGGCGTCGCGCGTTGCGCATACTCCTGCACGACCGGCTGCCCGCCCTGCCGGACCGTGACGCCGCGGGCGTTGATGTTCGTGCACCCGCCACCGAACTGCAGCATGAGCGGCGTCGTCCGCCGCTCGCGCACTTCGGGATCGCAGTGGATCCCCGACTCGCCCGACACGATGGACACCGCGTACACATTGAAGTAGTTCCGGTAGCTCCGGAACGGCTCGATGCTCCACAGGATGTTCAGGTGCCTGTCGAGGTGCGCGCGGAACTTCGCCTGCTCGGCCGCCGTGTAGCCGTCGCCGAGCACCACCATCGTGAACCGGGACGCATCGTCACCGGTGACCTGAATCGGGATGACCGTGGCCGAGCCGACGTCCTGAGCCTGGACGAGCGGGGCGGCGATGACGAGCAGCAGGGCGAGGGACCAGCGCATGGGGCAGATCTTACGGGATTCGTGCATTGAAGATTTTTGGATCTGGGATTGATGATTGATTGAGGATTGACGGATTGAGGATTGCGAGCGCGTGACGTGCCGGAGGGCCGACTGAACTCCCAGTCGGCCGGTTCCGCGCGAGTGCCCTGCGCCCAGGCACGTCACGCGCCCTTCCCCCGGATGTACGCTACACTGTCGCTGTCTGTGCGCCGTCCCCTGGCTTCCCGCTGAAGGCCCGTCGGCCTCGCCCCACCAGGATTTTCGCCCACATTCCCGCGCCTCTTCGCGCGCCGTTCGTTGATTTACAGCACGCCTGCTGCGCGGTTCGGGAAACGCTCCAGGCCATTTGAGGAGTGTCTTTCATGCCGTTTTCAGCCCTTGGGCTGTCGCCCTCGTTGTGTACTCCGCTCGCCCGCCTCGGATATGACCTGCCCACGCCGGTTCAGGTCGAAGCGATTCCCGTTGTCCTGACCGGCAGCGATCTGCTGGCCCGCGCCCAGACCGGCACGGGCAAGACGGCCGCCTTCGGGCTGCCGATGATCGATCGGCTGCTCATCCTCAACCGGCGCCGGTCCGAGCCGCGCAAGCCCCGCGGCCTCGTGCTCGTGCCCACGCGCGAACTGGCGCTACAGGTGCACAAGGCCCTCACCACCTACGGCGCGCCGGCTCGGCTGTCGGCCACCGCCATCTTCGGCGGCGTCCCGATGCGCGCCCAGGTCCAGGCCCTCCGACTGGGCACCGACATCGTCGTCGCCACGCCGGGACGGCTCATCGATCACATGCAGCAGGGCAACATCGCGCTGTCGGCGGTCGAGATTCTCGTCCTCGACGAAGCCGACCGCATGCTCGACATGGGATTCCTGCCGCCGCTGCGTCGCATCCTTGGCACTCTGCCGCGTGACCGGCAGACGCTGCTGTTCTCGGCGACGCTCTCGAAGGAGATCGTGACGCTGGCGGGCGACTTCACGCGCAATCCGCGCCGTGTCGATGCGTCAACCGAGCAGGTCGTCGCGACGACGGTGAGCCACCGGGCACATCCGGTGTCGGACGGTCGCAAGGGCGAGCTGCTCCGGCACGTGCTGACCGCGCCGCCCACCGGGCAGGCGCTCGTCTTCTGCAAGACGAAGCGCGGCGCCAATCGCGTCGGCAAGACACTCGAGGTCGCCGGCGTGCGCGCCGCGGTCATTCACGGCAACAAGAGCCAGAGTGCGCGCAACCGCGCGCTCGGCGACTTCAAGGCGGGCAAGGTGGACGTGCTCGTCGCCACCGACCTGGCGGCGCGCGGACTCGACATCGCCGGGCTGCCGCTGGTCGTCAACTACGACCTGCCGCTCGTGCCCGAGGATTACATTCATCGCGTGGGCCGGACCGGACGCGCGGGGTTGACGGGCCGCGCCGTGTCACTCGTCTCTGGCGCGGATCGGAGCCTGCTCCCGGGCATTCAGCGGCTGCTGCCGGCCGCGATCGAGCAGGTCCTCGTGGCCGGCTTCGACGCCCCTGCCGACGAGCGTCGCCCGGTCAGCGCGCCGGGCCGACCGCACTCGAGGCGGCCGGGCGGACGGCCTTCAGGACCTCACGGGTCAGGTCCCAGCGGCCGAACCCCTGGCGGCCGTAGTCAAGGCCGCGGCGGACGATCACGAGATCGTGCGATGGGACCACGATGACGAACTGCCCGCGGTTGCCGGCCGTCGAGTAGGCGTCCTTCGGCACGTCGGTCAGGCGATCGGGCACGAGCCACCAGTGGCCGCCGTACTCGTTGCCGCGCGCGGCGGTCGCCGGCGCCGGCGTGCGGACGAAGTCGATCCAGGCCTGCGAAATCAGCCGTTCGCCGTTCCACGTGCCGCCGCGCAGGTGCAGCAGGCCGAGCCGCGCCAGATCGCGTGCGTTCGTGTAGACCTGGCTGCTCAGAATGAAATCGCCGAACCGGTCCACGCTCACGAGCGTGTTGCGCATCCCGATGCGGTCGAGGAGCGCCCGGCGCGGAAACTCCAGATACGCCTGCTCACTGCCGAGCGCCAGCTTCATCGCGTACACGGCCAGCAGCGTGTCGTAGTTCTCGTAGTCCCAGTTCGTCCCCGGGGCACGGATGAGGCCGCGGTTGCGCGCGCCGTTGACCGAGCTGGCGCCGGCCCAGTAGGCCATGCCCGACCCGGTCGCGTACTCGAGGCCGCCGTTGTCCACCGTTTCGAGCCCGCTCGACATGTTGAGCGCGTGCCGCAGCGTGATCGCCGAGCGCGGATCCCGGTCCCCCTCGCGCGGGCGCGGCAGCCAGTCGAAGCCGAGCGGCCTGTCGAGGCCGAGCTTGCCCTGATCCACCAGCATCCCGATGAGCGTGGCCGCCAGGCTCTTGGCCGTGGACCACGTCCGCGTGCGGGTCGTCATGTCGACGCCGGGAGCGTAACGCTCGTGAATGATGCGCCCCTGGTGCACGACGAGCAGGCTGAGCGTCACCTGTTCCGGTGACGGGCGGTCGAAGGCCCAGTCGGACGCGGCTTGAAGCAGCGCCGGATCGACCGTCGCCGGGAGGGTGGAGTCGGTGACCAGGTCGCCGTCCGGCCAGGGCAGGCGTGCCGGATCGCCGGGCGGGGGCGCGAGCGTGAGCGACGGCAGCGTGTCGATGTCGGCAAAGGTCTGGTCGGGCGCGAGGATCACGCAGCCGAGGCCATCGCGAAACACCGCGCGCATGACTGGCGTGCCGTTGTCGGCGCCGACCGCCACGGCGCGGTGCGTGTGGTCGACGACGTAGTCGCCGCCAGCGGCGGTGCCGACCGGCTGGCGGAGGTAGGCCAGCTCCTGCGCGAAGACCTGCTCCACCGTGCGATTCGAGGTGAACAGCCCGTTGCACATCAGAATCGCCTGCTGGCCGCGCTGGATCATCTCGCGCTGCACGCGCCAGTAGTCGAACGACTCGCGCTGCTGGGCCGCGACGGCCGGAACGACGAGCACCAGGGCCAGCACACCGGCGATCAGGGTCTTGGGCATAGCGGGGAGGATAGCGTACGGCGCAGGTCCGGCGCGCCGGGAAACCAGCGAGCCGGACAGCACGTCGAGCCCTTCACGCCCCTCACCCGAGTATGATGGCCCTCAGGCACCGCACCGTGGCGCGCGACACGCTGTCGCTCCTCCGAAGGCTCCTCGTCGGGCTCTTCCTGCTTGGGCTCATGGGCCTCGGAACCGAACTGGTGATGCTCGAGCATTACGAGGAAGCGTGGATGATCGTGCCGCTCGTGGCGATGGCGCTCTCGCTCGTCGCTGCCCTCACGCTCCTCGCGGCCGCGTCGGCCCGGCGCGTCTGGGCCTTCCGCGTCCTCGCCACGACGCTCATCGCGCTCGGGGCGATCGGCATGTCGCTCCACTTCCGTGGCAGCATGGAGTTTCAGTTGGACATGGACCCGACGATGACACGGTCGCAGCTCTTCTGGAAGGTGCTTCACATGAAGGCACCGCCGACACTCGCCCCGGGTGCGCTCATCCAGCTCGGACTCCTCGGCCTCGTTGCCACATACCGCCACCCGGCCCTGGGCCGGTCTGCCTCCTCGCTCATTGGAGACCAATCATGAAAACCACTCGCCTCATCGCTCCGCTCGTGTGTCTGGTCGTCACCGCCCTGCTCGTCGTGTCAGGCCGGGCCCAGGTCGGCCAGGGCATCGCCGATCTGAACGGCATGCCCGAGTCGGCCCTCGCGGCGCTGCCCGGCATGACGCCGGCGATCGCCAGCGCGCTCGTGGCCGCACGCCCGTTCCAGACCATCGTCGACGCTGACACGTTCCTGAAGGCCCGGCAGGTCAGCGACGCCGACCGGGTCGCGATCTACGAACGCGCGTTCGTGCATCTGAACCTGAACACCGCGACAGCGCCCGAGATCATGCTCGTTCCACGCATCGCGCGCCGGATGCCGCGCGAGTTCGACGAGTACCGGCCGTGGGTGTCGTTCGCGCAGTTCGATCGCGAGATTGGCAAGTACGTGGACGCGACCGAGGTGAACCGTCTCAAGCAGTACGTGTTCATCCCGCTCGACCTGAACACGGCGACCGACGAGGCGTTCCGGACGATTCCGAATCTGGGCGCAAACATGGTGCGCGAGTTCAAGGAGTACAGGCCGTGGCGGACGGAAGCGCAGTTCACTCGCGAGATCGGCAAGTACGTGGACGCCAAGGAAGTCGCACGACTCTGGCGCTTCGTCGTCATCACGCCGTAGCCGCGATCCTCGCGTCGGGCCTGGTCCTCGTCGGAGCGGCATCGCTCCGCGCCGGCGGGGCGGATGCGTCCCGGCCGCAGCGCGCCGCGTCCACGCAGCCGGCGGCGCTGACGGGCGAGGCCCTCTACCGGTCGGCCTGCATCACCTGCCATGGCCCGGACGGCCGCGGTGGCGAGCCGTCGGTCATCGGCTTCGACGCGCCGATTCCGGATTTCACGGACTGTCTGTTCGCGACGGCAGAACCGGACGCCGACTGGTACGCCGTCGTGCACGAGGGCGGTCCCATCCGGGCGCTCGGCCGGCACATGCCGGCGTTTGGCGACGCGCTCACCGAGGCCGAGATGAATCTCGCCCTCGGGCACATCCGCACCTTCTGTGCCGAGCCGGCCTGGCCGCGCGGCGAACTGAACCTGCCCCGTGCGTTCTTCACCGAAAAGGCGTTTCCGGAAAACGAGGCGGTGTGGGAGACGGGTGTGGCACTCGAGGGATCGGGCCGCGTCACGAACACGCTCGTCTACGAGCGGCGGTTCGGCCCGCGGACGCAGATCGAATTGAAGACGCCCATCCTGGCCGAGGCGACTGGCGCGGGCGACTGGAACCGCGGCATCGGCGACATCGGGATCGGCGTGAAGCACACGTTCTATTCGAGCCTCGTCACCGGACGTATCGCAGCCGCCGGCATGGAAGTCGTCCTGCCCACCGGCAAGGAATCGCTCGGCCTGGGCTCGGGCCACACCGTCGTCGAGCCGTTCGCGATGTGGGGACAGATCCTGCCCGGCGGCGCGTTCCTCCAGATGCACGGGGGCCTCGAGATTCCAACCGACGCGGCGGCCGGCACGACCGAAGGGTTCATCCGGACCGGCATCGGCATGACGTTTGCCGCCGACCGAGGCTTCGGCCGCGCGTGGTCGCCGCAGGTGGAAGTGCTGTTCGCGCGGCCCGAAAACGGCACGGCCGAGTGGGACGTCGTGCCCCAGGTTCAGGTGACGCTCTCGAAGCTGCAACACGTGATGCTGGCCACCGGCGTGCGGATTCCCGTGACGGACCGACACGCGCGATCGTCGCAGTTCCTGGTGTACGTCCTGTGGGACTGGTTCGACGGCAGTCCGTTCGATTTCTGGAAGTAGGCCGATGACCCGACTGCCTTTCATCGCCGGCGTCGTCATCTGGATTTCCGTTGTCGGGCTGGCCGCCGCGCGCGATGCCGGCACCTCGGGCCTGCCACCGGCCGCGCCCGTCATGCAGACCGTGCCGGCCGGTGTCGTCGTGCCGGCCACCGAGTGCGTCGCGTGCCACAACAACCTCACGTCACCGGCCGGCGAGGACGTCTCGATTGGCGCCAGCTGGCGCGGATCGATCATGGCCAACGCGGCGCGCGACCCGTACTTCTTCGCGAGCGTGCGCCGCGAGACGATCGACCACCCGACGCACGCGGCGATGATTGAAGATGAGTGCGCCGCCTGTCACATGCCGGGCGCCCAGCGGGCGCTACGGGCCGCCGGAGGCCTCGGGCGTCTCTTCTCGCTGGCGCCCTGGAACGCGACGGGCGCCGACCCGATGCTCGAAGCGATTGCCGCCGACGGCGTCACGTGCACCGTGTGTCATCAGATCTCGACCGACGGCCTCGGCACCCGGGCATCATTCAACGGCGGCTTCACCCTGGCGGCGCCGCTCGCGTCGGGCCGGCGTCCGATCTTCGGCCCGTTCGCGCCCGACACCGGCCTGGCGCGCATCATGCACTCGGTCACCGGCTACGAGCAGGTGCAGGCTGTCCATATCCGCGAATCCGAGATGTGCGCCACGTGCCACACGCTCATCACGCAGGCGTTCGGTCCCGACGGCAGCGTCATCGGATCGCTGCCCGAGCAGATGAACTACCAGGAATGGCAGCACAGCGCGTTCGTTGGCGAGGGACGAAGCTGCCAGTCGTGCCACATGCCGCTCGTGCAGGGCCCCGTGCGCGTCTCGTCGGTGCTCGGCGTCGAGCGCGAGACCCTGTCGCGACACACGTTCCTCGGTGGCAACGCGTTCATGCTCCGTCTCATGAACCGGTACCGCGCCGAACTCGGCATCGAAGCCACTCCGGCCGAGCTCGAAGCGACAGCGCAGGCGACCATCCGGCAGCTCCAGGAACAGACGGCGACCGTCGTTATCACGAACGCGGAGGCGTTCGGTGACGGCCTCCAGTTCGACGTCGAGATCGCCAACCTCACCGGTCACAAGTTCCCCACCGGGTACCCGTCGCGGCGCACCTGGCTGCACGTCACCGTGCGGTCGGCCGACGGGCGCACGCTGTTCGAGTCGGGCCGGGTGTCGCCCACGGGCGCGATCGACGGCAACGACAGCGACGCGAGCGACCGCGCCTTCGAGCCACACTACCGCGAGATCACACGCGCCGACCAGGTGCAGATCTACGAGGCCATCATGGGCGACGCGGCCGGCCGGCTGACGACGGGGCTGCACACGGCAACGCAGTACCTCAAGGACAACCGGCTGCTGCCGCGTGGCTTCGACAAGGCGACCGCGCCCGACGAGATCGCCGTCGTGGGCGATGCGCGCCCCGACCCGGACTTCCAGGCCGCCGGCGATCGCACGCGCTACCGCCTGCCGCTGCCGGCCGCCGGCCCGCTCACGATCGACGTCGAACTGCTCTACCAGCCGATCGCGTACCGTTGGGCCAGGAACCTCGAAGCGTACCGGTCGGCCACCGAACCGCAGCGCTTCCTCGAGTACTACGACGCCATGGCCCCGGGCTCGGCGGTGGTCGTGGGAAGAGCGTCGGTCGGCGTCGGAGTGAAAAGCCCCTGACGGATGCTTTTCCCCCAACCCGCACTATCATGGCGCTCGTGTCTGAGCGCCGCGTCCTCGTCGTCGGCGCCACGGGCCAGCTCGGTGGCGCCATTGCGCGGCAGTTGCTCGCGGCCGGTGTTCCCGTCCGGGCCCTGGCGCGAAACCGGACAAAGCTCGAGCCGCTGGCGGCCCTCGGGGCCGAGATCGCCCCGGTCGATCTGCTCGACCAGACGAAGCTCAACGAGGCGTGCAAGGGCATCGACCAGGTCGTCTCGACGGCCAACAACAACATGGGCGCCGGGCCGACCAGTCCCGGGCGGATCGATCTCACGGCGCACCAGAACCTCTGCGCGGCGGTGCGCAACGCGCGCATTCGACGGCTCATGTACGTGTCGTTCCGCGGTGTCGAGCCCGGCGAGTCGGTCGACATCTTCCGGCTCAAGTGGTACATCGAGGACGCCATCCGGCGGAGCGGCGTGCCGTACGTGATGCTGCGGCCGACGGCGTTCATGGACGTCTGGGTCGATCACATCATCGCTGACCGTGTGCGGAAGAAAGGCGGCGCGCTCGTCTTCGGCGACGGGACCGCAGTGGCCAACTACATCGCCGTCGAAGACGTCGCGACGTTTGCCGTTCGGATTCTTGCCGCCGACAGCATCATCAATGAAGCCATCGAGGTCGGCGGGCCGTCGAACACGTCGCTGAACGACCTGGCGACGCTCGTCGAGCAGCGGCTGGGCGCCACCGGACGGCGCAAGCACGTGCCGGTCCTGATGATGAAGCTCCTGCCGCCGATCGTGCGGCCGTTCAACGAGGTGGCCGCTCGCCTGATGACGCTCGGCCACTACGCCGCGACGCGGACGAAGCCGTTTCCGAACTGGCGTGAATCAGCCGAACGATTCGGCGTGACCCCGCGCACGGTCGAGGCGTACATCGACGCGATGCCGGATGCCGCAGGGCGATGAGCGACGACTGAGAGGGACGCGGGCCGCAGTGCCCTGCTTGCGGGTCAGCTCACAGGTCGCGCAGGACCAGGTTCGGATCGACCCGCGCCGCGCGCCGGGCCGGGAACAGACAGGCGACGGCGCCGGCCACGACCAGCGGCACGGCCGCCGCCATGAACATCGTCATGTCGATCGCCGAGAGCGACGCCGTCAACTGGCTCTGGAGCAGTTGCCGCAGGACGAACGCCGATCCCAGGCCGATGGCGAGGCCCTCGGCGACAGGCCTGAAACCGCTCCGGAAGATGAGAGTGGCGATCGCACGCGGCTCGGCGCCGAGCGCCACGCGCAGGCCCATTTCGCGCATCCGCATCGAGACCACGTGCGACAGCACCCCATAGAGGCCCGCCATGGCCAGTGCGAGCGCCAGCGTCGCCAGGCCCCCGGCCGTCGTCGCCATGAATCGCAGCAGCGTAAAAGGGCCGCTCGCCATGGTGCCGAGACGGCCGGCGTTGAACACCGCGAGCATCGGATCCGCGCGGCGAAGCGCGTCCAGCACGGTGCCGACGAGGGGCCGCACGTCGTCGTGCCGCGATCGGGCGACGATGGACACGGTGGACATGTCGTGCTGGGCGATGGGCAGATACGCGAGGCCCATGCCGCCAGGACCCGACGGCGAGGGTCGCGAAGCGACGACACCGACAACGGTGGCGGTCAGCTCGACGGGCGGGTTCGACTCGACATAGAGCCGCAGCAGAACCTGCCGGCCGGCGGCGTCTGTCGTCCCGAACATCTTCGTCGCCTGCCGCTCGTCGAGAACGACGACGCGCTCGCCGGTTGGGGTGTCGCGGAGGTCGAACCGTCGGCCGGCCAGGGTCTCGAGATCGAAGATCGAGAAGATCTCTGGCGAGGCCACGACGATCTCGGCCCGGCCTTCGTGCGTGGGACGCGCCGTGAACGGCCGGTCGGGCGTCGTCACGTATCCGAATGGTCCACTGACCCTCAACCACGGGGCCGTCACGGGAAGGCCTGATGTGACAGCGACGCGCTCAATGCCCGGTGCCTGGCGGAGGTCGGCCAGCACACGGTCGATCGCCTGTCGCGTACGGGCCGCGTCGTACTGCTGCCGCTCGAACGGCACGGTCGCGACCACGATGCCCTCGAGGCCGACACCGGGATCGATCCGCCCGCGGGCAGACGGTGACAGCACGAACCTGACGCACACGACCGTGATGAGGAACAGGCCGACCGACACGCCCACCTGCAGTGCCACGAGGTTGGCGCGCCCGCGCCAGCGGGGCGCGGCGCCAATGGGATCGGTTGTGAGGAGCCGGCCGATCGTGGATCGGGTGAGCTGCACGGCCGGCAGGAGTCCGGCGACGAGCATGGCCAGGGCAGTCGCCGCCGCAGCCGCCACGAACACGACCGGCTCGAGACGCCACTCGACGATCATGTCGCCCGACAGCGCCGACATCGTCTCGCGCAGTGACGCGTTCGTCCAGGACAGCAACCCGTGCGCCACGACCGCGCCCAGGAGTCCGCCGGCGACGGCGACGATCCCGACCTCGGCGATCTCTTCACGAATCAGGCGCGCGCGCGACGCCCCCATCGCCGCACGCACGGCGCAGGCGTGCCGCCTCGAGGTGCCGCGCGAGATCACGAGGCTCGAGAGGTTCGTGCAGGCGACAAGAAGCACGAGAATCGGCAGGCCCACGATCACTCTCGAGGCCTCCGAGACTGTCGCCAGGCCCACGGCCGATGCATCGGTCAACGTCCAGGCACGAACCGCCGGCACGGGCGCGGCGTCGGCCAGTCGAAGGGGTGGCAGCGGGTTCACGACGTCGAGCCGGCCCGCGATCGCGGCGGCGTCGGCGGCGGCCGTCTCGGTCGTAACGCCCGGGCGCAGTCGGCCACCGGTGAAATACGAGGCGCGCGTGCTTTGCGTCTGCACCCAGCCCGGCAGCGCGGCCAGAAACGAGGACGGCACCCAGCCGTCGAACTGACCGACGTAGGTCCCCGTGGCGCCGCGGAACCCTGCGCGCGCGACACCGACGATCTGGACGGGACGACCACCGAGGCGCACGAGCATGCCGACGACGGTGGGGTCGCTCTCGAAGTGCTGATGCCAGGTGGGCTCAGCCAGCACGATGACCGGCGACGCTGACGGCTCATCGTCGGCCGGCTGAATCAGCCGGCCGTGCAGAGCGCGGACGCCGAGCATCGTGAAGTAGCCGCCGGTCACGGCCTCGACGTCCACGAAGGCGCTGGACCGGGGACCCGCCAGCGCGAGCAGCGGCACCCGCGTCCAGGCCGCGACCTGCGACAGGCTCGACTGTTGGGCAGCGAACTCCTCGTAGTCGGCCCATGTCACGGCACCCGGCATGTTGGCCACGACGGCGTTGGACCGGCTGAGCACGACGAGGTTCGTGCTGTCGACGCCCGACGGGCGGAGGGCGAGCACGTACATCGCCGAATAGGCCGCGGTGGCCACGCCGATACCGAGCCCGAGCGTCACGATAGCGAACACCGTGAAGGTCGGCGACTGGCGCAGCCGTCGCATGGCGAGGCCCAGGTCGCGCCGCAGAGATCCAGTGAGCATGGCGGCTATCGGTTCAGTCGGGCCGTCCAGTTGACGACCACGGTGAGGGGCGCCGAGCCATCGCCGGATCCCCGCTGCCGGATGAACACGAACTCCTGGCCGTCCCTGGTGACCTCGTACCAATCGGTGTTCATCGCGGGTCTGGGAATCGGCGATTGAAACAGCCGCGTGGGCGGCTGAAACTCCAGCTCATCGGTTCCGGGACGGACAGGTGTGGCCAGCACCGACATCATCTCTCCCGAGGGCGACAGGTAGAAGAGCTCGCGGCCATCGCCCCGCCAGTTCACCTGCCCGCCGCCGCCCCTGGAGATCGGCCGGCGGTTGTCGAACGCGGGAAACGGCGCCACGTAGACCTCCCACGCTCCCGACCGGTTCGATCCGTAGGCCACCCAGCGACCGTCCGGCGAAAACCTCGCCTGGTCAACGAGAGGCGGGGACTGGCCGATCGGCTGTGCGGCATCGTCGCTCCCGAGAACCAGGGAGAAGAGCTGGCCGGCCCTGTGGAAGAGGAAGAACCGTCCGTCAGCCGACCAGTCGTCCGGCCACGTCTGATCGACCGGCGACTCGTACAACACGGCGTCCCCGCTGCTACCGACGGCCTGCCGATGGATGTGCGTCCGGCCCGATCGCCTCGACCAGAACGCCACCTCGCGCGAATCGGGCGACCAGACCACGTCGCCCAGGTCTTCATCCTCGGTGAGCCGGCTCATGATGTTCGTCGGGCGATCGATCGTCCAGATGGAGCGCAGGCGGGTGTTGGCGTCAACCTCGAGCGCCGCGATCAACCTCCCGTCCGGTGACAGGCGGACGGAGATGTACCGCCTCGGTTCGCCGGAGGTGCGAACGAGCTTGCCCTCGCGATCGAACCACACGAGATCGGCCTCCGGCGGTACTCCGGAACGGTACGCGATGAGGCCGTTGGCCGATGCGGTAACCGCCAGCCGCCCGTTGGTCACGGCGGAGACCTGTTCGGCGATCTGCACGGGCTCGCCGGCGAGCTCGAGTGTACGGGCGTCGAAGGGCTGCGCGAGCAGGGCGCCTTCCCGGGTGTACAGCAGAAACCCCGGTGCCGCGTACACCGGCATCGAGTCGGCCCCGACCACGAGCGCCGGAGGCGCCGCGTCGATCGAACCAGCATAGATCCCGTTGACGGTGGAGCCGGAGCCTCGCGCCGCAAACAGGAACCGGTGCCCGTCCGGCAGGAAGAATGGGAAGTAGTAGCCGTCGTGTCCTGTTTGATCGGGGCGCAGAAGCTCCCGGGGTTCCCCGCCTGTCGCGGCGACTCGATACAGCGTCCCCCTCGCTGAAAACACGATGACGCCGTCGTCACTCCATGTGCCGCCGGTCAGGTCCGCAGGCAGATTGGTGACGGTTTGCGGCATCCCGCCGGCCACCTCGGCGCGTCGCAGCCTGCGGCCGGCATCGAACGCGATCGAACGGCTGTCGGGCGCCCAGAAGGCCCAGAGTGCGCCTTCCGTACCTGCCAGCAGTTCCACTTCTGCTGTCGCCAGCCGGCGCAGCCACAGTTCGAGAGCACCCGACGCGCCCGGTGCCGAGAACACCAGGAACC
This sequence comes from Vicinamibacterales bacterium, assembly GCA_035512795.1. Classification (GTDB taxonomy): domain Bacteria; phylum Acidobacteriota; class Vicinamibacteria; order Vicinamibacterales; family SCN-69-37; genus DATKDF01. The sequence goes on from DATKDF010000020.1 coordinate 15,901, forward strand.
GGCCGTCCGGTGACAAGCTGACCGGTGACGTGAGCGCGGCGCCCGGCGTCTCGACGGCGAACTGCACCTGGTGTGGCGCCGGCTGCTCGAGGAGCGACCGGGCCGCCCACGCGAGCGTGACGAGCCAGAGCGCCGTGACGACGCCGAACGCCACCCACGCCCGGCGCTCGCGCAGTCGGCGACGGGCGGCCACCGGCGTGGGCACGCCCGCGGCGCTTCCGCTTGCGGCGATCCAGCGGAGCTGCAGCAGCAGGTCGTGCGCCGTCTGGAACCGATCGTCCGGATCCTTGGCCAGGCACGTCCGGACGACGTGGTCCAGGAGTGGCGTGGCGACCGGTTGCGTCTGGCTGATCGGTGGTACCTCGTCCCTGAGGATGGCGCCAAGCAGGCTTGCCTGGGTCTTGCCCTCGAACGCCTTCCGGCCCGTCAGCATCTCGAACAGCATCGTGCCGAACGCGAAGATATCGGTTCGCGCGTCGGCCTCGCCACCCTCGATCTGTTCCGGTGCCATGTACTGGAACGTGCCGAGGATCGTGCCCCGCGCCGTCAGGGGTCCCATCACGGTCGGCGCCGCCGACCCGGACAGCGCGTCGCGAGCCGGGCCCACCTTCGCGAGTCCGAAGTCGAGGAGTTTCGCCCCGGCCCTGGTCAACATCACGTTGCCGGGCTTCAGGTCCCGGTGCACGATGCCCTGACGGTGCGCCGCGTCGAGCGCGCTCGCGATCTCGCACGCGACTCTGAGCGCCTCGCCCAGGGGCAGTGCACCTCGTCCGAGCCTCGCGGCAAGCGTGTCGCCATCGAGGTGCTCCATGACGAGGTACGACACGACGACCGGCGTGTCTGTCGCAGGCACGGCGCCGCCGGTCCCGCCTTCCGGCGTTGCGGCGCCCACGTCGTAGAGCGTGCAGATGTGCGCGTGGCTGAGTGCCGAGATGCTCCGCGCCTCGCGCTCGAAACGCTCGCGAAACTCGACGTCCGAGGCGTGGGCGGCGGGCAGCACCTTGATCGCCACGATGCGATCGAGGCGCGTGTCTCGAGCCCTGTAGACCTCACCCATCCCGCCCGCGCCGATGAGCGAGGCGATCTCGTAGGGCCCGAGGCGGGTGCCGGCAGTCAGGGTCAAAGCGAACCGCTGCTCGGGCTCTGGGTGGCTGCCGTCATGGCTGAAGGCCGGATCATACCGGACTTCGGCAGCCCTCACGGGTCTCGGGGCAACGGCGATCTGGCGCGGCCGCTGGCAGTGATCGACGTAGAAGAGCGAACCGGGATCCCGGTGAAATCAGCGGCCCAGGCGCGCGGCCCAAAGCTCGGGACGTCCGGCGTGCATCGATGCCCACGCGATGGCGCCTCGCGACGAGACGTCCACGTGGCGGTCGATGTAGCGGAACGGGCCGACCTGGCCCAGGCGGCTCTCGACGCGGGTGTCGATGTCGATCGCCCAGAGCTCATGCGCAGTCGTGTTCGGCAGCGGCCGCATGAAATACAACGTCGATCCGCCGGGGCCGTATCGCGCGTGGATGCCGGCGGTCACGTCCTCGCAGGCGCCCGTGTCGACGAGACAACGCGTGACACGACCGTCGCGCCACCCGGCGATCCATCGGCCGTCGGGCGACCACTTCGGTGTGTAGATCGGCCGCCCCAGCTCGTGTTCGTCTCCGGTCCCGACGTCGTGGATCACGGTGGCCTCACCGGCACCGCGCCGCACGTAGGCCACTCGACTGCCTGACGGATCAAACTGCGCGGCGTTCTGCACCTCCCACGTCCAGGGCCACACCAACTCGTCGGGACCGCCTTCGGCCGGCACGCGGCGAACGGACGGCGTGGGAAGGATCTGGTAGAAGTAGACGCTTCTGCCGTCGGCCGACCAGAGCGGCTGGTGATTGAGCTCCGTTCCGCCGGTCAGATGCCGCAGGTCCGACCCATCGACACCAATCGTGCTCACCGCCACGGCACGGTCCTGTCGTCCGAAGAAGACGATGCGTGTGCCGTCCGGGGAAAAGGCGGGGAAGAGGATCTCGGTGTGCCTCTCGAGCACCGGCCGATCGGGCGCGTCGGGTTCGTCGCGCACGACGAGCGTCCACGAGTGCTTGACGTTGGAGTAGACAAGCCGCGTGCCGTCGCGCGAGATCTCCGGCTCATCGTCTTCGCCGCTGCCGGTCGTGAGCGGCAGCGGCGTGCCACCGCGGGCCGGGATCTGCCACAGCGTGCGGCTGCCGGCCCGGGCCGACGAGAAGACGATCCACCGGCCGTCGGGCGTCCAGGCCGGCGCCCCGCCTTCGCGCATGTCAACGGTCAGCCGGCGGGCGTCGCCGCCTTCGGCCGGCACGGTCCACAGGTCGCCGTTCGGGCCGGCTTCCGCGTGGAAGAACGCGATGGTCTGCCCGTCGGGCGACAGCGCGGGCCGCCGCGCGATCGAGTAATACTGCGACGGCACGCCCTCGACCTGCCGCGGACTCGAGCCATCGGCATCCGCAATCCACACGTTGCGCTCGTGTTCGAAGACGAGCCGTGTGCCATTGGCCGCCAGGTTCGGGTTGGTGCCGAACTCGAGAAGCCGCGTGGGCGCGCCGCCAAGCCACGGCACCGACCAGATGCCCAGGCCAGCGCGGACGAACACGACGCGGTCGCCGGCCGGCGACCACCGAGGGCGCGAGGCGGGGACGCCGCCCGACGTAATGGCCACGGGCGCGCCTTGCGCCGAGTCCCGGATCCAGACCTGCGGCACGCCGTCGGCATCGGCCGCCACAAACGCGAGCCGCGATCCGTCAGGCGACAGGCTTGGCGAGCGATGGGCGCCCGCGAAGGTCGACAGAAGCTGGTGATCTTCGAGGACCAGGCGATCTTCGGCCGGCCACCAGAACAGGGCGGAGGCGCCTGCAAGCGCCAGCAGGAGGACCAGCGCCGCGAAGGCGCCCGCACGCGGGCGGCGCGGGCCGGCGGCAGACGGTGAGGGCACGCGGCCGGTTGACGACTGATCGGCCAGCGATTCGAGCACCGCGCGCACTTCACCGGCCGACCGGAACCGGCGCGCCGGGTCCTTCTGCAGCAGGCGAGCGACCACGGCCACGAGCGCGGCAGGCGTGTTCGCGGGCAGCGGCGGCGGCGCGTCTGCCAGGATCGCCGCCACGAGTTCGTGCGTGGTCTGCGCCCGGAACGGCCGGCTGCCACCAATGAGTTCGTGCAGCATGACGCCGAACGCCCAGAGGTCCGCGGCGGCATCCGGCGGGCGGCCGCGAAGCGTCTCGGGCGCCATGTACGGCAGCGTGCCCGCAAGCACGTCGGCCGGCGGGTCGGCCGTCACCGCGGTGCGCGTCACTTCGGCCGCCGTCGCTTCCGGAAGACGGGCGGCCAGGCCGAAGTCGAGCACCTTCAGCCGGTCTTCCGGTCCGCACACGATGTTGGCCGGCTTCAGGTCGCGATGGGTGACGCCGCGCGCATGCGCGTGGGCGAGCGCATCGGCAATCTGGATGCCGTAGCGCGTCACGGTTTCGGGCGGCAGGCCACCGGGTTCGACGATCGCCGACAGCGGCCGGCCGTCGACCAACTCCATGGCGATCCACGCCTCGCCTTCGGTTTCGCCGACGTCGAACACCGCCGCGATATGCGGGTGGTTGAGACTGGATGCGGTCTGCGCCTCGCGCAGGATGCGCTTCCGCGCGTCGGCACCGTCACCGTCCGCCGAGTCGGGCCGCACGCACTTGACCGCCACGTCGCGGCCGAGCCGCGTGTCGGTGGCACGGTAGACGGACCCCATCCCGCCTTCGCCAACGAGCTCACGTACGTCGTACGGACCAACTCGGCTTCCCGGCGCAATGGGCATGTACGGCGGATTATAACGACGACCGCCCGGGCATGCTTGCCCGGTACGCCGGAGCGAGCGCGGCCTGTTACCATCCCGGCCAATGACTTCCAGGGCAACACGGGCCTCGGCCGGCCAGAGCAGACTGCGGACGGTGCTGCTCTTCCCGCTGACACGGCTGGCGCTGGCGCTGTTGATCATCGCCGTTGCATTCATTGCCCGTGACGTCGTCGCCAACGGCCTCATGCGGCTGCCCGGGGATGCGGTCGCGGCCCGCGGGGTCGTCACCGTCCTCGTGGTCTGGCTGGCGTACACGCTCTATGTCCGGTTCATCGAGCGCCGGCCCGTCCGGGAGCTCGACCTGCGGCATGCCCCGACGGAGCTTGGGCTCGGGATGGCCGTCGGCGCGGGCATGATCGGACTCATCGTCTTCATCCTGTGGCTGGCCGGCGCCTACCAGGTGCTGGGCCTGAATCCCTGGACGGTCCTCCTCGTGCCGCTCGTCGCGACGGCGGCCACGGCCTTCTGGGAAGAACTCGCCTTCCGCGGCGTGGTGTTCCGCATCCTCGAGGAGGGGCTCGGGACGTGGATGGCCCTCACGCTCTCAGCCGTCATGTTCGGCGTCCTGCACCTGGGCAATGCGAACGCCTCGATCTTCGCGGCCCTGACAATTGCGGCGGTCGCGGGCGTGTTTCTCGCCGGCGTCTACATCCTCACTCGTCGTTTGTGGGTGGCCATCGGCGCCCATTACGCCGTCAATCTGACCCAGGGACCGATCCTCGGGTTGCCGGTATCGGGCCGCGAGTCGATGGGCCTGTTGCAGGCCACGCTCGAGGGCCCCGACCTGCTCACCGGCGGCGCCTTTGGCATCGAGGCGTCGGTCGTCACAGCCGTCGTCGGCGCCACGCTGGCGACTGCCATTGTCGGACGAGGCTTCGCGCGGGGATACTTCGTGGGCCCGCTCTGGAGCAGGCAACGCACCATGGCCGACGGCGGCATCCTGCCGGCACGCCGATGAACGGTCAGAGCGGCGAGCCTGGGCCGGCGGCCACCTCAGCCCCGAACCGTCAGGACCGGGCAGGCTGCGGTTCGCACGACCTGCTGCGTGGTCGAGCCGAAAACCGCCAGGCCGACGCCGCCGCGGCCCTGGGCCCCCATCACGATCAGCTCGGCCTCGCGCGCGTCAGCCGCCTCGAGGATGACCCGGTAGGCGCGGCCAGCCACCACCACTTCCTCGATTTCGCACCAGGTGCGCGACTCGTCGGCCACGAGCCCCCGCATCCGCTCCTCGGCGTCGGTGATGAGCGACGCGCGATACTCGGCGAAGGGCCCCTTCGCGGCCGGCTCGTGCTCGGCCAGCACCTCGACGGCGTGCAGGAGCGTGACGGCGCCATCGGCCTGCTTTGCCAGATGGAGCGCGAATCCCACAGCCGGAAGCGATGCCGGCGAAAAGTCGACCGGGCAGAGGATCCGCTTGAACGTCACTTCGGTCGACGGCGCGGCCACCGCCCCGGGCGATACGGTCAGCACCGGGCACGGCGCGCCGCGCAGCACCTGCTCGGCGACCGAGCCGACAAACAACCGGTCCAGCCCCGTGCGGCCGTGCGTGCCCATCACGATGAGGTCGGCCGGCGTGGCCACGGCGCGGTCGATGATCGCGGCCACGGCATCGCCCGCCTCGGCAATCGTCTCGACGTCGGGCGTCGTGACGCCCGCCACCTGCAGCGCCCGACGGAGCGCCTCCACCACCTCCTCGTCGGGCGGCACCGGCTGAACGATGTGCACCGGGTCGCCGAGGGGCGTGGACCGCATGGGGTCGACTCCGGGAACCACGTGGAGGACCGTCAACCGCGCGTTGTACCAGCGGGCCAGAGCCGCAGCGTGCCGCAGCGGGCGGACCGACAGTTCGCTGAGGTCAATGGGACAAAGGATGTTCCGGAACTCGATCACTGGATCCTCCCACGGTAATGGGCGCCTGCGGCCCATCCGGCCGCGGCCGCGGTCCATGATCGCACGTATGACGTTCCCTGCCGCCGAATACGCCCCTCCTCTTGCACACCATCCGAACGCAGCTCGAGTACTTCCGTCCGCATGCACCGCTTCTGGCCGGGACGATTGAGCCGTCGTTTGTCAGCACAGCCTAATCGAGGAGGTGAGGAGCCGGTCGATGAGGTCCTCGATGGTGCCGGTGCCAGGTTTGGCGCGGCCGAGGAACCGGAACCCCGTGCGATAGACAATGCCTGAGCCTGGCCGCGGCTCGATGAGGCGGCAGCTTGCAACCTGG
>DATKDF010000021.1:0-28089 GCA_035512795.1 Vicinamibacterales bacterium
GAGTTCGAGCACCGAGATCACGCCACACCCCGCGCCGGTGTCGTCGAATCGCCCCGCCGCCGGTGACCGGCCCGCGCCACGAGCGCCAGCGCCCGCCCGGCTTCATAGACTGCGGCGACGGCGACGATCTGCGGCAGCGTCGCGCGCGGCCGGGCGGCCGGGCGTCCCATCATCAGCGTCGCCCTGAGCCCGACGATGACCCCGATCCAGAGTGCCCCTCCGGCCGCGAGCATCGCGCCACCGGTCGTCATCGTGGCCAGGCCGGCGGGAATGGCGGCCAGGGCCGTCAGATTCACGACCGGAATCGCCGCGCTCACGAGCGTGCGTGTCGACCGTGGCGCCCGCAGGCTGACGCGGACGTTGTCGCGGCCGCGCCAGAGTTCGCCGGCGTACACGTCCCGGAGTGTGCCCGGGTCGCCGTAGTGGATGTTGCCGAGCCGGCTGTCGGAGACGAGCGTGAGTCCGAGCGCTCGAATCCGACGGCAGAGGTCGACGTCCTCGCACGTCTCGAGCGTCGTGTCGAAGCCACCGGCCGCGAGGAACGCCGCGCGTCGCACGGCGAGGTTGCCGCTGCCGAGCCACTCCACGGTCGTGCGTCCACGCGAATGGCGGCGCAGCCGGTCGTACGCCTTCTGCACCCAGGTGCCCGACGCCGGCGGATGGCAGGGCGCGCCCACGCCGCCGACCGACAGGTCCGCGAGGACCTCGGACGCGGCGGCGATCCAGCCTGGCGCAATCTCGTGGTCGGCATCGACGAAGGCCAGCAGCGTCCCGCGGGCGAGCGCAGCCGCGCGGTTCCGGAGGGCGCCGACGCGCAGGCCCGCCAGCTCGATGACCGCCGCGCCTTCGGCGCGCGCGACGTCGGCCGACGCGTCCGTCGACCCGTTGTCGGCCACGATCACCTCGACGTCGTCGCGCCCGGTGGCGCTCCGGGCGATGCTCCGCAGGCAGTGGCGCAGGCGGGCGGCGTCGTTCCGGACGGGGATGATGAACGAGATCGACGCGTGTGACATGCGGCGCCTATTGCGTCCCCCAGCGCCACAGCGGCTCCATGAGCGACGGCTCCACGTTGAAGAACTCGTACATCGCCGGAATCGACGTGAACATCAGCAGCACGAAGACGATCGTCGAGAGCACCATGTAGGCGAAGAAGCCCTTCTGCGTGTAGAGCTTCTCGGGGTTCTGCACGGGGCTGTTCGGCTGCAGGCCGATGTGCAGGTAATAGGCGAACATGCCCGCGGCGAACGGCGTGAACAGGATCAGCTCGATGTGGTAGCGGACGATGAAGATGCCGGCGAAGAGCGCGCAGGCCGTGCCGTAGAAGAACACGCTCACGAGCAGGCGCTCTTCGGTGTACCAGGCGAACGAGTGCCGGTAGGCCGCGGCCACCTTCCGGTCGCCGATGTGCCGGTACTCGGCGTACCGCTTCATGCCCATGAAGAACGCGCCCACCATCCAGTAGGCGATGAGGAGCGACACCGGCGGGAAGATCGTCGAGACGAGCGCGAACCAGCCGAGGAGCAGGCGGATCGGGTTGTTCACCGACTCGCTCAGCACGTCGAGGTACGGCCATTCCTTCGTGCGGAGCGGCGGGACGTTATAGGCGACGCCCATCACCCAGAGCCACACGGCGGAGGCGAGAAACCAGACGTTCAGCGTCGCCGCGAGCGCGAAGCCGGCGGCGGCCAGCGCCAGCCACTCCGCGTAGGCGACGGCCGGCCGCACGCGGCCCGAGGGCACGGGCCGGTGCTTCTTCTCCGGGTGCAGCCGGTCGTTCGCGCCGTCGAGCAGCTCGTTGATGACGTAGTTGCTCGAGGCCACGAGGCACGTCGAGAGGACCGCGATCGCGAGCGGCCACAGGCTCGACCACGTGGCGACCGCCGGCTGGTAGAACACGGCCAGCACGACGCCGAGCAGCATGAAGGCGTTCTTGAACCAGTGATCGAGGCGCGCGATCTGGATGTACGGCAGCACGCCGCCCGACACCTGCCCGCGCGTCAGGCTGACGTTCATGACTTCGCTCCGACGAAGGTGGTCAGGCTCCGCGCCGGCAGCGTGACGGTGGCGCGTCCGCCCTCGAGCGGGGTCCGACCCGTGTCCGCGAGGTCCTCCGCGTTGGTCGTCCGGACGCCGGAGAGCTGGCGGGCCCCCGGCACCTGCAGCTCGACCCTGCGGGTCCCGCCCCGGTTGAAGACGACGACCACACGCGCCTCCGGGGTGTCAAACGCGCTCACCATCACGTCCGGCGCCGTGCTGGTCGCCTCGATGCGCGTCGATCCCGGCGGGACGAACCGGCTCCAGTGCGCAAAGACCGACGCGACCTTCAGGGGCCGCATCCCCTGGTAGCGACCCTCCTCGTCGGTCACCCCGGCGACGAGATGGGCACCATCCCAGGCGCCGAAGAAGCCCCACATGTAGCTTACCGACGACATCCGGTAGGTCGTCAGCAGCTCCGTCTGCAGCGCCGCCCAGCCCCAGGGACCGCCGGAGTACTCGGTCATCCACAGGGGCAGACCGTAACGGTCAGCCAGCTCACGCACAGCGGCCAGGGAGCCGGCGGGGTCGCGCTCGTGGTAGAGGTGCACGGAGATTGCGGCGACGTGGCGGCGGGCGTCGGCATCCTCGAGGATCGCCGGCAGCTTGGCGATCGCCCGTGAGGGCTTGACTTCGTCGGTGACGGCCCACGTGATCGTGTCCGGCACCCGGCGTCCCACGGCCTTCACGATGTCGCGGATGAGCGGGCCGTCGATCCTCGGTTCGTTCATGACCAGGTAATCGACGAGCAGGCCGCGGGACCGGGCCCGCTCGACCAGGGCCACGAAGTAGTCGGCGTACTCGCGCACCGTCCCGCGCATCCACTTCTCCGGCGGGTAGCGACCGACCGTAAGGGCGACGGTCACCGGCCCACGCGCCCTGGCCCGCAGGGCGTCGTCGACGAGCACGTCGAAGCGGTCTTCAAAGGTGAAACGGCCGCGCGAGACTTCGATGTTGCCATCGGTCACCAGGCGCAGATGACGCAGCTGGAGCGCCGGTCCGAACAGCAGGTCGAAGACGGCGTCCTCTTCGGCGGCGGCCATCCGCGTTCGCGGCCGCCCCGTGGCAGGATCGCGCGTCTCGAACAGGTGCGGATCGTCGAACGTCCGCCAGGACACCCCGAAGTGCGCGATCGTCTGATGGCGCACGGCCGGGTCGACCGTGACACGGACGACGCCGGCTTCCTGCCGCGGCGCGGTACCCGCGAGCGCGACCGCGAGCGAGACGACGAGGGCTCGCGCAAGGGTCATGGCTGCCGGCCTTTCCGCCCCGTGAGGTCGGAGAGTTTCACCGTCACCGAGCGGCCGACGATCGGCAGGTCTATCGACAGCACCGCGTCGGCCGCCGGCGGCGTGGCCTCGAGGTACTCGTACACCGCCAGATCGGTGCCGCGCAGCCGCGCGTCGGTCGTCACGATGGGAATGCGGCGGCGCTCCTGGAAGCGATCGGACCGGAGCTCCTGGCGCAGCCACTCGAGGACGGGCGACTGGCCCGCCGTATCCTCGATCACGACGAAGCGAACGCCGTACTCTCGCAGGTGGTGGTAGATGGCGGACCGATCCGTGATCCGGTCCCGGTACCCAGGATTCCCCATGTACGACGTCGTGAGGATCTTGTCCGCCCGAAGCACGACCAGCGCGCGGTCGGGATCGTGCTTGCGGACGAAGAACGTGAAATAGCCCGTGTCGATGTCGCCGCTGAAGAGCACGGTCGGGCCGGGATTCGACGCGGTGACGAACCGGGCGGCGTCCTCATACCCGCCGGCGCCGGCCAGCGGACGCCCGGCGGCCACGGTGGCCTGGTGTCCGATCGCGGCGACGAGCAGCGCCGCGGTCGCGACGGCCGGCGGCCACCGCCGCCACCCGTGGGCGAGCGACGCCGCCAGAGCCGCGAGCCCCGGCACGGCATACACGCCGTACCGGGCCGGCTCCCATGGACCGACGGCCGCCAGGCCGGCCAGCCCGGCGACCGCCCACACGCCGAAGACGAGGCCGCCCTGCCGGGCCAGGGTGAGCGCGCGCGCCGCGCCGAGGCCGATGAGCACCAGCATCGGCCACGTGAACTGGCCCTTGAGTGCGCGCCAGACCGACAGCCACGGGCCCGAGGCGTCGCTCCGATCGGTCAACACGGTCACGGCCGCGCGGACGTTGGCCGGCGACATCGCCAATGTCATCCAGGCCAGCGGCAGGATGAGCACCGCCAGCGCCACGGCCGCCAGGACGAGATCGCGGCCGGCGAGCCGCCGGACGCCCAGCGACCCGGCGACGATGGCGACGTAGGCCGGGAACACGAAGACCGCGAGCTGCTTCGCGTACAGGCTCCCCGCCGCCGCCAGGACGAACACGACGAGGGCACCGCGGCGGCCGCCGGCTACGTAGCGCTGCAGCGCGACGGCCCCGGCCAGAACCAGCGCGACCGCCGGCATCTCGGACATGATCGACCGGCCGAGCATCACCACCGTCGGGCTGGTGATGAAGATCGCCGAGGCCAGCACGCCGGACGTGATGCCGTAGTGATCCCGGACGAGCAGGTACAGGAGCAGCGCCGCCGCCACGAACGACACGAGCTGGACCGTCCGCGCCGCGGTCACCGACACGCCGAACACGAGGAACATCGGCGCCTCGGCGACCGCCACGAGCGGGGGATGATGCCCGAGCGACAGCGCCGGATACTGCGCGTAGTAATGCCGCGCGTACTCGAGGAACCCGCCGACGCCGCCCGCCGGCCAGTCCCGCAGCGCATCGGCGAGAAAGACGCCGTTCATCAGGTGCTTCGCGGAGTCGCCGTGGAGCGACACCGCCGACTCGTCGAACAGGCCAGGCGAGCCGGCGACGAGCGCGGCCACGAGCACCAGGGCCGGTGCCAGCCGCGCCCGGGAGACCGGTAGCGCCAGGGACCGATCGAGCGCCACGGGCGGCACCGTGCCGCTACGGGTGAGCATGAACCCTCGTGCCCGGCGCCGTCGTGCCCGGCCACGCCGTCACCGGCAGCGACCACGGCAGCGCCAGCCCGGTGCGGCGCGCGAGAAAGAGCAGGTTGCCGGCCACAAACGACAGGCCGTTGCAGAGGTGATGGAGCACGTGGAACGGAAACCACCGCAATGTGAACAGCCAGCCGCGCCGGTCGATGAAGAACCGGTAGTACTCGTGGTCCAGTCGCCAGAGCCCGGCGGCCAGGACCGGGGCGGCCAGCGCGGCCGCCGGCGCGACGACGCCCCCGGCCAGGCTGCCCGCCAGCAGATACGCGAGCACGACGCACAGCCGGTACCGCACGGAGATGTTCAGGTCGTTGGCCATCGCGCCGTACCGGCGGATGAGCTGCGTCCACGGCACGCCGCGATCGCGGACGTCCGAGACGACCGACGAGGCGAACGTCCAGCGCTTCAGGTGCTGACCCGAGATCCGCGGCTCGAGCGCGATCCGGAACCCGGCGCCGGTGAGGCGATAGCCGAGGTCGATGTCCTCCACCGAGGGCCGCGTGAACCGCTCATCGAAGCCGCGCACCGCCGCGAACACGTCCGCGCGCACGCCGCCGAGTCCCGCCCAGAACGTCCGCGCCTCGCGCCGCGATCGGCGGTGGATGAACGCGTGCGCCAGGTTGCGGCACTGCGAGAAGAACCCCTTGTCCGCCGGCTCGTCGTCGTACGCGCCGAACGCGGCGCCGAGGCCCGGATCGGCGTCGAACGTCCCGGCCAGCCGGACCAGGGCGTCCGGATGCACCGCCACGTCGCTATCGACGAAGACCAGGAGATTGCCGGAGGCCGACGCGGCGCCTCGCGTCCTGGCAACTGCCGGGCCGGACGGGCCCGGGATGGCCAGCACCCGCGCGCCCGCGGCACGGGCGACCGCTGCGGGATCGTCGCGTGCGCCATCCGCGACGACGATGATCTCGACGAGCGACTGGCCAGGCGGCAGCTGCTGGCCTGCGGTCCGGACTGCGCGCAGGCAGCGTTCGAGGTGCGCCAGGTTCCGATGGAACGGCACCACGACCGACAGCCTGAGCGCTTCCTGGTCAGGTGGCTGGCCCATGCGGTCCGGGACAACGCAAAGTGCGTGCTAGGCCGGAATCGCCCGTAAGGCCAGAAGAACCCAGGGTGGACGCCGAAGTCAGCCGTCGGAGGGACTTTATTCCCCGTGAGAAGCCCGGCCTGGCGCCTGCCGCATCTCCGGCAGGCCCAGACGTCCACCCGAATCGTCAGCGGTGGATTGGGCGTGCCATTCGCCCGGGTGGCCGTGACCGCCTGTGCGCGGCCGGCCACGTCCCGCGATGTCCTTCAGGCTTTGCGGGCGAGTATCCGGAAGAACGGACAGACGGGAAGGACAGCCGTGCGCGCGACAGGCAACGACACGACGCGGTTGAACAGGCGTCCGGCGACGGCCCGAGCACGCGACGAGTCGGCAAGCTCCTCCGGGGGAATGAGACCAGTCCGGACGTCGGCCTCGAGTCCCTGCGCGTGGAGCATCCGCCGCGTTTCCCAGAGACTCAGCAGACGGCAGTACCGATACGGCTTGCCGCTCCGCCAGGTGGCATAGGGCTCCTGCCATCGCCGCGGTAACCAGCCGACACCCCAGACGCCGACGTGGGGTTCCGGCGTCACGCTGTACCGGTTCGGCGTGGCCAGCGCGGCCGGTGCGCCGGGCGCGAGCACGCGCGCCATCTCGCGCAGGTATCCCGTCTGGTCGCCCACGTGCTCGATGACGTCGAGTGAGACGACGCCGGCCATCGAAGCATCGGCGAGCGGGAGCGACTCGGCGAGCGCCGCGGCCAGGACCGGCGTGCCGCCAGCCTCGAGCACGAGCGTTCGGGCGCAGACCAGCCACGTCAGCGAGACGTCCACGCCGATGCCGTGTCGTCCCTGTCTGGCCGCGGCAGCGAGGAGCTGCCCGGCGCCACAGCCGAGGTCGAGGAACACGCCCGGGCCGGCGGTGGGAGGGCGCAGCCATTCGTCCAGTTCCCGTTCCATGCGGGCGACCCCGTCGAGGATCTGCCGGGCACGCCGTTCTCGGTCACGGGCGGTCCAGCCCTCGCGGGCTCCGAAGACCTCGGCCACCAAATCGGCCGCCGGACGCGATTCGGCCAGCCGGAGGAGCTCGACGGCCCGACGACGATCCCCGTCGATGTCGATCCAGTGCGGCTGGTCGACCCGCAGATCGGCGATGCCGCCGATCAGGGGGAACGAACGTGCGCACGATCGGCAGTCGAGCCGATCGGGCGAGGCCTCGAGCGGCCCGCGGCATGCCGGACACCGCCAGGGGTGAAGGGTCACATGTACCCGTCACGCCGCAGCGTCTCGAGCCCGCCGCCATCGTCATTGTCCTGCGCGCGCACCTGTTCGAGCCTGCCGTCGGGCGGCGATCCCGTGTTCATGGTTCGCGTGACTCCCCGCAGGTTACCCTGTCTGCTCGGCGTTTGGGACGCGCGGGGTCGCCGGAACCGGATCCGGTTTGTCTGGCCGCTCGCTGGATGATAATCCCTCACATGCTTTCGAGCGCTACTCACCAGGTCAGGGAGCAGATGCCGCGCCGGCCCTCCCGATCGGACGACAGTGGTGGCATCGTCACAGAGCGCCACTGCACACCCGTGACCGGTACCGCGTCGCGCAACGGTCGTCCGGTGTGAACCGTCCGTCCCCCGACGACGTCGTCCGGGCGCCGAGGGCCATTCTTGGCGCCATCGGCGTTCTGGCCGGCGGCGAGATCATCGGGCGCGCCGTGGCGTTTCTCGCTGCCGCCATCCTGGCGCGGAGACTGGGGCCGGAAGGGTTCGGAATCATCGGCTTCGCTGTCGCGCTCTGCAGCTACCTGGCCCTGGCCGTCAACAGCGGCCTGGGCGAGGTCGGCGGGCGCGAGGTGGCGCGCGCCCCCGAACGCGCCGTCGACTGGTACACGACCGTTGCCAGCGTTCGCCTCGTCCTTGCCTCCGTGTCGTTCGTCCTGTTGGTACTGGTTTCGGTCCTGCTCCCGAAACCACCGGTGACGCAGCTCGTCGTGCTGCTGGTCGGCCTGTCGTTCTTCTCGCTTGCGCTCGATCCAGGCTGGGTCTTCAAGGGGCTCGAACGACCCCTGCTGGCCGGCGCCGGACCTGTGCTGGCGCAGGTGGTGTTTGCGGCTGGTGTGTGGGTGTTCGTCACGAGTCCGGACGACGTGACGCGGGTGCCGGTCATCCAGTTCGCCGGCGAGCTCGCAGCGGCCGCCGTGCTGGCGATGGTGCTGTTCGGGCGCCGACGCCCTCACCTCGCATTGGCGGCCGGCTTCAAGTTGCTCCGGGAAACGCAATACCTGACGCTCGCCCGTCTCCTCCGCGTGACCGTGATCTCGGCCGACGTCGTGATGCTCGGCTTCATGGTGTCGGACCGCGCCGTTGGTCTCTACACGGCGGCGTACCGCGTGGCGTTCCTGCTGATGGCCATCTCAGGTGCCGTGGCTTCGGCCTACCTGCCGTCGTACGCACGCGTGGTGCAGTCAGCCCCGGCCGCGGGGCGCCGACTCGTCGGAGAGTCGTTGCGTCTGGCGGTCACGATCGGCGCGCCTCTCGTCGCCGGCGCCGTCGTAACGGCCGAGCCGATGATGGCGCTGCTCTTCGGCGCCGACTACGTCGAGGGGGCCACGGCCCTACGGCTGCTGGCGCTCAGCGTGGGCGCGGTGTTCATTCACTGGTCACACAGCACGCTGTTCGTCGTCACCCACCAAATGGGCGTGCAGGCCGCTATTGGCGGCGTGGCGGCGGCCGTCAATATCGCCCTGAACGTACTGCTCATTCCGCGATTCGGGATCGAGGGCGCAGCCATGGCAACGCTCGTGAGCGAGGTCCTCGTGGTGATCATGGGCATCGCGGCGATACGGCGGATGGGGCTCTGGCCATCGCTGGCCGTGATCTGGCAGCCGGTTGCGGCCGCGCTCGGCATGGTCGCGGTTCTTGTATCGGTGGGGTCTGCTCTCCCGCTGGTCCAGCAGATCGGCCTGGGAGGTTTGGCCTACGCCAGTGCCCTGCTCGGTCTCATGACAGTCGCACGGGTGTTGCGCAGGGGAACCGGTGCCCAGGGGTAGGCGCCTCGGTGCCTCCCACGCTCCGTCCCGTCAGACACTGTAAACATGAGGATACCGTTGCCGCGCTGAGCGCATCCACTCAATGGTCTTCGACACACCTTCGTCGAGGGAACTGCGAGGTCGCCAGTCGAGCACGCTAGCGGCGCGCTCGGGCCGACCGGACGTCATCCACATCTCGGTGGCGTGATGCGCTCTGGCACCGAACAGCGGCTCGGAACGGCTACCGCTCAGGCGGATGATCGTCATGGCCATGTCGTGGACACTGGTCGCGACGCCCGTGCACACGTTGACGATGCCTTCGCCCTCGGCGATCGCCGCCGCCACCATGGCCTCGACGACGTCGTCGACGAAGACGAAGTCGCGGCGCTGGCGCCCATCGGTCAGCTCGAGCGGCTGGTCATCGAGGGCCCGCAGCACGCAGTACGGGACGAGGCGCCAGGCCGCCTCCAACGGACCGAAGACGGAGAAGGGCCTCAGCGTGATGGCACTGATGCCGCTCCGGCGGCTGAACGCGCCGACGAGCAGGGTGGCGGCGGCCTTCGTGGCGCCGTACTCGGCGTTCGGTTGGGGGGCCTGATCCTCGGACGCGCCTTCGACCGGGCCGTACTCGCCGCTTGACCCGACATGCACCAGGCGCCGGACTCGCAGTCTTTCCGCGAGCTCGAGCACCGCGGACGTGCCCAGCACGTTGGTCTCGATCATGCCGCGAATGTCGGAGCTGCGCTGATCGACCGCCGCGGCTGCCAGGTGGAAAATCACGTCCACGCCATCCATCACCCGATACGACGGAAGGTCGCGGATGTCCACGGGAAGGAGCGTGATCCGGGGGATGACGTCCTCCAGGCGCCACTGGCTGCTCGTCGGTCGAACCACGGCGCGCACCGATGCGCCATCGGCAATCAGCCGCCGTACGAGGTTTGCGCCGAGGAATCCCGCCGCACCGGTCACGAGTACGCGCGCCCCCGCCATCATGTGAGTGGTCTCATTCCAGGCGGTCGAGCATGGAGGCATGGTACGGGCGGGGTTCTTCGCCGTTGCGAAACCTCTCCACCAGGTCGGGGTTGGCAATCAACCAGCGGCCATATGTGACCAGATCGAGCCAGCCGTCGCGAATCTCTCGCTCGGCATCCGCCGCGGGCAGGGAGGCACCACCAATGAGCAGATGCGGCCATGCCGGCCGCGCCTGGCGGATCACGTTGCCCGAGGTCTCGAAGTACTCGGCTCGGGCGCAGCTGACGTCGAGCATCCGAAGGCCCAGGTCGTGGAAGCCCTGGGTGACGCAGTCGAGCATGTCATCCAGGTCCGGCCACTCGTAGACGGCGTTCATGAATCGGGACGGCGAGATGCGTGCGATCACGCGCGAGGGACCGCAGGCGTCGAGGACCGCGCGGGTCAGTTCGAGTCCGAACCGGCACCGGTTGACGACGCTGCCGCCGTACTGGTCGGCGCGATCGTTGATCCGGGCATCGAAGAACTGATCGGCCAGATATCCGTGGCCGAGGTGCACTTCGACACCATCGAATCCAGCCGCGAGGCTGTTCACGGCCGCGCGCCGGAACATGTCGTAGATTCCCTTCAGTTCCCCGGTGGCCAGACGGCGCGGGACGCCAAAGGGCTTGCCGTTCTGCCGGTTGATGCCGTCGGCGGCCCGGTCTGTCGCGCTGACGGGCGCAGCCCCACTCAGAAAGTCCGGGTGCGAGATGCGGCCACAATGCCAGAGCTGACAGAAGATGCGCGCGCCCGCGTCGTGAACGCGACGTACCACCTGGCGCCAGCTCTCGGTCTGCGCGTCGTCATAGATGTACGGGACGTCCCGGTACCCGTCGCCGGACGGGTGGACGATCGTGCCTTCCGTCAAGATGAGCCCGACGCCACCGGCGGCGCGCCGAGCGTAGTAGTCGGCCATGGCCGCGGTGGCGCAGTGGCGCGCATCGGCAAAGTTGCGGGTCATCGCCGTCATGACCACGCGGCTCTGCAAGGCGCGAAGATGCGGCGCGACCCACGGACTGCAGAGCAGGTCGGCGGGCATCACGGAGCCGAGGCGAGCGCCGTCTGCGCCAGTTCGCGGAAGTACGGTCTGGATAGGTACTCACGGAGGGCGTCGCGCCACGGGCGTTGTCGATTCAGGCCTTCCCGGCTGAGCCTGAGGCAGGCGGTGATGAGCCGTTCCGGCCGCGGGGCGACCTCCAGTCGACTCCGGTCCCCAGTCGGCAGACGTTCCAGTGTCACGCGACCCTCGAGCCCGAGGTCCGTGACGCACGCGTGCGCGACATCGAGGAAGGTGGCTTCACCTTCGCTGCCCATGTGGTAGAGGCCGCTCCTTTGGAGCGCCATCAGTAACAGGGTGTTCTCGGCCAGATCGCGAGTGTACGTGGGCTGCCAGATTCGGGTGCCAACCCGCCAGGTTTTCGCTCCGCGCTGCAGGCCGTCGAACAGATCTCGCGTGAAGTAGCCCACGAAGTTCTTGTCCCGATGATCGCCACCGAAGAAGCCGGCCATCCGCACAACCAGGCTGTCGGGCCTCCGGTCGAGCAGGCGTTGCTCTGCGTCCAGCTTGGCGCGACCATACTCGGAGAGCGGGGCCGGTGACGTGGTCTCGGTGACTGGCACTTCGCGACCGTCAAAGATGAAGACCGATTGGGGATAGACGACCTGCGCGCCGCAGACCGCAGCCAGTTCAGCCACGTTGAGCGTCCCCTGAACCTGAACCTCTCGGCACGTCTCTCGCGCCGCCTCGCAGCCGTCGGCAGACGTGTATGCCGCGCAATGGACGATGAAGTCCGGCGCGGCCGAACGCATGGCCAGGACGGCCGTCCGGTCACGAACGTCGAGGTCGCCCCTGGCTGACGCGATGATGCGACACTCCGTCACGAGGCTCATGAGCGCGTCGGCCACCGCAGAACCGAGCATGCCCCCGGCTCCGGTGACGAGGACGGTCGCGCCGGCAAGAGGTTCGAGTTCGCGGGTCGTAACGAGCGTCGCTGCCATGGACTACGATACGACGACAGGCTCAGGGATCGGCAGGATGAACTGTCCACCTCGGCGGCGGAACTCTTCCTGCTGAAGCCGAATCTCGTCGGCGAAGTTCCAGGCCAGAATCAGCAGGTAGTCAGGTTGCTGCTTCAGTACTTCCTCCGCGGGCACGATGGGAATGTGCATGCCGGGCGAGTACAGCCCGTGTTTGAGCCGGTTACGATCAGCCAGAAAATCCAGCGTGTCCGGGCCGATCCCGCAGTAGTTGAGCAGCGTGTTGCCTTTCGCCGGAGCGCCGTAGCCCGCGATGCGCCGGCCCGCCTGCTTCAGATCGTTGAGCAGGGCGCACAGGTCCAGCCGGAGTTTTTCCACCCGCTGCCGGAAGGCGTCGTAGGTGGCCGGGTCGAAGAGCCCGGCCTCCAGTTCGCGAGCGAGCCATTGGCCCGGCGCGACACCCGGCTGTGACACCGCGGCCCGACGACCGAACACACGCATCGACCCGCCGTGGATGCTGATTGGCTCGACGTCGCTGACGACGAGACCGAAGTGACTGAAGAGATCCACCAGTGACTTCAGCGTGAACGTCGACACGTGTTCGTGGTAGACGGTGTCGAACTCGTTCTTCTCGACATAGTCGAGGGCGTGCGGCACCTCGATGACGAACGTGCCCCGCTCGTCGAGGAGCGTCACCACACCGGACATGAACCCGTGCAGATCGTCGATGTGATTGAACGTGTTGGTCGTGACGATCGTGTGTGCCGGACCGTAGCGTTCCCGCACGTCGAGAGCCGTGTCGCGTCCGAAGTACTCGTTGAACACCTCAACGCCTCTGGCACGCGCCATGGCCGCCAGGTTGGCCGCCGGTTCGATGCCGAGCACCCGGCAGCCCAGAGTCCCGGCCTCGCTCAGGAACAGCCCGTCGTTGCACCCGATGTCCACGAGCAGGTGGTCGCCATCGGCGGTGTCGGAGCGCACGCGTTCCGCCAGACGGCGGAAGTGCACGTGGGTCGCCTCGGCAGCCGACGGGACGTACAGGTAGTTTCGGAAGAACTCCGGCGGCACCCGGTCGGGTACCTGAACGAGACCACAGTCCAGGCAGACGTGAGTGTCGAGGGATGCGGCGAACTCCGGGCGCTCGAGCTCCTCGGCCGTGAGGAAAGCGTTCGCTGGCGGGTGAGTGCCCAGCGGGAGGAACGAGAGCATTCGCTCCTTGAGACAGGCACGGCAGGACGACATGGTCGGGGTCAAGGCGTCACCTCTCGCCGCGATCGTCGCGCGATGCACTCATGAACCTGCTCTTCGAGCGTCGTCGTTACGAACCGCAACATCTCGTCCGTCAGTCCCGGATAGACGCCGAGCCAGAAGGTGCTCGACATCACCTGATCGGTCCTGTCCAGCGTGCCGACGACGCGATGAGGCATGGACCGGAAGCCCGGCTGGCGCAGCAGGTTGCCGGCGAAGAGCAGTCGCGTGCCGATCCGACGAGCCTCGAGGCCCGTCACGATGTCGCCTCGGGTAAAGGGAGCGTCTGATCGGACCGTGAGCGCGAATCCGAACCAGCTCGGGTCCGATTCCGGCGTCGGTTCCGGCAGGATGAAGTAGTCTTCCAGCGTCCTCAGGCCGTCGCGCAGTCGCCGCCAGTTCCGCTTCCGGGCGTCAACGAATGCCGGCAGTTTTCGCAGCTGCGACACGCCGACCGCGGCCTGCATGTCAGTGGCCTTCAGGTTGTAGCCGATGTGCGAGTAGATGTACTTGTGATCGTAGCCGGCCGGCAGGTCGCCAAGCTGCCAGTCGAACCGCTTTCCGCAGGTGTCCGCGCGGCCGGGCGCACACCAGCAGTCACGGCCCCAGTCGCGGAACGACTCGACGATGGTCTTGAGGCGCGGTCGATCCGTCAGGACGGCGCCGCCTTCACCCATCGTGATGTGATGCGCAGGATAGAAGCTCACGGTGGCGAGATCGCCGAACGTCCCGGTCAGTCGGTCGCCGTAGGTCGAGCCAAGAGCGTCGCAGTTGTCCTCTATCAGCCAGAGATCGTGCCGATCCGCAATCTCCACGAGACGGTCGAGCCGGCTCGGATTGCCGAGCGTGTGCGCCAGCACGATGGCCCGCGTCCGTGGGCCGATGGCGGTCTCGACCGCGTCCAGGTCAGCGTTGTAGTCGCCAAGGCTCACGTCCACGAAGACAGGGGTCAAACCGTTCTGAACGATGGGGCCGACCGTCGTCGGGAAGCCGGCCGCCACCGTGATCACCTCGTCCCCGGGCCGGAGACGTTCCGCGCCGAGCGCATCCGAAGTCAGCGCCGAAACCGCCAGGAGATTCGCCGAGGAGCCGGAGTTGCAGAGCATCGCATGCCGGAGGCCCAACGTTCGGGCGAACTCCCGTTCGAACTCCTCCGCGAAGCGGCCGGTGGTCAGCCAGAAGTCGAGCGACGCGTCGATCAGGTGCGCGATATCGTCCGCGTCAAACACGCGTCCCGACACGGGCACCGGTGTGACACCGGCCACGAATGGCGCCGGTCGGAAGGCCTCGTCATGGTAGGCCGGGATCTGACCCAGAATCTGCCGGCGCAGCGCCGACGCCCGCGACTCGCTCATGGCTCCCGGCTCGATGGGCCGGCCGGCACCGCGACAGCGTCGGGAGTGGCGAGGAAGTCCCGGTACCACTCAATCGTCTCGCGGAGACCCGATTCAAGGCTGAACGCCGGCCGCCAGCCCAACAGTTCGCGGGCCTTGCGGGCTGACAAGTACTGGTCGCGGATCTCGCCGCGGGCTTCGTTGCGCACGTCGGGCTGCACGGTCGCGCCCATCAGGCTCGTAATCGACTGAACGACCGCCATCACGGATCGCGGCGACTCATCGCTGAAGTTGAATGCCTGGCCGATGCCGCTGCCGTCATCTATCGCCTCCGCCAGCCTCAGATAGGCGCGCGCCACATCCTTCACGTACACGTAGTCCCGAAGGCAGGTCCCGTCGCTGCGAATCACCGGCCGGCGGCCACGCAGGACGTCGCGGATCGTGCCTGGCACGAGCCGGCTCCAGTTCAGATCGCCGCCACCGTAGATATTGCCGCACCTGGCGATCGCGACGGGCAACCCGTACGAATGGTAGTAGGCCTGGGCCAACAGGTCGGCGCAGCTCTTCGACACCTCGTAGGGGTGCCGTCCGACGAGCGGCGCCGTTTCCACGTACGGCAGGGCCTGCTCGCCGTACGCCTTGTCGCTCGACGCCACGACGATGCGCCTCACCGTCCGATGCAGACGGCACGCCTCGAGGACGAGCCAGGTGCCCCGGATGTTGGCGTCGAACGTCGCCGTGGGAGCCGCATGGGCAACGCCCACCAGCGTCTGTGCGCCGAGGTGAAAGACCGAGTCCACGTCGTGCAGGAGGATGGCGCGTTCGACGGCGCGATAGTCCTCGAGCGAGCCGCCCACCACGGCTACTCGCCTCACGTCATCGCTCCGGTAGAGTTCGGTCTGCGGATCCGCATCCAGCACGAGCGCCACGACGTGGGCGCCGGCCTCGAGCAGCGCTCGAGTCAGGCACGACCCGAGAAGTCCGCTGGCCCCTGTGACGAGGACCCGGCGCTCCCGCCAGGCGGCGTGCAAGGAACTCACCGGCCGTCGCTCCGCGTGAGAGCCTGCCGGCGCCACGTCAATGTCCACGGCGCATCGCCAGAGTCCCACAGCGCGTTGAGGTGCTGGAGATCGCGCATGGTGTCCATGCAGTGCCAGAACTTCTCATGTCGAAAGGCCATCAGCTGCCCGTCCTTCGCCAGCCGCTCCAATGGCTCCCGTTCGAAGGGCTGATCGTCGCCGTCGACATAGTCGAGCACGCCCGGCTCCAGTACGAAGAACCCGCCGTTGATCCACCCGTCGCCGATCACGGGCTTCTCCTCGAACCGGGCGACCTCGTCCCGACTGAGCGAGAGCGCGCCAAACCGGGCGGGGGGCGGTACGGCCAGCAGGGTCGCCAGCTTGCCGTGCCGGCGATGAAAGGCGACCAGCTCATTGATGTCCAGCTCCGCGACACCGTCACCATAGGTCATCAGAAACGTCCCGTCCCGGAGCACCGGAGCGAGCCGCTTGAGCCGGCCACCCGAGGCCGTCAGCAGACCGGTGTCGCGAAGATGGACGGTCCAGTCCTCGCACTCGCCGTCATGCACGTCGACGCGCCCGCTGGCCAGGTGGATCGTCAGGTCGTTCTGCAACCGGTGGTACTCGAGGAAGTGCTCCTTGATCATCTCGCCCTTGTAGCCGAGCGCGATGACGAACTCGTTGAAGCCGCAGGCCGCGTACCCGCGCATGATGTGCCACAAGATCGGTCGTCCGCCTATCTCGACCATGGGCTTGGGTCGAACCGTGGTCTCTTCCGATAGCCTCGTGCCGAATCCGCCGGCCAGAATCACTGTCTTCACGCTTCACCTCTGGGCTGGATGAACCGACCCGCGTACAGGGAGGCGTGCACGGCGCTGCACCGCTCCCTCGATGATCCGCCACGTCTCGCTGGCCGTGTTCTGCCAGCGAAATGCCTGGCCCCGTCGGCCGCTGGCAAGCCGCATGGCCCTCGCGCGAGCTGGATCGGTCAACACTGCGAGCATCGCTCGCGCCAGCGCGTCCTCCGTCGGGTCATCAACGAGCAGCGCCGCTCCGGTGGCGATCTCCCCGAGGCCGCCGCGGTTGGCCGCAACGACCGGGACGCCGCACGACAGGGCCTCCACCGTGGTAATCGAGAAGCCCTCGTACATCGAGGGATGCACGAACAGGTCGGCGGCGCTGTAGATGGGCACGAGTTCGCCATGACTGGCGAACCGGCCATCTGTCTGCACGACCGACGCCTCGACACCCAGCTCGGCAATGAGCTCCGGAAGCCTCAGGTGATGATGGTTGGGGCCGACGAGCAGCAGACGGTGTGGAATACGGCCCGACCGTGACAGCCCGGCGAAGGCGCGAATGAGGGTCGGGATGTTCCTCCGTTCAGATAGCTTGCCGACAAACAGCACGAAGGGCACGTCGGCGCCAAGATACCTGCGTCGCGTGTCGGCCAGCAATCGCTCGTCAGTCACGGGCTGGAAGCTGTCGTCCGCGCCCTGCGGCACGACATGAACCCGATCGGGGTTGATCCCGTAGAACTCCTGAACGTGCCGCCGTGTCACCTCGGCGGGCACGACGACGTCGTCGGCGCGCCGGGCGCTGAGGCGATAGGAGGTGCCGTAAAGGTAGCGATCCTTCCAAGTGCTCGAGTTTGGATCTGATTCGTTCACGCTGTGCGTAGCCACGACCATCGGACCACGGTAGGCGAGCGGGGCGGTGTAACTCGGGCAGAAGAGCACGTCGATGTCAGACGCCTGCCATGGCAGCACGACGTTCTCCCAGGACAGACCGGT
Source organism: Vicinamibacterales bacterium (assembly GCA_035512795.1). Lineage (GTDB taxonomy): Bacteria > Acidobacteriota > Vicinamibacteria > Vicinamibacterales > SCN-69-37 > DATKDF01. The sequence goes on from DATKDF010000021.1 coordinate 17,439, forward strand.
CAGCCGTGGCTCGAGGAGCCGGACCTGCACGCGTCCGGACAGGCCCGCGGTGTTCGGGTCGAACGGCGCCCGGACGAAAACCGTAATCCGGTCCCGCTCGCCCAGTTCGGCCTCCCAATGCCGGAGCAGATACTCGATGTACCGCCCGACTCCAAGGCGCTGTCCTTCGAGCCGACGGCCGTTGACACCGACGCGCATAGGATCGGGCCTGAGCAGTGCAAGAGTCCGACCGTTGTCGCGGTGCAGCAGCCGAGGGCACCGGGGCCTCTTGGCGTGTGCGGATTCGCGGCCCAGGCCGGCCGATCGACAAAAGTCACCTTCAGAGGCGTCTTTTGTTCCGCCACATGGCCAGCGCTGGCCAACCGGTTGGCCCCGGAATTGAACTGCTGCCTGACTGATGAACCGAATCGCCCTCGTCGGGCTCGGCAACGCCGGCTTCGACATTCATCTCCCGGCGCTTGCCGGCCTGCCGTCGGTGAAGGTCGTCGGCGCCTGCGACCTCGACGCCGCTCGCCGCGAACGGGCCGCCGCCAGGCACGGTGTGCCGGTCTTCGACGGCTTCGAGCGCATGCTGGCCGAGGCCAGGCCCGACGTCGTCGTCATCGGCACGCCGCCCGATACCCACGCCGATTACTGCCTGAAGGCCATCGCCGCAGGCGCCCACGTCATCTGCGAGAAGCCGTTCGTGTCGAGCCTGGCGGAGGCCGACACCGTGCTGGCGGCGGCCACCGCGGCCGGGCGTCGCGTCGCGCTCAACCACGAGTTCCGCGAGATGCCGATCTTCCGCGCCCTGCGCGACGAGGCGGCGAAACCCGAAACCGGGGCGCTGGCGTTCGTTCAGGTCTGGCAGCTCATGGACCTGCCCCCCTGGGCCGAGCCCGGGTGGCGCGGTCAGATGGTGCAGCGGACGTTGTACGAAGCCGGCGTCCACCTCGTCGACTTCCTGATGGCGCTTTTCGGCGAGAAGCCCGTGAGCGTACAGGCCGCGACGTCGAGCTGCGGCGTCCGGGACGAGGACACGGACGCCGTCGCGCTCGTCACGCTCGAGTTCTCGCGCGGACGCCTGGCCAGCGTCATTCAGAATCGGCTCTGCAAGGGCGACACGCAGTACTTCGAAGTGCGAGCCGAGGCCGCCAACGCCTCGCTGCGCGCGTCGTTCGGCGGCAGGGCGCGCATCTCCGCGGGTCTCTATCGGAGCACGACGCCCCACATCCGGATTGAACGCGGCATCTCAGGCATGGCGTGGAAGGAACAGGGGTCACGGCGCACCTTTCTCGCTCGCAATCCGAAAGATCCGGCCGTGGTCGCCACACGGTTCGTGATCGAGAAGACGCTCGCCGCCTTTGCGGACGGCACCGAGCCACCGGCGAGCGGCGCCGACGGACGCGACGTCCTCGAGGTCATCGTCGCGGCCTACCATTCGGCGCGTACCGGGCGGCGCGTGCAGATGGACGACCCAACCCTCGAGGATCTGGTGGGCTGGAAAATGGGAACTCCTCACTCCACTCTGTAGATCCGGTACGGCTGGATGTCGCGCAGGCGGATGTACTCGGCGACCGCGCTTTTCGGCCAGGTACGGCCTCGAGCTGGAGGCCGCTGATGAGCCCGTCGAGGTTCACGACCGGCTGCGTCGCGAAGTAGCCGATGACGCCGGCGTTCCACACGCCGACGAGCGCGTCGCCATCGACCCTGGCGAGCCACGGGATCGGCGTCGGACACCGCGCTGGGCGCTGGGGTCGCCACGGGGTGGGCAACCACGCAAGCGGCGGGCCAGCTCCAATTCGAGCCGGTCCCGAGCGAAATAGAGCCCCCGATCCGACAAAAGTCCGACTTCCGGCAGACTCTAAATACGCCATCGCAGGTTTGCCGGCGCCCGGCCCGCGCCGGTCTGGCCCCCGTTTTGCCCTATTTGCGCCTCACGTGGACCTTTCAGTTGTGGTGGCGACGACCGACGCCGGCGCGTCGATTGAGCGATGCCTCGACCATCTCGATCGGACCTGCGCCGGGCTGAGCGCGGAAACGCTGGTCGTTGACGCCTCGACCGACGGCACGGCGGACCGGGTCGAGCGCCGCGGCGGGGCCGCCAGGCTGTTCCGGCTGCCCTCCGGCACGCTCACGCCTGAACTCTGGGCCGAAGGGTTTCGCCGGTCGTCGGGACGGGTCGTTGCGCTCACGACCGGGCACTGCCTGGTGCCGGCTGGCTGGGCGACGTCGCTCCTGTCCGCCATTGACGACGGCGCGTCGGCTGCCGGCGGACCGCTGGCCCTCGGGCCGAGGACCAGGATGCTCGACTGGGCCGTCTACTACCTCCGATACTCAGGCTTCATCCCGGAACGATTCGGCTCCGGCCGGACGGACGGGGAACTGGCCGGCGACAACGCCGCCTACGCGCGCGCGGCCGTCGACAGGCATCCCGAGGTCCTGGCTGGCGGCTTCTGGGAACTGGACGTGCATCGCGCGATCCGGGCGGACGGCGGCTGGCTGTCGCGGGTGCCTTCCGCGGTGGTGGAGTTCACGCGGTCGTTTCCGCTCCCGACGATTCTCGATCACCGGTTCGCGCACGGCGCGCACTTCGGCGCGAGCCGCGTGCGCGGCGGCACCCGGCGCCTGTGGCAGGTGCTCGTGGCGTCGCCGCTCGTGCCTGCCGTGCTGGCGGCGCGCGCCGGCTCGCGCGTCCTCGGCGCACCGGCGCACCGCTGGCGATTTCTGTTGTCCCTCCCGTGGTTTCTGCTCCTCGCCTCGTCATGGGCCGCTGGCGAGGCCTGGGGTGCGCTTCGCGAAGCGCGCGCATGACGACGCCCGATCTGTCCGTCGTCGTGCCGTCGGTCAACGGGCCGCCGATCCTGTTCGAGTGCCTCGACGCGCTTCTGCGCGAATCCGCGTCGGGCGCGCGGCTCGAAGTCATCGTGGTCGATCGACTCGGGCCGGCCGTCCGGTCCGCCGTGGCGGCGCGATTCCCGGCGGCCGTGGTCGTGCCGGCCGATGCCGGCGCGACGATCCCGGAGATGCGCGCGCTCGCATTCGATCGTGCGACCGGCGACGCCGTGGCGGTCATCGAGGATCACGTGATCGTGCCGGACGGCTGGGCGCGGCAGATGCTCGAGTCGCTCCTTTCCGGCCATGACGTCGTCGGCGGCAGCGTGGAGAACGCCGCCACCGGCACGACGACCGACTGGGCGGCGTTCCTCTGCGAGTACAGTCACCTGCTGCCGCCGATCCCGGGCGGCGAGGTCGATGCGCTCACCGGCAACAACGTCGTCTACCGGCGGAGTCTCCTGGAACGCTACCGGGCGACGATTGCCAAGGGGCGTTGGGAGGATTACCTGCACGCAGCCATGCGACGAGACGGCGTGCGGCTGGTCTGCCACCCGGAGATCGTGGTCGGCCACAAGATGCATTACCGTGTGCGCGACTATGTCGGGCAGCGGTATTTGTACGCGCGTGCGTATGCCGGCCTCCGTGTGGCCGGCGCCGGCGCGGCCAGGCGCTTCGCGATGACCCTCGGTGCGCTCGTGCTGCCGCCGGTGCTCTTCGTCCGAATCGTCCGGCGCGTTGCCGCCAAGCCGGCGTACCGGCCGACGCTCGTCCGGTCGCTGCCTCTGCTCGTCCTGTTCGTGACGGCCTGGGCCGCCGGCGAAATCGTCGGTTACTCGGCCGGATCGGGCAACGCCCTGGCGAGGGTGACGTGAGGTTCCGCCGGTGACCGAGCCCCGGACCGTTGCTCCCCTGCAGCCCGGCCAGCACGTCGTCGTCATCGGCGCGGGCCCGGCCGGCCTGACCGCGGCCTACCTGCTGTCGAAGGCCGGCGTGCGCACGACGGTGCTCGAAGGCGACGACATGGTCGGCGGGATCTCGCGCACCGCGCAGTACAAGGGCTACCGCTTCGACATCGGCGGCCACCGCTTCTTCACCAAGATCGCGCCCGTGCAGGCGCTCTGGGAGGAGGTCCTCGGCGACGAATTCATCTCCGTGCCGCGGTTGTCGCGGATCCACTATCGCGGCCGCTACTTCGACTACCCGCTGAAGGCCGGCAACGCGCTTCGCGGCCTGGGCGTCTTCAACGCGACGGCCATCGTGCTGAGCTACCTCTGGTGGCAGTACCGGCCGCACCCGGTCGAGGAGAACTTCGAACAGTGGGTGACCAACCGCTTCGGCCGGCGGCTGTACGAGATCTTCTTCAAGACCTACACGGAAAAGGTGTGGGGCATCCCGTGTACGGAGATCCGGGCCGAATGGGCTGCGCAGCGCATCCAGGGGCTGTCGCTCGCCCGCGCGATCCTGTCGGCGACGCAATTGAACAGGCGGTCCACGGCAATCAAGTCCCTCATCAACGAGTTCCGGTACCCGCGGCTCGGCCCCGGCCAGATGTGGGAAGCGTGCCGCGATCGCGTCGTCGCGATGGGCAACGACGTGCGCATGCGCCACCACGTGACGTCGGTCGAGGTCGAGGCCGGCCGGGTCGTGGCCGTCCGCGCCGCCACGCCGGACGGCGAGCGCCGGTTCGAGGCCGACCACGTGATTTCCACGACGGCGGTCCGCTCGCTCGTGCGCGCGATCGATCCGGCGCCACCCGACGCCGTGCGGGCGGCGGCCGAGGGCCTGAAGTACCGCGACTTCCTCCTCGTCGCGCTGATCCTCGGCCGCGAGAACCTCTTCCCGGACAACTGGATCTACATCCACACGCCGGGCGTGAAAGTGGGGCGCGTGCAGAACTTCAACAACTGGAGCCGCGCCATGGTGCCCGTGCCGGGCAAGACGTGCCTCGGCCTCGAGTACTTCTGCTTCAAGGGCGACGGCCTCTGGGAGGCGAACGACGCCGACCTCATCGCGCAGGCCAGCCGTGAACTCGAGGCGCTCGGGTTGGCCCGTGCCGCCGAGGTCGAGGACGGCGCCGTGATCCGGATGCCCAAGGCCTATCCGATCTACGATTCGGTCTACCGCGAGCACCTCGACGTCGTCCGGAGCGGCATCGACGGCATCGCCAACCTGCACACCGTCGGCAGGAACGGCATGCACAAGTACAACAACCAGGATCACTCGATGCTGACGGCGATGATGGCCGTCTGGAACATGCAGGGCGCCTCGCACGACATCTGGGCCGTCAACACCGATTTCGAGTACCACGAGGAGCAGAAGCTCGAGCCCGAGCCGGAGAAGACCGCGGGAGGCGGGTGATCGTGCGCATCGGTGTCGACGCCACGTGCTGGGCCAACCCGCGCGGGTACGGCCGGTTCACGCGCGAGATCGTTCCGGCGATGGTCCGGCTGGCGCCCGAGCACACGTTCGTGTGCCTGCTCGACGCGCGCGCCGCGGCGGCCTTCGACCTGCGGTTGCCGAACGTCGAACGCCAGGTCGTCGCGCAGGCACAGTCGCCGACGCTCGCCGCCGCGGCCGGCGGCAGCCGCTCGCCCGCCGACATGCTCCGGCTGGCGCGGGCCACGTCGCGCGCCCGTCTGGACGTTTTCTTCTCGCCCACCGTGTACACCTACTTTCCCCTGCCGCCCGGGCTGCCGGCCGTGGTCACCGTCCACGACGCCATCGCGGACCGGTTCCCCGACCTCACGTTGCCCGGCTGGCGGGCCCGCGCGTTCTGGCGCGCGAAGGTGAGCCTGGCGCTCTGGCAGGCGCGGATCGTGCTGACCGTGTCCGACTTCGCGGCCGGCGACATCGCGCGCGTGCTCGGCGTCGATCCCGGCCGCATTCGCGTGGCCCTCGAAGCGCCGGCGCCGGCCTATCGGGTGCCGAGTTCGCGCGACGAGATCGCACGCGCGGCAGCCGACGCCGGCCTGCCGGCCGGCGCGCCGTGGTTCATCTACGTCGGCGGTTTCAACCCGCACAAGAATCTGGACGTGCTCGCCCGCGCGCATGCCGCACTCGTCAAGCGCACACGCGGCCCGGCGCCGCACCTCGTGCTGGTCGGCCCGGCCGACGATGTGTTCCACAGCGATCGGCAGCGCATCCAGGCGGCGATCGACCGGGAGGGCACCGGCGCCCTCGTGCACTGGCGGGGGTTTCTGCCCGACGACCAACTGCGGCTGCTGCATGCGGGCGCGGTGGCCCTGGTGCTGCCGTCGGTGTGCGAGGGCTTCGGCCTGCCGGCCGTCGAAGCGGCCGCCTGCGGCACGCCGGTCATCGCGACCACCGAAAGCCCGTTGCCGCAACTGCTCGAGGGCGGCGGGCTGTTCGTGCCGCCGGGCGATACCGCCGCGCTGACATCGGCCCTCGAGACCCTGGCGGGCGACGACGCCCTTCGGGCGCGCCTCGGCGTGCGCGCTCGTGAGCGCGCGGGTGAACTCTCGTGGGAGCGCGGCGGACGAGCCGCGCTCGACGCGCTCGTGGAGGCGGCGTGACGGCGCGCCGCGTCTGCTTCGTCACGACGTTCTATCCGCCGGCCGCCTTCGGCGGCGACGCGGTCGCGGTGCAGCGCCTCGCGCGCGCCTTCGCCCGGCGTGGATGGGACGTCACCGTCGTCCACAACGCCGATGCCTACGCCGCCCTCGCCGGCGCGCACGCCGGTCTGCCGCCGATCGATCCGTTCGGCGTGAAGGTGGTGACGCTCCGGAGCCGGTTCCCGAAACTGACGACGCTCCTGCTTCAGCAGACGGGACGCCCGGTTGCACACGCCCGCCGGCTCGGGCGCTTCCTCGACGACGGCGGCTTCGATACCATCGTCTTCAACAACACGTCGCTCATCGGCGGGCCGGGCGTCCTGGCATGCGGCCGACACGCCGTCAAGATCTACATCGCGCACGAGCACTGGCTCGTCTGTCCGACGCACGTGCTGTGGCGGCACAACCGCGAGCCGTGCAGCGGCCGCCAGTGCCTGCGCTGTCAGGTGCATTACCGGCGTCCGCCGCAGGCGTGGCGCCACCTGGGACGGCTCGGACGCGACCTCGCGCACATCGACACGTTCGTCGCGATGAGCGAGTTCAGCCGGGCGAAGCACCGCGAGTTCGGTTTCCCGCGCGAGATGACCGTGCTGCCGTATTTCACGCCCGACCCGGTGGCGGTCGATCCCCCGGCAGACACGGCCGAGCCCGGCGGGCGGCCCTATTTCCTCTTCGTCGGCCGCCTCGAGCGGCTCAAGGGGCTCGACGACGTCCTTGATGCCTTCGGCCGCTACGATGGGGCCGATCTGGTCGTGGCCGGCGAAGGGACTCACGGGGACGCCCTCAGGCGGCGGGCGGCCGGCAATCCACGCGTGCGGTTCGTGGGCCGCGTGCCGAACGAGCGGCTCGCCGCCTGCTATCGGGGGGCGACCGCACTCATCGTGCCGTCGACCGGCTTCGAGACGTTTGGCCTCACGTTGATCGAAGGGTTCAGCCACGGGACGCCCGTCATCGCGCGCCGCCGTGGCTCGTTTCCCGAGATCGTCGAGCGGGCCGGCGGGGGACTGCTGTTCGAGTCGCAGGAAGACCTCCTCGCCGCCATGCGGTCGCTTCAGACCGATGCTGCCCTGCGCGCGAGGCTCGCGCGGGCGGGCGAGGCGGCCTTCCGCCGCTACTGGTCCGAAGATGTCGTCGTCCCCCGATACCTCGAGATCGTCGAAGAGGCTCGGGCCAGGCGGTTGGCGGTGACGGCCTGATGCGCGCGATCCTCACGTATCACTCGATTGACGAGTCAGGGTCGCCGATCTCCTGCCATCCCGATGCGTTCGATCGTCATGTGCGGTGGCTGGCGTCGGGACGCGTCGAGGTCGTCCCGCTCGACACGCTCGTCGGGTTGCCGGACACGGCCGATGCCGTGGCGCTCACGTTCGACGATGCCTTCGTGAACTTCGCCGGCGAGGCCGAACCCCGGCTACGCGCCGCTGGCCTGCCGAGCACGCTCTTTGTCGTCTCCGACCGCGCCGGGCGCACCAACGCGTGGCAGGGCGCCGCCGACCCGGGCATTCCCGTACTTCCGCTGCTCGACTGGCCCGAGTTGCGGCGGCTGACCGGGCACGACGTGTCGCTCGGAGCCCACAGCTGCACGCATCGGGACCTGACGACCCTCAGCCCGCCGGAGATCGAAGACGAGGTGCTTGGCTCGGCCGCGACGATCGAGCGCGAGACCGGGATGCGTCCCACGGCATTCGCGTACCCGTACGGGCACGTCGACCTGCGCACCGCGGCGGTTGTCGGCCGGGCGTTTCGTCACGCCTGTACGGCGGACTTCCGAGTGCTCGGCGCCGAGGCCGACCTGCGCCTGCTGCCGCGGCTCGACGCGTACTACTTCCAGTCGCCCGGCCGGCTCGACGCGTGGGGGACCCGCGCCTTCGAGACGTTCGTGACCAGGCGCCGCCGCCTGCGTTACGTGCGCGGCCGCGCGCTGGCCGTCGCTCGCCGGCTGCGAGTAAGCTTGACGGGGGGGCTCTGACGATGACCGATGCGCCCGGATCGAAGCCTGACGTGCTGACCTACGCGTTCGCCCCGGTGCACAAGGCCGCGCTCGGCATCGCCGTCGGTCTCGTCGCCGGCCTCGCGATCTTCGGCATCACGGCCTTCCACGTCATCGCCCACCCGGCGGATGGTCCGAACCTGGGCCTCCTCGCGCAGTACTTCTTCGGCTACGGCGTCACGTGGGCGGGCGCCTTCATCGGATTCGGCTGGGGCCTCGCGACCGGCTTCGTCGCGGGCTGGTTCATGGCGTTCGTGCGGAATCTCGTGCTGTCGATCAGCCTGTTCGCAATCCGGACGAAGGCGCGGATGCAGAGCACGGCCGACTTCCTCGATCACATCTGACGTTCCGAGAGGCGCCTCATGCCAGAGCAGTTGACCGAGCACGAGCGGCGGGCCATCCAGAAGACGATTCTTCGCATCCACGAGCAGGGCTGGGGGATCGCGTTCGGCCTGCTCTTCGGGCTGGGCCTGCTCATCGCCACGCTCGTGCTGGTCGTCGAGGGCGGCGAGCCGCTGGGGCCGCACCTCGGCCTGCTCGGGCTGTATTTTCCCGGCTACAGCGTCAGCGTCGTGGGCGGCTTCATCGGGTTCGTCTATGCGTTCGTGCTGGGCTACGGTGTGGGGCGGGTGATCGCGACCGTGTACAACCGGCTCACGGCCGGCATGCGCTGAGAGATTCGACATGAACCTGGCGGAGACGCCTGTCGCGGCGCCGAAGATCTTCACGCCCGAGTACTACGCGCGCATGCGCGAGCTCGAGGCGGCGTCCTGGTGGAACGCCGGCATGCGCGACGTGGCCGGGCGGTTGCTCGATCTCGCCGGGCTCGCCCGTGAAGGCCTGCTGCTCGACGTCGGCTGCGGGTCGGGCCAGACGATGTCGTGGTTTCTCGACGCTCGTCCCGGCTGGCGGGCGGTCGGGCTGGATCTGTCGATCGACGGCCTTCGCGCGGCCCGGGCGTCCGGCGTTCCGCGCGTGCTGCGCGGGTCGGCGCTCGAGCTGCCGTTGCCGTCCGCATCGGTCGACCTCGTCATCTCCCTCGACGTCCTTCAGCACCTGCCGCTCGACGGCGGCGACCGCCGCGCCCTGACCGAGATGGCGCGCGTCCTGAAGCCGGGCGGGCACGTACTGCTGCGGACCAACGCCCAGACCTTTCCGCGAGAGCCCGACGATCCTGAGCACCAGTTCCACAAATACGAGCCGGCCGAACTCCGCCAGCGGATCGAGCAGGCCGGCCTGGTCGTCCTGCGCCTCGGCCGGTTGAACGCGCTCCTGGGCCTGGCCGAGATCCCGCGGGAACTGCGCGCCCGACGGGGCCGCTCGTCGTATCACGGCCTGCTGGCCGAGCCGAAAGCCGAGCCGAGGTGGCGCTCGGCCCCCAAGCGAGCCTGGCTGTCGGCCGAGGGATGGATGGTCGGCATGGGCGCCAGCTGGCCTCTCGGCCGTACGACGATCGCTCTTTGCAGGAGACCTGCATGATGACGCGCGCACTCGTGTTCGCAGTCGCGATTGGGGCCGGTTCGGGCTGCGCGGCGCCGGCGGCCGGCGATCGCGACGGCGCTGATTCCGCGTCGCGCGACCGCGTCGTCGTGGAGCGGCTGCCGCCGGGAGGCATCGGCCCTCAGGCGGCGGCTGGCCCCGATGGCACGGTGCACGTCGTGTACTTCGCCGGCGACGCGATGGCCGGCGACGTGTTCTACCTGCGACGGCAGGCCGAAGGCGCGTATACGACGCCCGTGCGGGTCAACAGTCAGCCGGGCAGCGCCATCGTCGCCGGGACGATTCGCGGGCCGCAGCTGGCGGTGGGGCCGGGCGGAGCAGTGCATGTCGTCTGGAACGGGTCCAATCGCGCCCGGCCGCGGCCTCGAGCGTTCATGCCCGTGCTGTACGCCCGGTCGAACGAGGCTGGCGATCGGTTCGGCGAGCAGCGGAACCTGGCCGTGACCGCCAACGGCGCGGACGGCGGATCGACCGTCGCGGCCGCTCCGGACGGGCGCGTGTACGTCGCCTGGCACACCGGCGACGAAGGCGTGTCGGACGCTCGCCGAGGCGTGTACCTCGTCCGATCGACGGACGAAGGCCGGACGTTTGGCGACGAGGCGCGCGTCAGCCCCGGGGCGCTCGGCGCGTGCGCCTGCTGCAGCATGCGCGCCTTCGTCGACCGGCAGGGCGCCGTGCACCTGCTGTATCGCGCGGCTGCCGACGACATCAACCGCGACACGGTGCTGCTCACCTCGACCGATCGCGGCGCGACGTTCGCCGCCGTTCGGCT
>DATKDF010000022.1:0-8433 GCA_035512795.1 Vicinamibacterales bacterium
GTACCTGCTCGGGTTCGCACCGCCGGCCCGCGACGGCAAGGTGCGCGACATCCGCGTGCGCGTCTCGGCGCGCGGCATGGAGGTCAGAGCCAGAAAAGAGTATGTCGCCCCGCAAGGCCAGTGAAGCGACGCCGTCGACCGACTGCCCTAATCCTGCCTGGCACAACCTTCGCGCGCCAAGAGCGTGACGACGATGCTATGGTCGTCGTCCCTAGGCGGGAGGCGCCACGTGTCCACCGTCATGACCGAGCGTTGCAGAAACTGCCACCGTAGCGACGGCACGCGATCGCAGAATCCTCAGCGCAGATGGCATCCCGGAGCGAATCTGGCCATCTTCCGCTCGGCATGCCGCTTGCTCCGGGTATCGACCATCGGGGCGACACTGCCATCGTCGTCGCCCCGGGGGAGCGTTGCATGAGTGACGACCGTCTGGCGCGCATCGAATCGAAGCTGGACAACCTCACAGCCGACGTCGGGGCCGTCAAGCTCGACGTCGCTGTCCTGAAGACCGACGTCGGGGTCCTGAAGACCGGCCAGAACACACTTGAAGGCAAGGTGGTCGAACTTGGTGACCACATGCGGGCACTGCACCAGGATGTCGTCGATCGCATCAAGGCAATTGCCGAGGACGACGGCCGGATCGAAATGAACCGGCGGTTCGACGAAGTCCTGCAGGCAATCCGCGACCACAGCATCCCGGGCGATGCGGCCGACCGCTACTTTGCGCGCAAGATCAACGAACACGACCGTCGTCTGGACGCGCTGGAGGGTCGTTCGTAGGACGGCTCATTTCCCCGTACCGGCACAGCGCATTCGCCAGGCGCATCTGGCGCGGCGTGCGGCACTCGGGCTCGAACAGGCGCGGACTGGCGACGAGGATGCACCGGCAGCGCGCGCGTGACGTCGCGACGTTCAGGCGATTGAGGCTGTACAGGAACTCGAGGCCGCGCGGTGCGTCCTCCGGACGCGACGTCGCCATCGAGTAGATGACGACCGGGGCCTCCTGGCCCTGGAACCGGTCCACCGTGCCCACCGGCACGGCTCCGTGCCCGGCCGCGGCCAGCGCGTCACGAAGACGCGTGACGTGCGCGTTGAACGGCGCGACGACGCGGAGGTCGGCGGACGCGCAGGGGTGCGCGGCGCCAGCCGCATCCACCCACTCCGATCCGGGCGCGAGCAGTTCGGTGACGATGCCCACGACCGCGGCGGCTTCTTCGTCTGACGCGTTGCGATTGCCGTCGTGCTCGACCGGCACGACGACGAGGCCGGCGCCGGCAAAGCGGGCGCTGCCGCGAAGCACCTGACGTTCGAGGCCCTCGCGCGCGACGAGCTGCCCGTCGTAGAAGAGCTCCGACGTGAACGCGCAGATCGCCGGCGCGAGCCGCCACGTCACCGGCAGAAACAGGCCCCTGCCTTCCGGCATCGTCACCGCGTCGCCCAGGATGTGCTGGAGCGCCGAGACGCCGACGCCGTCGGGGTGACTGCCCTTCGACGGCTGTTCGAGCTGCTGGGGATCGCCGAGCAGAACGACGCTCGCGGCGGCGCGTGCGGCGCCGAGGACGTTGGCGAGCGACATCTGTCCGGCCTCGTCAACGAAGAGCACGTCGACCGATGCGGCATACTCGGCACGCGACCAGAGCCAGGCGGTGCCGCCGAGTACCTCGATCTCGCCCGCCTGGAGGGCCGCGAGCGGCGCGGCGTTGTCGTCGAACGCGCGCACGGCTGGCGGCTCGGCCGACGCCGCGCCATCGTCATCGCCGCCCTTGTGGCCGGCACGGATCGCCACGCCCGAGCGCGCCGCTTCCTTCGTGACGGCGTCGAGCAGGTTCCGGATCACCTTGTGGCCGGTCGCGGTGATGCCCACCTTGCGGCCGGCACGGACGAGCGCGACGATCATCCGCGCGCCGGTGTACGTCTTGCCCGAGCCGGGCGGGCCCTGGATGGCGAGCGCGGTGCGATCGAGATCGGTGACGATCGCCTCGGCGTAGTCGGTGACGGCCGTGCCGGCCTCGCGCGGCGGCGGGGCGAACGGTCGCGCGACGAGGCGCGGCGGCTCGCCGGCAAGCAGCGCGCGCTCGGGGCACGGGTCGAGGGCCGCGACACCGCCGGCCTCGGCGGCGCGTTCGCCGAGCGCGAAGAGCGCGTCCTCGATGACGCGCGCATTGATGTGGTCGTGCGCGAAGAGGGCCGTCGGGCGCTCGTCCCGCTTCGAGGGCCCGACGAGCAGGTCGATCGTGCGGGTATTGCGATCGAGGGCGACGGCCTCGGCAAGCTTCCTGCCATCCTGCCGCTTGAGCGTGTCGCCCCGGCGAATCTCGATCTCCTGCGGCGGAAACCGGTAGCGCTGGACGACGCTTCGCTTGACGGCCTCGACGTCCCCGACGTACTCGAGGCCGGCCACGGCACCCGGCTCGTCGAACAACTCGTCCTCGGGCAGTTCGCGCAGCCGGAAGTACTCCCACCACTGGGCCTTGTCTTCGCGGCGGTGCCAGTCGAGCAGAAAGCCGAGCAGCCGCTCGGGACTCGGCGCCGCCGGCCGGGCGTCAGCCGCCGCCGGCTCGAGCGCCAGCAGGCGCGCGCGGAGGGCTTCGACGGCCTGCGTCCGTTCGTCGACCTTCCCAGGGGCCTCGCCGGGTTCGACAGGTGGACGATCGATCGGCGTCCCGCTCGCGACCAGTTCCTCGCGCCGCGCCTCGAGCCAGTCGCGCAGGCGCCGCGCCGAGACACAGTCGTCACGGTTGTAGCCTTCGACGACGGCCCGGACCGCGGGCGTCGCCAGCTCGGGCCGGTCGAACTCGAGCGCCTGCTCCATGAACTGCAGGGCGTGCCGGGCGCGCGCGAGTGGCACCTCGCGCGTGAAGCCGTAGATGGGCTCCAGGTTCTTGATCGAGTAGCGCTCGACGCCGGCGCGGACGCCCTGGCGGACGACGCCGTAGAGATCCACGAATCGACGGCCGCGCAGAAGCTCGTCGATCTCGCGCTCACGCGTGGCATGCCGGCCCATCAGCCGCTTGAGCGCGGCCGGCTCGTAGGGCGCGTAGTGATAGACGTGCATCTCCGGGTACGCATCGCGCCGGGCCATCAGCAGATCGACGACCGCCTCGAACGCGCGCTTCTCGGCCGGCGCGTCGCCGGCCCACCAGGCGCGATAGACCGGCTCGACGCGGTCGTCGGTCGTCACGAGGCCGAACAGGTACTCGCGGCCGCCGCCGGTGGCGAGCGGGTCGCCTTCGAGATCGAGAAAGACGTCGCCGGCTGACGGCGCCGGCAGCCGCACGAAGCCGGCCGGACCGCCGGGCGCGGCCTCGAGCGGCGGTATAAGCTCGTAAACGATGTGCCCCGCCACGCGCGACTGCACCTGCACGCGAGCCTGGTCGCGCACGCGCTCGTAGGTGTCGGCCGAGCCGCGGGTCGGCCGGAACGGGAGCGGGTCGCCGACGGCGGCCAGCGCTTCGACCGTGGCGATGCCGCGGGGCTCGAGTTCGCGCCGCTGCAGCCGCGAGATGCCGGCCACGAGCGACAGGTGGTCGTCCTGCCGGCGGCGGGCGGCACACCCGCCGATCCACGGGCAGATGTCGCAGTGATCGACCGGCTCGGGATAGTGGGCGGCCGCCAGGTCCTCGTGGCCCCGGGCCACCGCCTGGCCGAGCCGCGCCTCGAGCTGCCGCACGTAGGCGGCGTAATGCGCGACCCGGTAGCTGCGCACCACGTGTGCCGCCTCACCCGCGTCCGGATCGGCCGGCGAGACGACGTGGAAGGACTCGGGTGTGCGGCCCTGCGCGGCATCGAGCATCTCGGAGTAGACGCCGAGCTGCAGGATCGTGCCACCGCGGGTCTCCCGCGCAAGTTTGGTGTCGGCGACCTCGTACGACCAGTCGCCGAGCGCACGGGCGGGGCGCGCGACCTTCAGCAGGATGTCCGGGCGGCCGTACCAGCCGTCGACCGCTAGTCCCGCCTGCACGATCACATCGGTCGCGTCACGCATCGCCACAAGCGTGGCGGCCACCGCCTTGTCCGGGTCCTTGATCGCACCGAGATCGACCAGCCGCGCCGCCGAGGCCGCAAGCGCGGCCACATACCGGCGCTCGTGCTCGAGTCCGAGCTCGAACAGCAGCTCGAGCATCGGGTCGTCCCATTTCGGCCGGGCCCGCGCGCCGTGAGCCACCGACAGCTCGAGCGCCGTCCGGTGCCGGCACGCGAGGAAGTGCGCGAGGTCGGTCGGCGACAGGATCAGATGGCTGGAGGAAATGCGCATGATGCTTGCATTGAAGATTGTAGGATCTACGATTGAGGATTGATTGACGATTGAGCCATTGATGATTGCCCTGCAGCGGGATCCCGCCCTCAATCCGTCAATGACTCGATCTCGCAATCATCAGTCAATCGTCAATCACACATCTTCAATCTTCAATGTCTCGTCATCTCCGCCTCGCCTTGACGATGACGTCGATCGCATCCGGCCGCGGGTTGATGTACGAGAGCCGCGTGCGGCCGTCGGCCTCGGTCGTGATGACCGCCGGGATCGAGGTCGCGGTGAGCGACCAGCCCTCGGGCAGGACCATGTCGTTGACGGGTCGGCCGAAGCTCCGGTGCCAGACGAGCTCGCCGTTCACCACGGCGTAGCGGGACGCGTCGGTGTACGTCTCCGTAATCCGGATCCGCGTCGAGTGCCCGGCCTTCACTGGCGCGAACCGGATGACGACCACCTCGCTCCCGTCGGCGCCACGCGTGGTGTCCACGGCGAGCGTCTCGCCAGTATCGAGGTTGACCGCCGACGGATTCGACACCGTGCTGCCGCCGCGCACGACGTTCCGGTAGCTGTCCACGCCAACCCGCGACTCCGTGTAGTCGTGGTACAGGTTGAAGCTGTGCGTCTCGGGCTGCTGCAGGAAGTAGACGATCTCGCGGTCCTGCACGGCGCGGTCGACGATGCGCAGGTTTCGGAGTTCGTCGGCGGGCGCCGCGGCTGGCGTCGCAGCAGCGGGCCCCGGGCGTGCCGCCGGTGACGCCGCCGGCGCCTCGGGGCGCGGTATCGCGGCCGCCCGAGCGAGCGGCCGGGCCCGAATCACCACGGGCGCGGCCGACGGCGTGTTGTTCCAGTGACTGACGAGCAGCCGCCCGTCGGTTTCCTGAAGGACCTGCGACGGGAAGTTCGACGAGACGATCTCGTAGCCGGCCGGCAGCAGGATGCCGTTGCGCTTGATGCCGAGCGACCGGTCGAAGACGATCTGGTCGCCCTCCACCTTGTAGCTCTCCGCATCCTGGTACGTCTTGATGATGCGGAGGCGCGCCTCACCGCCGGCCGGCACGGGCCGCGAGAGGTGCACCTTGATGTACTCGCCGTCGCCGGCGCCGCGCTGGCCGTCGCGCCGCGCGACCTCGCCGCTCACGACCTCGAACTTGAGCGGCGAGCCGGTCACCCGGTCGATTACCGATTCGTCAGTGGCGACGCTGCCGGCGCGGATGGGGTTAAAATAGAACTGCGCGCCCGCCGTGGTCGCCGTGACGTCGTAGACGATGCGGAAGCTCGCGGTGCCCGGCTCGAGGAGTTCGTAGCGCGTGTAGGCGTCGGCACTGGCCGATTGCGCGAGGCTGGGCGCGACCCAGACCCCGGCCCAGGCGACGCCCGCGAGCACGAGATACCCGGTTGCACGGTTCATCACGACGCCCTCCCCAGGCCGTGCAGTGTAGCCCAGCCGCTGTGCACTTTGGCACACGGCTTGGCCTCGTCCAGGATGCAGAGTGGAGCGATGAAATTCTCGCGCCAGTCCCCCGTGCCGGCCATGGTCGCGATGGGCGGGATCCGCGCCCGCACGGCGCCCTGGTCGCGGGTGCGATCGATCCGGCGGTGGCTGCGGTGCCTCTGGTACACACAGCTCCTGCACGAACTCGACATGCACACCGGACGGTGTCGTTTCTGCGGGCGTCCGCTGCCGCCGAACGAGACGGGCCAAGGGCTGTAGGGCCCTGTCGGACGGCGCTCGCGCTGCCGCTGTCGACGTCGCTCGCGGGCCTGCTGCGGGCCGAGTCGGCGGTGGCTCGACGCCGCCCGGGGGCCGCAGTATCCTTACTCGGCCCCAACCCGTGAGTCTCACGCCCGGCACACGCCTCGGTTCCTACGACATCCTTGGCCTGCTCGGCCGTGGTGGCATGGGCGAGGTCTACCGGGCCCGTGACGCCCGCCTGCGTCGCGAGGTGGCGATCAAGGTCCTGCCCGACCTGGTCGCGAGCGATCCCGATCGGGTCGAGCGATTCGAGCGCGAAGCCCAACTGCTCGCCGCGCTCAGTCATCCGCACATCGCGCATGTCTACGGCTTTGAAGAGGCGCAGGTCGAGCCGGACGGCAGCCGCCGGCCCGTCGTGTTCCTCGTCATGGAGCTGGTCGAGGGCCCGACGCTGGCCGAGCTCATCAGCCGGGCGCCGCTCTCCGGATCGGCCGCGCGCGGCGACAGCCCGCACGGGTTGCCGCTCGACGACACGTTGTCGATCGCGCGGCAGATCGCCGACGCGCTCGAGGCCGCGCACGACAAGGGCATCATCCACCGCGACCTCAAGCCGGCCAACGTCAAGGTCACGCCCGAGGGCGAGGTGAAGATCCTGGACTTTGGCCTGGCCAAGGCGCTCGATCCCGGCGCCACGTCGGGTGGCGTCGTCGAGTCGCCCTCGCTCACGGCGCGCGCGACGCAGCTCGGCGTCATCCTGGGGACGGCGGCCTACATGGCGCCGGAGCAGGCGCGCGGCAAGACGGTGGACCGGCGCGCGGATGTCTGGGCCTTCGGGTGCGTGCTGTACGAGATGCTGACCGGCCGCCGTGCCTTCGAGGGCGACGAGATGACCGACGTCCTCGCGCGGGTGATCGAGCGCGAGCCGGACTGGTCGGCGCTGCCGGCCACGACGCCTCCGGCGATTCGGGAGCTCGTCGGGCGGTGCCTGCACAAGGACGCGAAGCAGCGGCTGCGCGACATCGGCGAGGCGCGGGTCGCGATCGACACCGCACGCGCCGGGCGAGCCGTCACGGCCAGCGGCCCGGCCGCGGCCACCCCTCCGGTGGCGGCGGGCAGCGGCCGGATGACGATGGCGCTCGGCGGCGTCGCCGTCGTCGCCACGCTGCTCGCGATCGCCGGCTGGGTCCGGCCCGGTGCGACCCCGGCGGGCGCGACCGATCCGATCCAGGTGGAACTCAGCCTGCCGCGCGACGTCGAGTTCTTCTCGACGCCGCGGCTCTCGCGCGACGGCACGCGCGTCGGGTTCATCGGCGTGCGCGAGGGCATCCGTCAGGTGTACCTGCGCACGTTGTCGGGTGCGGACACCGTCGCGCTCAACGGCACCATCGGCGCCACCTTCCTGGCCTTCTCGCCTGACGGCACGATGCTGGCTGTGCTGCTCACCGACGGCCGCGTGCTGCGGATTACGCTGGCCACCGGTGCGGTCGACGACCTCGGGATCACGGCCGACATCCTGGGCGCGGTCGAATGGACGCCCGACGGCTGGCTCGTGCTCGGCCAGATCACTCGCCTCGTCAAGGTGCCCGGCAGTGGCGGCGTCCCTGAGGAGATCACGACGCTCGACACGGCGGGCGACGAGACGTCGATCGTCAAGCCGGTCATCACGCCCGACGGCCGCCACGTGATCTTCTCGTCCTGGCGGCGGGTGGGCGACGTGTCGCAGGCCCGCCTCGAAGCCGTGCCCATCTCCGGTGGCGCACGGCACGTCGTGGTCGATCGCGGCGACACGGCCGTCGCGGTGGCCGACGGCCGCCTCATCTTCTACCGCGACGGGGCCTTGCACGTCGCCTCGCTCGACACCGGGTCGGCCACGCTCACGTCGGCGCCCGTTCGGGTGTCGGAGGACGTGCAGATGAACCCGAGCGGCGCGCCGTCGGCCGACGTCGCCGCCACGGGCGCGCTCCTGTTCGCGCGGAGCGGTGTCTTCCACGGACGGCTCGTCTGGGTCACTGACGCCGGCATCGAGCGGGTGCTCGAGGCGCCGGCACGCTCGTACCAGAACGCGCGCGTCTCACCCGACGGCCGCCGCGTCGTCTTCTCCGAGCTGGGCGTGATCTGGTCGCTGGATCTCGAGCGTGGCACGTTCACGCGTGTCCATGAAGGGTCGAATACCCTGACAGGCTTCCCCGTCTGGGCGGCCGACAACACGCACGTGATCTTCCGGAGCGGCGACGGCATCTATGTCCACCGCGCCGACGGCGAAGGCGCGCCGCGCCTGTTCTCCGGCACGTCGCGGCAGGACTACCCCTCGTCGGTGTCCCGCGACGGCTCGACCCTCGCGTTCCTGCGGATCACACCCGACACCGCCGGCGACATCTTCCTGGCGCCGCTCGCCGGCGGCGCGCCGCGGCTGGTGGTGTCGACGCGGGCCTATGAAGGCGGTCCGCAGATTTCACCGGACGGCAACTGGCTGGCCTACGTGTCGGAC
>DATKDF010000023.1:0-22127 GCA_035512795.1 Vicinamibacterales bacterium
GGCCGACGCCATCGTCAGCGCGATCGACGAGCCGGCCCGGGCCGAGGCCGTGGGCCGGCGCGCGCGCGCGCTCGCCGACGAGAAGTACACCGACGAGGCGTTCATCGCCAAGACCGCACGCGCCATCGGGTTGCTGGTACCGGAGGCGACCGCGGCGTCCGAGGGCGCGTCGTGACAGGCGAGCACTACAGCTACCGCCACTACGCCAGCCAGGAGGTTGCCGAGGGCTTCGACGCGCTGCGCTTCGGGGGACCCATTGGCCGGTACCTGGCCGATGTGCAGGCCGCGGTGCTGCGCGAAGCGCTCGAGCCGCTCGCGGGCCGTACGGTGCTCGACGTGGGCACCGGCACGGGGCGGGCCGCCGTCGAGCTGGCGGCCGCCGGGGCTGCCGTCATCGGTCTCGATGCGTCCGTCGAGATGCTCCGTGTCGCCGCGGTCCGATCCGCCGAGGCCGGCGTGCACCTGCGGCTGGGCCGCGCCGACGCTCACGCGCTGCCCCTGGCCGATCGGTCGGTCGACGCCGCGGTGAGCCTGCGGGTGCTGATGCACGCCCTTGACTGGCGTCAGTGCGTCAGCGAGCTCTGTCGCGTAGCCAGGGTACGCGTGGTCGTCGACTTCCCGTCCTCACGAAGCTTTGCGCGGATCGAGAGTGTTGGCCGCCGCGTGGCCCGGCGCTTCGGGCGGTCGGTCGAAGACTACCGGGTCATCAGTGAAGCTGACGTCAGTGAGGCGTTCGCCCGGTCCGGGTATCGGGTGGCGTTTGTCCGCCGCCAGTTCGTGCTGCCGATCGCGCTCCACAAGAAGGTGAGCAGCCTGGCGGCGACACGAGGCGTGGAACACGCGCTGGCCGCCATCGGCCTGCTCCGCCTGTGCGGGTCGCCTGTGACTCTGGTGGCCGAGCGATGACCGTGCTCGTGACCGGTGCCACGGGGTTTACCGGCGGGCATCTCGTGCGGTGGCTTGCCACGAAGGGCGAGCAGGTGCGTGCGCTGGCGAGAGATCCAGCCCGGGCCGCCGCGCTCACCGGGCCGGGCGCGAGTGTCGTTCGGGGGGACCTGACCGACGCCGAGAGCCTCCGGCGGGCTCTGGAAGGCGTCGAGGTCGTCTACAACATCGCCGCCCTCTACCGCGAAGCCGGACTGGCGGCCGACACGTACCGCGCCGTCAACGCCACAGCCGTCGGCACAATCGTCCGCCTGGCCAGTGCGGCTGGCGTGCGCCGCGTCGTCCACTGCAGCACGGTCGGCGTGCACGGTGACGTCGAGGCGCCACCGGCCGACGAGAATGCGCCGATTCGGCCGGGTGACATCTACCAGGAGACGAAGGTCGAGGGCGAGCAGGTCGGGCGCGAGGCAGCCGAGGCCACGGGCATGGACCTGGTGATCGCGCGGCCAAGTGGCATCTACGGTCCCGGCGACCGGCGGCTGTTCAAGGTGTTCGGCAAGGTCGCCACCGGCCGGTTCGTCATGCTCGGCCGCGGACGCAACTACTATCACCTCACCTACATCGACGACCTGTGCGAGGGGTTCAGGTTGTGCGGCACAGTACCGGGGGCGGCCGGAAGAACCTACATCCTGGCTGGCGGCGATCTGACGACGCTGGCCGACGTGGTGGCGATTACGGCCGACGTGGCCGGCGTCCGGCGGCCGCGCGTGCGGCTGCCGGTGTGGCCGTTCTGGCTGGCCGGCGCGGCGTGCGAGGCGGCGTGCGCCCCGTTCGGCATCTCGCCGCCCCTCTACCGACGCCGTGTAGACTTCTTCCGGAAGAGCCGGGCCTTCGACATCAGTCGTGCGCGCGCCGAACTCGGGTTTGCCCCGGCGGTGAGCGTGCGCGACGGCGTCGCCCGGACGCTGGAGTGGTACCGTGAGCACGGGTGGATCTGAACCGGCCAATCGCGACATTCCACGAGCGCAGGACCAGCTGTTCGCGCCGGGGCAGAGTGCCCGCGCCAAGTATGCCGCGCTGGTCGTGGGCAAGGCGGATTTCGGGTCGCTCCTGCTCTACGAGTTGGTCGTCCTGCTGACCCAGTGGGTGCCGGGGGCCCTCGGCCTCGTGCTGCGGAAGACCGCCTACCCGTGGCTGCTCGGGGCCTGCGGCCGGAACGTCGTCTTCGGGCAGAACGTCGTCCTGCGCCACCCGCACAAGATCCGCCTGGGCGACAACGTCGTCATCGACGACCACTGCCTGCTCGACGCCAAGGGTGACGGCAACACCGGCATCGTCATCGGCAGCGGCGTGTTCGTCGGACGGAACACGATCGTCTCGTGCAAGAACGGCGACGTCGAGATCGGCGACGGCGCCAACATCGGGTTCAACTGCGAAGTCTTCTCGGCCAGCCGGGTGCGCATCGGCCCACGCGTGCTGGTGGCTGCCTACACGTACTTCGTCGGCGGCGACCACGACGCGCCCGATCGCGGATTGGCAGTGATGGAACAATCGCGACGATCGGCAGGCATCGACGTGGGGGAAGGCGCCTGGATCGGATCGGGCGTCACGGTGCTCGATGGCGTCACGATCGGCGAGCGCGCCGTCGTCGGCGCCGGCGCGGTCGTCCGCGACTCGGTTCCCGCCGGCGCCACCGCGGTCGGTATCCCCGCACGTATCGTCAGGCGCGCGGAGCCGGCCTAGCTGGATGGCGACCATCGCCGTCGTCACGTCCGCACCGCCCCTCACCGAGGGCGGCCACCTCGTCATCGCCCGGGCCCTCGAGCGGGCACTTCTCGCCGCCGGCCATCGTGCCGGCATTGTGACGACTCCGGCCAACCGGTTCGGCCGGCAGGCGAGTGGGTACGTGGCCACGTGGCTTACCGACGTCGGGATGACCGGCGCCGGCGAACGCGTCGATCAGGTCATCAGCCTTCGTTTCCCAAGCTATGCGGTTCGCCATCCCAGGCACGTCTGCTGGCTGAACCACACGATGCGCGAGTACTACGACCTGTGGGAGCGCTTCTCGGGCGCCCTTTCGAAACGGGGGCGGCTGAAGGAGCAGGTTCGCCGGGCGATGATCCGGCGCGCGGATTCCTGGCTATTGCAGCGGGTGAGCCGGGTCTACGCGCAGTCGGAGACCGTGCGTGGGCGTCTGCGGACGTGGAACGGCGTGGATGCGGAGGTCCTGTATCCGCCACCTCCGCCGCGCCCGTATCGGTGCGACGGGTATGGCGATTTCGTGCTGTTCACGTCGAGGCTCACGCCGCTGAAGCGCGCCGACCTCTTGGTGCGTGCACTGGCGGAACCGGCCGCCTCCGGTGTGCGGTGCCGGATCGCCGGGGAGGGTGATGAGCGCCCGGCACTCGAGGCGCTCATCCGGCAACTTGGTATCGCCAACCGCGTGACATTCACGGGCTACCTGAGTGACGAGGCGCTCGTCGATGCGCTCGCCGGCTGCCGGGCAGTCGTCTTCCCGCCGATGGGGGAGGACTACGGATTCGTGACGGTCGAGGCCTTCGCATCGTCAAAGGCCGTCATCACCTGCACCGACAGCGGCGGACCGGCCGAACTCGTCAAGGACGGCGTGAACGGGTTCGTGACGGCCCCCGAGCCGGCTGCGCTGGCACGCGCCCTGAGCGAGGTGGCGGCCTCGGCGGATCTGGCGGCCGGCCTGGGCCGCGAGGCGCAGGCCACGGCCTCGACGATGACGTGGGCGGACGTCGTCAGCCGGCTCGTCATCGTCTAGACGGAGGCCTTGACAATAGTCACATCATGTGACTAATTAGGACGGTGGCCAGCGATCCGTGTGCCTTCCTGCCGCTGAAGGACCTCGTCTTTCGCATCCTGGTCGCGCTCGCCGACGGTGAGCGGCACGGGTGGAGTCTGGTCCAGTCGCTCGACGAACCGTCGGGCGGCACGCGTCTGCTTCCCGGGCACCTGTACCGGACGCTGGACCGCATGCTCGACGACGGGCTGATCGACGAACGGGACCAGGCGGCACGGCCGCGCAAGCCGGCCGGCACGCGCGGTGCGGCGCCAAGCCGCTTCTTTCGACTGACGACGCTCGGCCGCGACGTGGCGCGGGCGGAGACGCGACGGCTGGAAACGTTGGTCCAGAAGGCACGCGTGGGTCGACTGCTGCGGGACCGGCGATGACGCGACTGGGCGACGCGTTCTATCGGTTCATCCTGCTCGCGTTTCCGGCGCGGTTCCGGCGCCGGCACGGCGATGCGATGGTCACGCAGTTCCGCGCGCAGCGTCGCGCTGTCCGGGGCAGGCCAGTGGCGGCCGCCACGCTCTGGGCGCGCGCGCTCGTCGACGCCGCGCGACATGGCCTGACCGCGCGGGTTGACGGCCCTTTCCGCGGGCTCAGGGGCGTCTCCGGGCCCGATCGATTCGCGCCCGCCGACGTGCTTGCGCAGGACGTGCGTAACGGGCTGCGGTCGTTGGCGCGCAGTCGCGGCTTCGTCGCCCTGTCCGTGCTGTGCCTGGGCCTGGCGCTCGGCGTCAACCTGACGGCCTTCGTCTTCGTGAACGGCATCCTGCTCCGCCCGGTTCCCCTTGACGCGCCCGGCACGCTCATCTCGTTGCACGAGATCCGGCACGGCGAGCAGGAGTCCGACAGACCCGTGTCGGACCGCAACTACCTGTCTTGGAAGGACGGCATCAGGCCGGACGTCGAGATCGGCGCCGGTCGAGGCGCCACCTTCCGCTTGAGCGGCGACGGTCAGACCCATCGCTATGCCGGAGCGCTGGTGTCGTGGGACTTGTTTGCGGTCCTCGGAGTCGGTCCGGCCATCGGCCGTGGATTCCTCGAGTCGGAGGACCGCCCCGGCGGCATCCCGGTCGTCGTGCTGAGCCATTCGCTCTGGACGGATCGGTACGGGCAGGACCCCGGGGTGATTGGCCGGACGGTCACAATCGACGGCACCGTGCGGACCGTGATCGGCGTCATGCCCGAGAGCCTGCTGCACCCCGGCGTACCGAGCGTTCTGCGTGGCGCGCGCTTGTGGATCCCGCTCGGGCCCGCTGACGAAGGCCGCTCGTCGGACGACCGCCGGCTATCCGTGTACGGGCGGCTCGGACGTGAGGCCCTGACCCTCGAGGCGGTCCGCGCACGGCTCGAGGTCCTGGGCAGCTCGCGGTCGGCGGCCGCCATCGGGAACGAGGAGTGGCGTGCGGCCGTCCAGCCGGTCCGGCTGACGCCCTCGCCGACGACGCGGGCGATGCTGTGGCTGATGATGGGCGCGGTGACCGCCGTGCTGCTCGTGGCGTGCGCGAACGTCGCCAACCTGTCGCTGGCGCGTGCCATCGGCCGCCGCCGCGAACTCGCCACCCGGACAGCGCTCGGTGCGTCGGAGCGCCGGTTGACGGGGCAGTTGCTCTGCGAGAGTCTGCTGGTCGCCGGGCCCAGCGTCCTCCTTGGTCTCGTGCTGGCCTACTGGGGCCGGGGCCTACTGCTCGGGCGCGAGGCCGGTCCCGAGTTGTACGTCCTCACGGCGTTCGACGGGCGGGTGCTCGGCTACGCCGGGGTACTGGCCCTGGCGACGGCCGTCGCGGCCGGGTTGCTGCCGGCTCTTCGCGTGCTTCGCGGCATTCGCGATTGCCATCTGCCTCTCGTGAGCGGTCGCGGTGTCGGCCTCGACCCGCGCCACGCTCGGCTCGGGAGCGCGCTCTCCATTGGTCAGGTCGCCGTTTCGGTGGTGCTCCTCGTCGGAGCCTCGCTCTTCGGGCAGAGTTTTCGGAATCTGCTCGGCGCAGAGGGCGGTTTCGATACGTCACCGATCCTGACCGTGCGGGTCGATCTCGGTTCCGGCGAGAGCGGCCCGGCCGCCGGCGAGCGGGACAGGTTCGCGCGACAGGTCGACGCACTCGTCGAGCGGCTGAGATCGCTGCCCGGCGTGACGCACGTGGCGGCCGCGAACTTCCTGCCGCTCAAGAACGGCGGAGGACGGACGGCCGTGGTTCGCGACGGGCCGGCACCGGGCGCCGAACCGGACGCGGTCGTTCTTCTTGGAGGCGTGACCGGCGAGTTCTTCGAAGTCCTGGGCGTGCCCGTTCTGCAGGGCCGCGCCTTCACGGACGCCGACGTTCGACTCGGCGCGGCGGTCGCGGTCGTCAACGCCAGGATGGCACGGCGACTGTGGCCGGGTGAGAACGCCGTCGGCCGTCGCTTCCGGCCCGCTGCGGGCGGGGCCGGCCCCTGGTTCACCGTTGTCGGCGTCTCGGCCGACATCCTCACGTGGGACGTGAGCAACCGCCCGCTGCCGGCGGCCTATCTGCCGTACTCACACGCCCCGGTGCCTGAGCCCGGCCTGTTCCTTCGCACGTCGGGCACGCCGAATCTCGTCGCGCCGGCGATCCGCGCCGCGGTTCACGACATCGATCCCGGCCTTCCCGTTCTCGGCGTCCGGACGATGACCGACGTTCACTACTCGGCCTTGTCCCGCAATCGGACGCTGGCGCTGTTGCTGGCCTGGGTCAGCGCCTTCGCGCTGGTCCTTGGCACGCTCGGCGTCTATGGCGTCCTGTCGAACCGGGTATCGCAGCGGACGCACGAAATCGGGATTCGGGCCGCGCTCGGCGCCGACCGCGCCCGGTTGATTCGCCAGTTCGTCGCCCAGGGCATGGTCATCGTCGCGATCGGGTCCAGCATCGGCCTGATGGGTGCTGTTGGTCTCGCCCGCGTCGTCCGGGGCCGGCTCTACGAAGTCAGCCCCGCCGACCCGTGGACCCTGGCGGGCGTGACGGTGCTCCTCGTCGCTACCGGCCTGCTGGCAACCTATGTTCCGGCGCGCCGTGCGGCCGCCGTCGATCCACTCACGGTCATGCGGGAATGGTGATACGGCACTCTGGCCTGGTGCGGACTCCAGGCGATCGGTGAAAGGAGATTCGTATGTCCGACGCCCTGCCCCTACCGCCTCGTCCGAACCTCGAACGGTACCGCCGCCTGGCCAAAGACCTTCAGCGTGCCTGCCGGTCCGGTGACGATGACACGATCCGCGGCTGGGCCGCCGGCTGGATCGCCGCGCTTGCCCGGCTGGCGCCGGAGGCCATCGACGTCCGTGAGGACGGCGCGCTCGAGCGAGCCGCCGGCCAAATGACGCGCCGCTGGCACCAGCACACGGCCGCTCATCCACACGCCAGGAAGTGCCTGCTGACCGGCGCGCAGTTCTTCGTCGCGCGCGAGCATGGGTTCGCGACCTGGTCGAGGTTCGTCGACCACCTCGCGGCGATCGGCGACGACAGCTCCGCCGTGTCGGTATTCGAGCAGGCGGTGGACGCAATCGTCGATGGCGACCTGGACGCGCTCCAGGCGTTGGTCGCGGCTCACCCCGGCCTCGTTCGCGCTCGATCCACGCGCGAACATCGGTCGACGCTCCTGCACTACGTCTCGGCGAACGGCGTCGAGGACTTCCGGCAACGGACGCCTCAGAACATCGTTGCGATCACGAACGCGTTGCTCCGGGCGGGCGCGGACGTGAACGCCGAGTCGGAGGCCTACGGCGGCCGATCGACCACGCTCGGGTTGGCTGCCACGAGCGTCCATCCGGAGCAGGCGGGCGTGCAGATCGCCCTGCTCGAGACACTGCTCGCCCATGGCGCGCGCATCGATCAGCCAGGCCTTGCCGGCAACGGCCACTCGGCCATTCGCGGCTGCCTCGCCAACGGCCAGGGCGGGGCTGCGCGCTTCTTCGCCGATCGCGGCGTGCCGATGGCGCTCGACGAGGCCGCCGGCGTGGGTCGCCTGGACGCGGTCCGGCGGTACGTCGATGGTCGCGGAGACCTCCAGGCTGGGGCGACGCGCGAGCGATTACAGGAGGGGTTCCTGTACGCGTGCGGCTACGGCCACGCTGACATCGTGAAGTACCTGCTCGAGCGCCTGGTCGATCCCGGTTTCGCCAACGGTGCAGGCGAGACCGGCCTGCATTGGGCGATGTACGGCCCACATCCCCGCGTCGTCGAGGTTCTGCTCGCGCATCGGGCGCCGGTGCGGGCGACGGACCGCCAGGGGGCCACGGCCATCGACTGGGCGGTGAACGGCTGGGCTCAGTGCACTGAGCCGGGTGAGGTCGGCCAGGCTGTCGAAGTCATCGCGATGGTCGCTCGGGCCGGGGGACGCCTGACGCTGTCATGGTTCGAGCAGAACGAACGGCGCGGGCGCTCGCTCGCCCGGGCGCGGCAGGATGTTCACTTGCGCTCGCTGCTCGGTGACGGGATCGCCACCCGCGATATGCTACCGGACACGGAGTCGTCGTGAGTTACCGCACACCGCTCGAAGCACGAATCGCCAGGCGCGTAACGCAGGCCATTACCACGTACAACCTGATCGAGGACGGCGATCGGGTGATGGTCGGTCTGTCGGGCGGGAAGGACAGTTGGGCGCTCATTGAGGTGCTCGACCAGCTGCGCCGCCGGGCGCCCATCCAGTTCAGTCTGGTCGCCGTCAACGTGAACTCGGGCTACCAGAACTTCCGCCACGACCTGGTCACGGGCGCCTGCGAGGCGCGTGGCTGGGAGTGTCACGTCGAGCACACGACGATTGGCGCCGTCATCGACGACGTGCTCGACGATGGGGAGACGCCGTGTTCGCTCTGCGCGCGGCTGCGGCGCGGCGTGTTGTATCGGCTGGCCGACTCGGTCGGCGCCACCAAGATCGCGCTCGGGCACCACCTCGACGACTTCATCGAGACGCTCCTCCTGAACCTGTTCTTTCAGGGGTCGCTCAAGGCGATGCCGGCACGGCTCGTCTCCGACAATCAGAAGCACATCGTCATCCGGCCGCTCGTCTACATCACCGAAGCCGAGGCGCGGGCCTACACGCAGGAGGTCGGCCTGCCCGTCATCGGCTGCTGCTGTCCTGCGTGCGGTGACCTCAGCCTGAAGCGTCAGCGGCTCAAGCGGCTCATCGCCGAACTCGAGGTCGAGCACCCGGACATCAAGCACTCGATGATCACCGCGCTCGGCCGCGTCGTGCCGAGCCACCTGCTCGACACGCGCCTGCAACCGGTCCGCGACCTCGCGGCGGCGGTCGGACGCTGACGTGCGGGCCGTCGTCCAGCGTGCGTCGAGTGCGTCGGTGACCGTCGGCGGACAGGTGATGGCGCGCATCGGACCCGGACTTGTGGTACTTCTGGGAGTGGCCGCAGGCGATGGCCCGGCCGACGTCGCGTACATGACGTCCAAGATTCACAGCCTTCGCATCTTTGCCGATGCCGAAGGCCGCATGAACCTGTCGGTCGCCGATGCGGGCGGCGCCGTAATCGTCGTCTCGCAGTTCACGCTTCTGGCCGACGTGCGGCGTGGACGGCGTCCGTCGTTTGCCGGCGCCGCCGATCCGGTCGTGGCCCGAGAGTTGTACGACGCGGTAGTGTCGGGTCTCCGCGCGCTGGGTCCTCACGTCGAGACCGGCGTGTTTCAGGCCCACATGGACGTGGCACTGGTCAACGACGGCCCGGTCACGATCGTGCTCGACAGTCGCTCCCCGGGAACTGACGCATGAGGAGGGTGAACGTGAAAACGCTGCTGAGGAGCGTGCTGGCCGCGCTCGTCGTGACCTGGGCGGTGCCGGCGCTGGCGCAATCGCGTCCGCTCGCCACCGAAGATCCGGAAACCGTGCCGACCGGCTTCATCCTGCTCGAGGGCGGGTTCGACTACGCGCGCGATGCGCGCTTTCCCGCTTCCGGTCTCGAGGGGCGGTTCTGGCGCGTCGGCACCTTCGGCCTGAGCGTCGGGGTCGGCTCGATCGCCGAACTTCAGATCGACGGCAGTCTGCGCGACAGCCTGACCATCACCCTGGCCGACCCGTTGGCGCCGCTCAATCCTCCGGCCCTGCTCGTCGGCGACTCGACCAGCTCGTTCGGCGACCTGATGGTCGGCGCCAAGGTGCGTTTCGTGTCGGAGACGGTCAGCCGGCCGGCCGTCGCCGTCCGCTTCGCCACGCGGCTGCCCGGCGCGGATCGTGACTCCGGGCTGGGCCTCCAGACGATGGATTTCCAGTGGGGCATCGGCATCGCCAAGACGGTGCAATCGGTGCGCGTGGCCGGTAACGCCGGCTTCGCCCTCCTCGGCGATCCGGTTGCGGCTGGCGAGGCGTCGCACGCGATGACCTATGGGTTCTCGGTGGCCCGTGCGGTGGCGCAAGGCGTCGAGATCGTGGGTGAACTGAACGGCCGCTTTGCCCTGGGCGACGAGGTCGTGCCCGTGGGCGGCGAAGACCGATCCGTGGTCCGGATCGGGTCGCGCTACACACGGGGCCCGGTCCGGCTCGACGGTGCGTTCCTGCTCGGGATCACCGAGCATGATCCCACCTGGGGATTCACGGCCGGGCTCACCTGGGTCTTCCGGGCCTTCAGCGTGCAGTGACCTGGGGCGACAAGCGCCCCGCGGCCAGGCGTGCATCGAACGACTGCAGCTCCGCCTCCTGCTGAGCCGCCGGCCAGCCAAGGCGCGCGCCCATCAGCGCGGCGACGCGCTCAGTGACGGCCCGGCCCGGATGCCCGGCCGCCGAGAGCGGCGTGCGGCGCAGCAGAACATCTTCCAGGCGGACGGCCGCCGCCCGATCGACCGCATAGGTCACCTCGGCCGTCAGCACCGGCGTCTCGGGTGTCAGCCGCTCGAGGCCGCCGGCCGACATCGCATGCCGGACGACATCGGCGGCCTCGGTGCCGTACCAGCTCGACAGATGGTCGACGATGTCCGGGTCGAGCGAGATGCCGACGTCGCGCATGCACTCGATGAGACGCCCCTCGGCGTCGGCGATGTCGGCATGCGGCAACACCGCGCGGTCTGTCCGGCTCGAGCCGCGCGACCGGCCGAGCTCTCGGGCCACCGCACGGAGGGCTTCGAGAGCCGCCGAGCGCGCCGTCGTGAACTTCGTGCCGGCCAGCGACACGACGCCCGGCGCGCCGTGCGCGCTGTGGCCGATGACGAGCGGCTCTCCCCGGAGGGCTGCTCGTCGGCCCCGAACGACGGCCGGCACGAGGCCATGGTGGACGAGCAGGACGTCGGCTGGCGTCAGTTTGAGCGAGGGAAACGCCAGGTTGGCCTCGCCAACGAGCGCCGCGACCGCTTCGGCCGGCGCGTGGACTTCACCCGGCTCGACCGGTTCGGGCGACTGGTGGGTCCCGACGAGCACGTGGCCCGCCCAGGGCACCGCCGTCAACATCCGGCCGCCAGGGCCCGGTGAGCCGGCGAGCGCGATGTCGCGGGCGGGGCGATTGACGAGCACGTTGACGGCCCGGAGCAGGGGCGGCGCGCCCGACAGTCCGAACGCCTCGTGCAGCCGGGACAGGCCGGCGCCGGCCGAGAGCAGCGTGACCGACGCTTCGACGTCCACCTCGCGCCCCGTGAGCCGATCCTGCACGCGGCAGCCCGTGAACCGCCCATTCGATCGCAGGGGCCCGACGGTCTCGACGTAGGTGGCGAGCGTCGCGCCGGCCGCCTCGGCCGCGAGCGCCACCGACCAGGTCAGACGTTCCGGATGCCGCGTCTGGTAGTCGTACCAGACGGCGCCGCCGCTGAGGCCCCTGGCGTCGATGCCGGGGAACAGGGCCCGGGTGGCTGCGCGCGACTCGAGCCGGGTGCGTGGCAGGTGCAGCTCGGGCAGCACGCCGGCGTTCCGCCGGCGTCCGATCGTGTCGTACAGCTTGAGGCCGGCACGGAGGAGCATGCGGGACCGCTTCGTGAAGCGGTACGTGCCGATGAGGAAGGGCAGTGGGCGGACCAGGTGCGGAGCGATGGCGGCCCAGGTCCGCCGCTCGGCAATCTGGCGCCGCGCTTTCAGGAAATTGCCGCTCTGTAGAGCACGCAGGCCGCCGTGCAGCGTCCGCTGGTGGTTGAAGGTCGCCCCGCTCCCGATGTCACCGGCCTCGATGAGGGCCGTCGACCAGCCCCGGCTGGCGGCCTCGTAGGCCGCAAACAGCCCATGAATGCCGCCGCCGACCACGACCAGATCGAAGCGGCGTCCGGTGAGCGTCTCGATGTCCCTCTGCATGGTCTGTCGAGTCCCCTATAGTATTCGCTCGATGGGAACGCCGATCGGGCGCATCCGGGAGTACTGGAATGCGCACATTCACGACCTGGCCGTCACCCGCCAACCGGTCGGCTCGCCGGACTTCTTCGCGGATCTGGACGCCTACCACTTCGAGAAACTGCACCATCTCGTGCGGCTCATCGACTTCGAGGCCTGGCGCGGTCGTCGCGTATTAGACGTGGGTTGCGGGGCCGCAGTTGAACTGACCCGATTTGCCCGGGCCGGGGCCCTGGCTACCGGCGTGGAACTGTCGGACCGGATGGCCGGGCTGGCCCGCGAGAACCTGCGCCAGCAGGGGCTCTCGGCCGGCTTGGCCGTCGCCGACGGCGAGCAACTGCCGTTTGCCGACCACACGTTCGACTTCGTCTACGTCCACGGGGTGCTGCCATACACGGCTGACGACCGGAGGCTCGTCGCCGAGGTCCGCCGGGTCGTCCGGCCGGGCGGACTCGTGATGGTGCAGGCCTACAATCGCGTGTCCTGGCTGAACCTGCTGTCCAGGGTGATGAAGGTACCGCTCGAGCACGAGGACGCGCCCGAGATCCGGCGGTACTCGATTGCCGAACTCCGCGATCGGCTGAAGGGCTTTGCGTCGGTCGAGATCGTGCCCGAACGCTTCCCGGTCCGAAGCCGACTGCACGGCGGCTGGAAGGGGATGGCGTTCAACACGTGTTTCGTGGGGACGTTCAACGCGTTGCCGCGGTCCTGGGTGCGCCGGTTCGGCTGGCACCTGCTGGCCTTCTGTCGTAAGTGAGTCCGGAAAGCGATCGATGACGAGCCGGCCGCCGATTCCCCTGGTCAAGGCGCACGCCTACGGCAACGACTTTCTGCTCGTCGAGGCTACGGCGCTTCCGGCCGGGGCCGACCGGGCGGACCTGGCGCGGCAGGCCTGCAACCGCCATCGGGGCGTCGGCGGTGACGGACTGCTGGTGCTGGAGGAGACGCCTGCCGGTGCCCGGATGCAATTGTGGAACTCCGACGGCAGTCCATCCGAGCTTTCGGGTAACGGCGTCCGCACGGT
This sequence comes from Vicinamibacterales bacterium, assembly GCA_035512795.1. Classification (GTDB taxonomy): domain Bacteria; phylum Acidobacteriota; class Vicinamibacteria; order Vicinamibacterales; family SCN-69-37; genus DATKDF01. The sequence continues at coordinate 12,984 of DATKDF010000023.1, forward strand.
CGCGGCGTGGCTGGCCGACCGGCGCGAACTCGATGGCGGTGCCGTCGTGGTCGTCGAGACCGACGCCGGTCCCAAGCGGGTCACGGTCATCGAACGGACCGGTGTGCGGGTCGTCTGCCAGACCGACCTGGGCAAGCCGATGGGTCTGCGCCTGGAGACGATTCCGGTGGACGGGACGCCGGTGACGGCCGTGGTGCTGCGGGTTGGCAATCCGCAGTGTGTCGTGCTCGGCGAGCTGAGCGAGGCGCGTCTGCATGGCCTGGCCGCGCGTTTGTCGGTGCATCCGTACTTTCCAGAGGGGACCAACGTCGAACTGGCCGACGTCGAGCGGCCCGATCGCGTGCGGATTCTCATCTGGGAGCGGGGTGTCGGGCCGACCGAGTCGTCGGGCACGGGCACGGCGGCAGCGGCCGTGGCTGCCTCGGCGTTCGGGGGTGCCGCGCGCACGGTGGACGTCATCTCGCCCGGGGGCACTCAGCGCGTCGAGTGGAGCGAGGAAGGCATCCGCCTGACCGGATGGGCCGAGCTGACCGCCCGGGTCCTCTGGTTGTCGGCCGATTCGGCCATGCCGGCCGCCCGCTGACCGGGCAGAAACTGCAATCTGCCGGCCCGTTCGGTGAGGTTTCGGCCTGACACCGACCGGGCACGTTGAGCGTGCTTCTTGCATCACCGGGCGGCGTGTCTTCGATGCCGACCGTCCATCCGAGCCCGTCCGATCGGCCACGCGAGAAGCTCGAGCGAGCCGGAGCGCACGCACTCGGCGACAACGAGCTGCTCGCGCTCGTCCTGGGGCACGGGACGGCCCAACTCTGCGCACTTGCCGTGGCCGACCGCCTGCTCGCCTCCGCCGGCGGCGTGCACGGCCTGGCGCGCCTGCGCCCGTCGCAACTGGCGAAGCATCCGGGCGTGGGCGCCGCGCAGGCCAGCCGGATCCGGGCGGCGATCGAGCTGGGCCGCCGGACGCTGACGACCCAGCCGGCGCCGCGCCCGCGGCTCCAGACGTCACGCGACCTGGCCCGGCACCTTCTGCCCGAGTACGGCACGTTTCCGCTCGAGCGGTTCGGGGTGGTGCTGCTCGATACGAAGTACCGGCTGCTCAAGACGTCGCTCCTGTCGGTCGGGTCGCTTGACGCGAGCGTCGTGCACCCGCGCGAGGTGTTTCAGGAGGCGGTGACGATTGGCGCCGCGGCAGTCGCCGTGTTCCACAACCACCCGTCCGGCGATCCGACGCCGAGTCACGACGACCGGGTGCTGACCTACCGGCTGCAGCAGGCCGGTCTGCTGCTCGGCATCCCGCTCGTCGATCACCTGATTCTGGCGGATACGCGATACTACTCGCTGCGGGAGGACACCGGCTGATGGGTCGCGTGATGTACTTCGATTGTCCGGCCGGCGCGGCCGGCGACATGATCCTGGGCGCGTTGCTCGATGCCGGCCTGCCGATCGAAGCGCTTCGGGACGCGCTCGGCAGCCTCGGCGTCGACCATCACCTGCACGTCGACCGCGTCGTTCGCGCCGGGATCTCCGCCAACCACGTCCGCGTCGCCGAGCCCCCCGAGCGAAGCGCCGAGCACGACCATCGAGGCGCGGACCACACCCATCGTTCCCTGGACGGGATCTTCGCCCTGATTGGCAGCTCGGCCCTGTCGGCGGCCGGCAAGGCGCAAGCGGTGGCCCTGTTCCAGCGGATCGGCGAGGCCGAGGCCGCCATTCATGGTGTGCCGGTCGACCGGATTCACCTGCACGAGGTGGGCGAGGTCGACTCGATCATCGACATCGTAGGCGCGGTGTTCGCTTTCCAGTGGTTCGGGATCGACGACATCGTGTCGTCGCCTCTCAACGTAGGGGCGGGGACCGTGAGCATGGCGCACGGGACGTTTCCCGTGCCGGCGCCGGCAACGTTGCGGCTGCTGACCGGGGTGCCGGTTTACAGCAGCGGCATGCAGGCCGAGCTCGTGACGCCCACCGGAGCCCTGCTCGTGTCGGCCTACGCCGGGCAGTACGGGCCGATGCCGGCCATGCGCGTCGACCGCATCGGCTACGGGGCCGGCACGCGCGATCTCGATCCGCTGCCGAACGTCCTGCGCGTCGTCGTCGGCGAGCGTCTCGAGCCGGGTGCGGTCGCGGCCGCAGGCGCGGGACAGGTGGTCGAGATCGTGTGCGCGATCGACGACATGAGCCCCGAGTGGTTCGGGGCGCTGTCCGAGCGACTGTTTGACGCCGGCGCCCTCGACGTCTATCTGGCGCCGGTCCAGATGAAGAAGGGGCGTCCGGGCACACTCGTCACCGTGCTCGGGCCGGTGGCCCTCCGCGCGCCGCTCTCGGCGGTGCTCTTTGCCGAATCGACCACCATCGGGTTGCGCTGGCAGGTTGTCGATCGCGAGACGCTCGACCGGCGGCACGAGACGGTGGTCGTCGAGGGGGGAGAGGTTCGCATCAAGGTGGCCCTGCGCAACGGGGCGGTCGTCAACGCGGCGCCCGAGTACGACGACTGCCGGCGGGTGAGCGCCGCGACCGGGCGCCCCGTCAAGCAGGTGCACGCCGAGGCGCTGGGCGCGTGGTTTGGCCGGCGTCGAGGGTAAGATACGGGTTTGCGCTACTACCTGACCACCGCGATTGACTACGTCAACAGCCGCCCGCATCTCGGGACGGCCTACGAGAAGATTGCCGCCGACGTCATCGCCCGCTACAGGCGCGCCGCCGGATTCTCGGTCCGCTTCGTCATGGGCAACGACGAGCACTCGCAGAACGTGTTTCGGCGGGCGCGCGAGCAGGGGATGGATCCGCTGGCCTACTGCGACCAGATGGAGCAGGAGTTCCGAACCGTCTGGGCGGGACTCGACATCTCCTTCGACGACTTCATCCGCACGACCGAGCTGCGGCACCGGCGTGCCGTCGAGGCATTCGTCAGCGCGTCCCGGACGGCCGGCGACATCTACGAAGGGGTGTACGAGGGCTGGTACTGCGTCTCGTGTGAGGCCTTCAAGCAGGAGAAGGACCTGGTCGACGGCGCCTGTCCGATCCACCGGACGCCGCCGGACTGGATCCGGGAGCGCAACCATTTTTTCCGGCTGTCGGCCTATCGCGACCGGCTGCTCGCGCATTACCAGGCGCATCCAGAGTTTGTAGCGCCCGAATCGCGGCGCAACGAGATGCTGCGGCTGCTCGAAGCCGGCCTCGAGGACATCTCCGTCAGCCGCGCCGGCCAGGACTGGGGCATTCCCCTGCCGTTCGATCGCGGCAGCGTCGTCTACGTCTGGTACGACGCGCTCATCAACTATGCTGCCGCCGTCGGGTACGGCAGCGACGACGAGCAGATGTTCCGCCAGTGGTGGCCGGCCGACCTGCACCTGGTGGGCAAGGACATCACGCGGTTCCATTGCGTCGTCTGGCCGGCCATGCTCATGAGCGCCGGCCTCGAGTTGCCCCGGCAGGTGTTCGGCCACGGATGGGTGCTGACGCGCGGGCACAAGATGAGCAAGTCGCTCGGCACCGTGGTCGACCCGCTCGACGCCGTCCACCGATTTGGCCCGGACCCGCTCCGGCTCTATCTGATCAAGGAGATCGTGTTCGGGTCCGACGGCGACTTCACGCAGGATCGGTTCGAGGAGAAGTACAACGTCGACCTGGCCAACAACCTCGGCAACCTCGTCAGCCGGATCGCGTCGATGGCCGAGCGCTATCGACAGGGCAAGCTGCACGCGCAGCCGGCGCCGGACCGGCTGGCGACACTGGTCGGGGCCGAGACAGCACGCTATCACTCCGCGATGGACAGCCTGGCGCTCGACGCGGGCGTCCGCGCGGCCTTTGCGATCATCGACGGAGCCAACGAGTACATCGCGTCGCGCGAGCCGTGGACGCTCGCCAGGTCCGAGGACACCCGGACTCAGCTGGATCAGGTGCTGTGGGCGTCGGCCGAAGCCCTGCGCACCGCCGTGGTGCTGCTCGCGCCGGTCATCCCCGGGTCGTCAGCCGAGATTCTGCGGCGCCTGGGCGTGGACGAAGCCGACGCCGTGGCCCCGGACTTCGCGCGCGACCTTGGCTGGCGGAGCTCGGGCGAGCGGACCGTCGACAGGCGCCCCGCGCTCTGGCCCCGGCTCGAGACGGCCGCGCCGGAGAGCGTCACCACCGTCAAGGAGTCTCCCGTGAGCGACGAACCGAAGGACGAACCGAAGGACGAACCGAAGACAGTGCCCGCCGCGGCAGGGGGCGACCGCATCTCGATCGACGAGTTCATGAAGATCGATCTCCGCGTGGCGCGCGTCACCGCCGCCGAGCGCGTACCGAACTCGAGGAAGCTCGTGCGCCTCGAAGTCGATCTGGGGCACGAGCAGCGCACCCTCGTGGCCGGCATCGCCGAAGCCTACGAGGCCGAGCAGCTCGTCGGCCGGCACGTGGCGATCGTGGCCAATCTGAAGCCGGCGAAGCTGATGGGCATCGAATCGAACGGCATGGTGCTCGCGGCCAGCCCTGACGGTGGCCAGCCGGTGCTCGTCTCGTTCGAGCAGCCGCCGCCACCCGGCACGCGCGTCCGGTGATCGTCGACTCGCACTGTCATCTCGCCGACGCGGCGTTTGCGGGCGACCGCGAGGCCGTGGTCGCGCGCGCCCGGGCAGCCGGCGTGTCGGCGGCCATCTGCATCCTCGCCGCCGACGCCGACGCCGAGGTGGCCGCGGCGCGCGAGGTGCTGAGGCCTCTCTGGCCGGAGCTGTGGTTCGCGACAGGCGTCCATCCCCACGGAGCCGGCGCCTATGCCGACGAGCCGTCCCGCGCGGCCGACCGCGCGCGCGAGGCCGCCGCGGCGGTCTCGGCCGTGGCGCTTGGCGAGATCGGGCTCGACTATCACTACGATTTCGCGCCGACGGACGTCCAGCAGCAGGTGTTTGCCGCGCAGGTCGGCCTGGCCGGTGAGCTGGGACTGCCGGTGGTCATCCATACGCGCGAGGCGAGTGCCGACACCGAGGCCATCTTGCGGGAAGTTGGCGCCGGCCGGGTGCGCGGCGTGATGCACTGCTTCACCGGCACGGCTGACGACGCCCGGCGCGCGCTCGATCTCGGGTTCTGGATTTCGTGGTCGGGGATACTCACGTTTCCGCGCGCGGCCGACCTGCGGGCCGTCGCCGCGGCGGTGCCGCTCGACCGGCTTCTGATCGAAACCGACGCCCCGTACCTGGCGCCCGTGCCCCACCGAGGCCAGCGCAACGAGCCGGCCTACGTGGTCGAGACCCTGCGTGTGCTGGCCGGCCTGCATCAGTGTTCCGTGGAGACGCTGGCGCAGCAGATTCGGGAGAATCTTGCGGCGTTGCTCGGGTCGTCGACCGCACCCGTTGCCGTGCGCGGCGCGTGACCGCGCGTTGACACCTGATCGACACCTGTGGTCTGATTCCGGCAGGTTTTACGCGTGAATTCGCCGGCGAGACCCGTCGCTCCACCTCCCTCAACGACGTCTGTTCCCGGGCTCGCTGAGATCTTCGAACCCGTCCGGGATGAGCTCGCGCGCGTCGAGCGCGAGTTCACGCGACATCTCGAGTCGCGCGTCGACCTGATTCCGGAGATGGGCCGCTACATGCAGATGAGCGGCGGCAAGCGCGTGCGCCCCGCCGTCCTACTGCTGGCCGCACGGCTCTGCGGCTACTCGGGCGATCGGGCGGTGCTCAATGCCGCCGTCGTCGAGTTCATCCATACCGCGACGCTCGTGCACGATGACATCATCGACGGCGCCGATACCCGCCGCGGCCGCCTGACGGCACACGCGCGCTGGGGCAGCGACATCACGGTCCTGCTTGGCGACTACCTCTACATCCGTTCGATGGCCATGGCGCTGACGCAGGATTCCCTCGAGGTCGTCCGCCTCCTGTGCGACGTGACGCTCCGGATGATCGAGGGCGAGCTGTTTCAGTTGACCAAGGCCGGTGATGTCACGATCACCGAGGACGAGCACCTCGAAATCATCCGGCGCAAGACCGCGTTCCTGTTTTCCGGCTGCGCGGAGATCGGCGGCCTGCTCGGCACGAGCACGGGGGCGCAGCGCACGGCGCTCCGCGAGTACGGGTTCAACCTGGGCCTGGCGTTCCAGATCGTCGACGACGTGCTCGATTACACGGCCGATGCCGCGGCCCTCGGCAAGCCACTCGGCGGCGATTTGCGCGAGGGCAAGGTGACGCTGCCGATCATTCTGCTGCTTCAGAAGACGGGCCCGGATGTCGCCGCGCTCGTGCAGCGCGTCGTGGCCGACGGGGTCGTCAGCCCCGAGACCTGGGCCGAGATTCGCGCGCTGCTCGAGCGGCATGGCGCCATCGATTCGGCCTTCGACCGGGCCGTGGCGCACATCGAGCGGGCCAAGGCGCTCCTCGCCGACGGGTTCCCGCCGTCGAGCGAGCGCGACGGCCTGCTCGCCCTGGCCGATTACGTCCTCCATCGCGATCGCTGATCCGGCGCGGGACACGTGCCCGCGATCGTCATGACGCCAGCCGCGCGCGCCACCGCCCTTCGCCAGCAGATCGCACAGCACGACTATCGCTACTACGTGCTCGACGACCCGACCGTCGCCGACGCCGAGTACGACGCGCTCGTCGCCGAGCTCGTGGCGATCGAGCGGGCGCACCCCGACCTGGTCACACCCGACTCGCCAACCCAGCGCGTCGGCGGGCAGCCGGTCACGGGCTTCGCCACCGTCGAGCATCTCCTGCCGATGCTGAGTCTCGACAACAGCTACGACGAGGCGGCGCTCGTCGAGTTCGACGATCGCGTACGCCGCGGCGCCGGGACGGCCGACGTCGCCTACGTAGCTGAACTGAAGATCGACGGGTTGAGCATCGCGCTCACCTACGAGTACGGACGGCTCGTCCGCGGCGCCACCCGCGGTGATGGCACGCTCGGCGAAGACGTCACGGCCAATGTGCGGGCCATCAGGGCCGTGCCGCTCGTCCTGACCGGGGACCGGCGCCCGCTCGTCGAAGTCCGGGGTGAAGTCTACCTGCCGAAGCCGGCCTTCGAGGCCATCAACCGCGAGCGCGAAGCGGCCGGCGAGCCGCTCTTCGCCAATCCGCGGAACGCCGCGGCGGGCACGATTCGCACGCTCGACCGAGCGACGGTGGCCGGCCGGGGGCTGCGGGCGTATTTCTACCAGGTCGTCGTACCGCCCGGCCTGCCGGGCGTCGCGCCGACGCATGCCGACCTGCTCCCGACCCTGGCGACCTGGGGGCTGCCCGTCGAGCGCCACTGGCGGCGCTGCGGCTCGATCGACGACGTGATGGCGTTCTGTCGCGAGTGGGCGGAGGCACGCCGCACGCTGCCGTTCGAGACCGACGGTGTCGTCATCAAGGTGGACGACCTGGCCGTGCGAGAGACCCTCGGTGCGACCGCGAAGTTTCCACGCTGGGCGACGGCCTTCAAGTTTCCGGCCGAGCAGGCGACGACCCGTCTGTTGCGGATCGAGGTCAACGTCGGCCGGACCGGGGCCGTGACGCCGTTTGCCGTCCTCGAGCCGGTCCGGCTCGGCGGCACGACGGTCCAGATGGCCACGCTGCACAACGACCAGGAGATCCAGCGGCGGGATATCCGTCCCGGCGATCGCGTGCTCGTCGAGAAGGGCGGCGACATCATTCCCAAGATCGTCAAGCCGATCCTCGCCGACCGTCCGGCAGACCTGCCGGCGTGGGTCATGCCGGCCGCGTGTCCGTCCTGCGGAAGCGCGCTCGTCCGCCCCGAGGAGGAGGTCGTCTGGCGCTGTGAGAACGCGTCGTGTCCGGCCCGCCTCCGCCGCAGTCTCGAGCACTTCGCCTCGCGACGTGCGATGAACATCGAAGGCCTGGGCGAGTCGCTGGTCGACCAGCTCGTCACGACCGGTCTGGTCGGCGACTACGCCGACGTCTACGCGCTCGACGCCGCCCGGGTGGCAGCGCTCGATCGGATGGGGCCGAAGTCGGCGGCCAACCTCATCGCGGAAATCGACCGGAGTCGCGCGGCCGACCTCTGGCGGCTGCTGCATGCGCTGGGCATCCGTCACGTGGGCGAGGGCAGCGCGCGCGCCCTCGCGCGCGGCTTCGGATCGCTCGCACCGCTCCGGGCGGCGTCGGGCGAGGCAATCGAGACGGTGCCCGACATCGGACCGATCGTCGCGCGCTCGGTCCGGAGCTTCTTCGACGAACCCCGTAACGGGCGCGTCGTTGACCGCCTGGTCGCCGCCGGCGTCAACACGGAGGCGCGGGAGGCGGGGGCGGCGGCGGCCGCGCAGCCGCTGGCGGGACTGACGTTTGTCATCACCGGCACGCTCGACACGATGAGTCGCGAGGAGGCGGCGGCGGCCATCGAACGGCTCGGGGGCAAAGTGTCGACGTCGGTGAGCCGAAAGACTTCCAGACTGGTGGTGGGGCGCGAGGCCGGCAGCAAGCTCGAGAAGGCGCGCACGCTCGGCGTCGCCGAACTCGATGAAGCGGCGTTTCGGGCTCTTATAATGCAGGAGTAGCACGCCGCATGACGCGATTCACGGGACCACTGCTGGGACTGGCGATTGCCGTCGGGTTCCTGATGGGGCTCGTCGCCGCCGGCACCTGGCCGGCCGCCCCGACGACGGCCCTGCCGGTACGGCCGGTGGTGACGGCGCCGCTCGCGCTCACGCCCGGGCCCGGACCGGCTGTCGGGCGCGAACCGGCCGGCCTGACCGGGGTGGACTTCGCGGCGGTCGCCGCGCGGCTCAATGCGGCCGTGGTCAACGTGGATGCGGCCGCGCGCAGCCGCGACGATCGCACCCGGTCGCTGCCGCAGCGCTGGTCGCGCGAGTTCGGTGACGACTCGACGGCACCGCGTGAAGGGTCCGGCAGCGGCTTCATCATCGATCCGGCCGGCTACGTCCTCACCAACTACCACGTCGTCGAACACGCCGATCGGATCACGCTGACGTTGAGCGATCAGCGCGTGTTCCGGGCCGAGATCGTCGGCGTCGATCCGGCCATCGACGTCGCGCTGCTCAAGGTGAACACCACCGAACGGCTGCCGGTGGCGCCGCTCGGCCGATCGGAGGCCCTTCGGGTCGGCGAGTGGGTCTGCGCCATCGGCAACCCCTATCGGTTCGAACACTCGGTCACGGTTGGGGTCGTCTCCAGCAAGGGGCGGAAGATCTACAACGCCTCCTTCGACGCCTAC
>DATKDF010000024.1:0-18043 GCA_035512795.1 Vicinamibacterales bacterium
GATCGTCGTCGTCTCGCCTTTGCCGTCTGGTCGGTCCTGAGCCAGCGACTGCTGAAGGAATCGGCGCGGCCAGCCGCTACGACGTCCGCTTAGAACCGACAGCTTTTCGCTTAGAACCGACCGTCTTCGACTTAGAACCAACCGTCTTCCGGTTCGAACCTCCCGCCTTCATCTCGAGCGCACGCTCGATGATCCGCTGGAACATCGCGCCGGTCTCACCTCCCTGCGCGGGGCGATTGGACCGCCAGATGTCGGGGTTGTCCTGTGCCAGGATGTCGGCGAAGTCGCCCTCGCTCTTGACGCTGAGCGGGGCGAACTCGACGATATCGAGATCGCCCGACCACTCGTCGCGGTGCTTGATGAGCAGCCAGCTCTTGCCGGCCGACCGCGCGTCGCCGTAGCCGCGCGTGCGCACGAGCACCCACGAGCCCTTCAACTTGAAGCCGTCGAGGGTGAACTTCACGTCGCCCTTGGCCAGCGCGCGATCGAGGTCGTCGTCCTCGGGCGACCAGGTGCCGTAGTCCCAGAGCATGACGATGCCGGCGCCGTAGCCCTCGGGAATCATGCCTTCGAACCGCCCGTACTCGAGCGGGTGATCCTCCACCCGCATGGCCAGCCGCTTGATCGAAGGATCGAGCGACGGGCCCTTCGGCACCGCCCAGGACATCAGCACGCCGGCATGTTCGAGACGCAGGTCGTAGTGCAGGTGGCTCGACAGGTGCTTGTGGACGCAGAAGTACCGCGCCTTGCGCTTGCGGGCCGCCGCCTTCTTCGGACGTCCCGCCGGCTCGGGCGACCTGGTGAAGTCACGCTTGCGGCGGTATTCGTCAAGCGACATGGCGGTGACGAATTCGGCGAATCAGCGAATCCCATGCTGCATCGCCGTGAACTTCTTCGAGAGCAAAAGCAGCACGACACCGGCGACGATGGGCATGATGCTGACGTAGCCGAAGAGCTGACCGAGCGGCAGCGTCTCGTAGAAGGTGGCCATCTGGCCGGCGAAGAAATTGCCGACCGACGCCCCGAGGAACCAGACCCCCATCATCGAGCCCACGATGCGGGCCGGCGCGAGCTTGGTCATCGAGCTGAGGCCGACCGGGCTCAGGCAGAGTTCGGCCCAGGTGTGAATCAGGTACACGCCCACGAGCCACATGGGGCTGACGAGCGTGCCGTCGCTGGCGATCTGCGTCGCCGGCACCAGCAGCACGAACCCGAGGCCGACGCCGATGAGGCCGTAGGCGAACTTGGTGGGTGCGCTCGGCTGCCGGTCGCCGAGGCGCAACCAGAGCCACGCGAACACGGGCGCGAACAGGATGATGAAGAGCGCGTTGAGCGACTGGAACCATGCGCTCGGGAACGGCCCGTAGAGCGGCAGCACGTTGTCCGTGCTGCGATCGGCGAACAGGTTCAGCGTCGAACCGGCCTGTTCGAACACCGACCAGAAGACCGCGGCCGCAAGGAAGAAGACGAAGATGACCCACAGGCGGCCGCGTTCCTCGCGCGTCCAGCTCCGGTCGAGGAACAGCACGGCAAAGAAGATCACGGTGATCGCCAGCAGCGAGTAGCCGGCGACGTCACGCACCAGCATCGGCGTGATGGTGAAGAGCCCGGCGAGCGCCGCCGCCGCGGTGAGCACCAGGACGAGGACCGCGCCGCCGCCGTAGAGCTGAAACTGCCGGCGCGCCTGCTCGCGCAGCGCCGGCGTGGGCGCGCCGCCCGGCTCGAGGCCGGCCGTGCCGAGTGACCGGCCGCCGAGGACGTACTGCACGAGGCCGAGCGTCATGCCGACGCCGGCGGCCGCAAAGCCCCAGTGCCACGACGAGTTCGGATCCATGCCCCAGCCGGCCAGGATCGACCGGAAGCCCTCATCCTGCGCGAGGTAGCCGGTGACGAGCGGGCCGAGGAACGCGCCGAGGTTGATCCCCATGTAGAAGAGCGAGAAGCCCGCGTCGCGACGGCCGTCCTGCGTCGAGTAGAGTTGCCCGACGATGACCGAGATGTTCGGCTTGAGCAGCCCCGTGCCGAGGACGATGAGCACCAGGCCCAGGTAGAACATCGTCATCGACGTGAAGGCGAGCGAGAAGTGGCCGCACGCGATGAGGATGCCGCCGTAGAGCACCGCCCGCCGCTGGCCGATCAGCCGGTCGGCCAGCCACCCGCCGGGCACGCTCATCAGGTAGACCATCGCCGTGTAGGTGCCGTAGAGCGCGCCGGCCGTGGCCGCGTCCATCCCGAGACCGCCGTTGGCCACCGAGGCGGTCATGTACAGGATGAGGAAGCCGCGCATCCCGTAGTAGCTGAAGCGCTCCCACATCTCGCTGAAGAACAGCGTCGAGAGGCCGCGGGGGTGTCCGAAGAAGGCGCGATCGGAGGCCTGATCGCCCCTGCCAAGCTGGGCCGTCGCCGTCGTCACGTGGGCTCCTTTTCTCGTGTGTCGATGCGTGTCCGATTCCGGTCGGCGCGCCGTCCGGGCGCGTCAGCTCTTCGGCACGAACTCGGGCGGCAGCGCCGTCCCCTCGCCAAACAGGAACTCCTCCATGTGCTTGGCGACGAGCGCCTGCGCCTCTTTCTGAAAGGGCAGCAGCCGGTACTCGTTCAGGATCATCTTCATCCGTTCTTCCCACTGCTCCCAGGCCTCGGCCGAGATCTGGTCGTAGATGCGCTGACCGAGCGGACCGGGCCAGGGCGGCGCGTCGAGGCCGGGCAGACGCCGCCCCAACTTGACGCAGTCGACCATTCGCGGATCGGCGGGACCGGGCGATGCCATAATCGAGAGACTCCTGCCTGACAGGCGGGCGGCTGCCCGCATCTTAACCGAACCGGGGCCGCCGGGGGCTCAGGGGAAGGGAGGACTGTTGACGATGCGCCGGACGTGGCGGGTGTGGACGTGCGGACTGGGCCTCGGCCTCGTGCTCCTGGGCGCGGCGGCGCCCGCCGATGCGCAGTACTTCGGCCGCAACAAGGTGCAGTACCGCGCGTTCGACTTCGAAGTCCTCAAGACCGAGCACTTCGACGTCTACTACTACGCCGAGGAGGCCGAGGCCGCCGCGATCGTCTCGCGCATGGCCGAGCGGTGGTACGACCGGCTGTCGCGCTTCTTCCTGCACGAGCTGCGCGGCCGGCAGGTGCTCATCCTGTACGCGGTCCCGTCGCACTTCCGCCAGACCAACGCCATCGAGGGCCTGATTGGCGAGGGGACGGGCGGCGTCACCGAAGCCATCAAGCGGCGCGTCGTGCTGCCGATGTCCGGATCGCTCTCCGACACGGATCACGTGCTCGGCCACGAACTCGTCCACGCGTTCCAGTTCGACCTGACCGGTGAGCAGACACGGGACGCGGCGTCGTTCGCGCCCGAGATCCTGACGTTCCCCCTCTGGTTCGTCGAGGGGATGGCCGAGTACCTGTCGCTCGGACCGATCGACAGCCAGACGTCGATGTGGCTGCGCGATGCGGCGCTCGGCGAGCGGCTGCCGCACCTGCGTGACCTCGACAAGCCGCAGTATTTCCCCTACCGGTGGGGCCATGCGTTCTGGGCCTTCATCGGCGCGAAGTACGGCGATCGCGCGGTCGCGTCGTTGATTCGGTCGGCCGCCAATCCGCGGTACGACCTGCCCGGGCTGGCGCGCCAGCTCGGCACCGATCCGGACAGCCTCACGGCCGAGTGGCACGAGGCCATCGTCCGATCGACCCACGCCGCGCTGGCCAATCGTCCCGAGATCACGAGCCGGGCCCACCGGCGGATCGACCGCGAGACGAGCGGCGGTCGCTACAACCTCGGGCCACGCCTCAGTCCGGACGGCACCCGCCTGGTCTTCTTCTCCGAACGTGACCGGTTTTCGATCGACCTGTACCTGGCCGAGGCCGACACGGGGCGCATCATCCGGCGATTGTCACGGTCGGCGACCGATCCGCACTTCGACAGCCTGGAGTTCCTGAACTCGGCCGGCGGCTGGAGCCCCGACGGCGCACACTTCGTGGTGGCGGCCGATCGCGGCGGGCATGCCGTCCTCGCGTTCTTCGTGCCCGACAAGGGCCGGCTCGCCCGCGAGGTCCGCCTCGACGGCCTCGACGCGGCGTTCAATCCCGTGTTCACGCCCGATGGCCGGGCCATCGTGCTCAGCGGGAATCGCGGCGGGCTCATCGATCTCTATCGCGTGGATCTGGCGACCGGCGAGCTGACCCAGCTCACGGCGGACCCGTTTGCCGATCTCGAGCCGTCGGTCTCGCCCGACGGCCGCACGGTGGTCTTCGTGACCGAGCGGTTCAGCATGACGCTCGAGGCGCTCGAGCCGGGGCCGCTGCAACTGGCGCGGCTCGATCTGGAGACCCTTGCCGTCGAGCCGATCGCGGGTTTTCTGCGCGGGAAGCACCTCAGCCCTCAGATCTCACCCGATGGCCGGACGGTGACGTTTATCGCCGACCCGGACGGCGTGAGCAACCTGTATCGGATGCCGGTCGAGGGCGGGCCGATCGAACAGGTCTCGGCCGTGCCGACCGGGGTCGCCGGCATCACCGCCGGCAGCCCGGCGCTCACCTCGGCGTCAACGGGCCGGTTGGCCTACTCGGTCTTCGAGGGCGACGGCCACGCAATCTACGTCCTCGACCCGGCCGACATCGTCGGCCTGGTCGCGCCGCCGACCGGCGCGGTCGGCGCGCTCCTGCCCGGCCGCAGCGAGCCGGCCGGCGACGTGTTCCGGCTCCTCGAGAATCACGAACGCGGGTTGCCCAGTCCGGCGGCGGCCGCGGCGGCCATCGCGCTGACCGAGCCCTACGGTCGCAAGATGACGCTCGACCTGGTCACGCAGCCGACCATTTCGGCCGGCATCAGCGAGTTCGGCGGGTTTGTGAGCGGCGGCATCTCGGCGCTGTTCAGCGACATGCTGGGCGATCGCGTGATGATGCTCACCGTCCAGGCGAGCGGATCGTTGGCCGACGTCGGCGGCCAGGTGGCGTACCTGAACCGGCGGCATCGCTGGAACTGGGCAGCCGTCGTCGAGCAGATGCCGTACCGCATCGGCTACATCGACGCCCGCAGCGAGCCGGATCCGGTCACGGGCCATCTGGCCGTGACCGAGGTCACGCTCCGGCAGACCAGCCGCGGCACGTCGCTCGTGACGGCCTACCCGTTCAGCACGTCGACGCGCCTCGAGTTCTCGGCCGGTGCGCGCTCGCTCGGGTACACGCGCGAGAACCGCACGCGCTTCTATTCGGCTGAAACCGGCCGGTTCATCGAGCGCGTCGACACGCGCGAGGAGCCGTACTCGACGTTGTATCTGGCCGACGCGAGCGCCGCGCTCGTGCACGACTCGTCGTTTTACGGCGCCACCGGGCCCATCTACGGCGCACGGTACCGCGCCGAGCTGTACCAGAGCTTCGGCAGCCTGCACTACCAGACGGTCCTGGCCGACTGGCGCCGGTACCTGATGCCGGTCGCACCGGTGACGATCGCCCTGCGCGGCCTGCACGTCGGCCGGTACGGGCGCGATGCCGAACACGAGCGGCTCATCGGCTACGAGCTCGGGTATCCCGAGCTCGTCCGCGGCTACGGCATCGGATCGATCGTCGTCAACGAGTGTGCCGGGGTGTCCGGCCCGGATTGCTCCCTCGTCGACTCGCTCATCGGCAGCCGCCTGCTCGTCGCCAACCTGGAAGTGCGCGCCCCGCTGGTCGGCCTGCTGCGCGGCGATCTCACGTACGGTCCGCTCCCGGTGGAGGTTGGCGCCTTCTTCGACGCCGGCGTCGCCTGGACGCGCGCCGACCTGCCAGCATTTGCCGGCGGCACGCGCCAGTGGGTAAGGAGCGTCGGCGGCCTGGCCCGCGTCAACGCCTTCGGCCTGCTCATCGTTGAGATCGCCGCCGCGCGACCGCTCGATCGGCCGACCCGGTCGTGGCAGTGGCAGGTGGGGATTCGGCAGGGATTTTGACGAGGGAGGACAGAGGACAGAGAACGTCAATGTCTTCCCACCAACTCCACCTCGACCCGCGCGTCATTGAAGCAGGCACCGCCGGCGATGTCGGTGAGCGTATCGGGGACGAGCGCCGTCGACGTCGAGCCGTTGAACGTGCTCCGGGCCCACAGGCCCTTGGGAAGCGAGACGGTACCGGGCCGCACTTCGGGCGTCACGGCGGCGAGGCAGTGGACGTCACCCAGGTCGTTGAAGATGCGGATGGTGTCGCCGTCCTCGATCGACCGGGGCCGGGCGTCGTCCGGGTGGATCTTCAGCTTGGCGGTGCCGGGCCTGAGTTCGGCGAGTGTCGATGAGACGGTGTGCTCGCTGGCCGGGGAAATGAGTGCGAGCGGGTGCGCCGCGGTGGCCGGGTCGGGCTGATACGCGTAGAGCGCGCCCGGGTCGGCCAGGCCGGCCGGGTAGAGGTGGACGCGCCCGTCCGGCGTCTGCGGCTGCACGTCGACGAACTGGACGGGCCGGCCGTCGCCTGGCGCCCGGAGGCCTTCGCCGGTCAGCAGCGGCGCCGCCAGTCCGTCGGGCAGCCGGGCGGCCGCATCCAGCAGGGCCCCGACCGATCCCAGATCGGGATCGGGATCGCCGAGGCCCAGACGCTCGGCCAGCTCCAGGAACACGTCGTGATTCGATCGCGATTCGCCCACCGGCTCGATGACCGGCTGCACGACGTGCAGGTGATAGGCGCCGTAGCCGCGCGCGATGTCGTAGTGCTCGAGAAAGGTCGTGGCCGGCAGCACCAGATCGGCCCACGCCGTCGTGTCGGTGCGCACCTGTTCGTGGACGACGGTGAAGAGGTCGTGACGATCGAGCCCGCGCCGCACGCGGTTCTGGTCGGGCACGGTCGCCACGGGGTTGCAGTTGTAGACGAACAGCACCTGCACCGGGGGATCGGCCAGCTCGGTGAGCGCGCGGCCGAGCTGGTTCATGTTGACGATCCGGGTGGCCGGTTCCGGCACGTCGATGAGCCGCTCGGCCGAGATGCCCCACGCCGCGGAGTTGCTCATCGTGTACCCGCCCCCCCGCACGCCGAACTTGCCGGCGACGGCCGGCAGGGCGAGGATCGCCATCGTGGCGGCACCGCCATTGCGGTTCCGCTCCTGTCCCCAGCCGCAGCGGATCACGGCAGGCCCGGTCGTGCCGTACCAGTCGGCGATCGTCTGAAGGGTCGTCTCGTCCACGCCGCTCGCGGCCGCCGTGCGGTCGCGCGTCCAGGGCTCGGCCGCCCGGCGGAGCTCGGCGGCGCCCGTCGTGTGCGCCTCGAGAAACGCCGCGTCGGCCCGCCCGGTCGCGAAGAGCTCGCGAATCATGTAGAGGGCCACGGCCACGTCCGTGCCCGGCCGCACGGACAGGTGCAGGTCGGCCTGACGGGCGAGCGGCGTCCGCCGCGGATCGATCACGATGAGCCGGGCCCCCCGGCGGCGCGCCTTCGTGATGTGCGACACGAGGTGAATGCTCGTCGCCGACGGGTTGCAGCCCCAGACGATGATGAGCTCGGCCTGTTCGTAGTCCTCGTAGGCGACGCCCGGCATCTTGCCGTACATGGCGGCGGCGGCCGCGCCGGTCGGCGCGGCGCAGAGCGTGCGGGCCAGGCGCGACGCACCCAGCCGCCGGAAGAACCGTGCGTCCTCGAATACGTTGGTCAGCAGGCCGTTCGACCCGCCGTAGTGGTAGGGCAGGATCGCCTCGCCGCCGAAGTGCTCCCGGGCGTCGCGGATCTTCGCCGCCAGAAGATCGAGGGCTTCGTCCCAGGTGACCCGCTCGAACAGGCCGGCGCCCTTCTTGCCGCTGCGCAGCATCGGATACTGGATGCGATCCTCGCCGTACACGCGGCGGTCGAAGCGCCGCACCTTGCCGCAGATGTAGCCGTCGGTCACGGCCGCGCGGTGGTTGCCGTCGATGCTGACGAGGCGGCCGCGCTCCACGGTGACGTCGAGCGAACAGCTGTCGGGGCAGTCGAGCGGACAGGCCGTGGCGACCGTGGAACGGCCCCACGACTTCGGTGGCTGGACGTCAGGACGAGCCATGACCCAGTGTAGCCGAGGCCGGCCTGACCCACGAAGGCGGCGTCGTGACCTGATATCGTGATCGCCCGGTGACGACACGTCCGCGCGTGGTGATCGTGGGTGGCGGCTTCGGCGGCCTGGCGGCCGCCGGTGCGCTCGCACGCGCACCGGTCGACATCACGCTCGTCGATCGGCGCAACCATCACGTGTTCTCGCCGCTCCTCTATCAGGTGGCGACCGCCGGCCTGTCGCCGGGTGATATCGCGTCGCCCATCCGCTGGATCCTCCGCCGGCAGCGGAACGTCCGTGTCTGGCTGGCCGAGGTCACGGCCATCGACACGGCCCGGCGCACCGTGACGCTCGCCGACGGGACGCTCGAGTACGACTACCTGATCGTGGCGGCGGGTTCGCGGCCGTCCTACTTCGGGCGCGAGAGCGAGTGGCAGCTGCACGCGCCGGGCCTGAAGACGATGGAGGATGCGCTGGCGATCCGCGAGCGCGTGCTCGTCGCCTTCGAGCGCGCCGAGCGGGAGCGCGACCCGGCGGTGCAGCGCCGGCTGCTCACCTTCGTCGTCGTCGGGGGCGGGGCGACGGGTGTCGAACTGGCTGGTGCGCTCGCCGAGATCTCGCGCCACGCCCTCGCCCACGATTTCCGCTCCATTCATCCCGACCGCGCGCGCATCATTCTGGTCGAGGGTGGCAGCGACGTCCTCACCATGTATCCGACGCATCTGTCACGGTTCGCCCGGCGGGCGCTCGAGCGCCTGGGCGTGGCGGTCTGGACCGGGTCGCCGGTGAGCGACATCGGGCCGGGCTGGCTCCGCGTGGGCGGCACGGGCGGCGAGACCATCGAGACCGACACGGTCCTCTGGGCCGCCGGCGTCGGCGCCTCGCCCCTGGGCGCGACGCTCGGCGCGCCGCTCGACCGGCAGGGCCGCGTGAGGGTCCGGCCCGACATGACCCTGCCCGATCGCGACGACGTCTACGTGGTCGGTGACCTGGCGACGCTGCCGGGCGACGACGGCCGGCCGCTGCCGGGGGTGATTCAGGTGGCCCTGCAGCAGGCGCGCCTGGCGGCCGAGAACATCGTCCACACGATGAAGGGGCAGCCGCGCCGCCCGTTCCGCTACCGTGACTTCGGCACCATGGCCACCATTGGCCGGAACGCGGCCGTCTGCGACCTCGGCTGGCTGCACCTGAAGGGCTACCTGGCCTGGTGGATCTGGCTGTTCCTGCACGTGTTCAAGCTGATTGGTTTCCGCAACCGTCTGACGGTCATGACGCAGTGGGCCTTTGCCTACTTGACCTACCAGCGATCCGTGCGGCTCATTACCGGGGATCACCCGTGGCAGCGAAGCGACCGGTCATAGCCCCGCGCCGGATGCACGTGCCCGCCGCCGAGGTGCCGCTCTGGCTCATGCTGTCGGTGGTCGCCCTGCTCGCGGCCTTCTCACCGGTGCCGCCCTGGGTCGTCGAGCAGTTCTACTCGCTCGGCGTCTATCCGCTGATCCAGACGTGGCTGACGACGGTCACCAACCTGCTGCCGATCGCCGTGCTCGACGGGCTCATCGTCAGCCTGCTCGTGGTGCTCCTGCTCTGGGCGCGGCGCGCGTGGATCGTCGCGCGGCACCGGAGCGTGGTGGACGCTGTCTGGGAGTTGGCGCGGCGAAGCGTGCGGCTCACGGCCGCCGTGGCGCTGCTCTTCTTCTGGACCTGGGGATGCAACTACCGCCGGCTGCCGCTCGAGGGCACGCTCTCGGCCGGCCAGGGTGTGACGCCGACGCCCGAGCGGTTACGGCACGCCGTGGCCGATGCCAACGGCCTGGCCGCGCGCCTCCGGCCGTCGGTCGTCTCGACCAGTCCGTCCTACGACGACTTGGCCGTCGCACTCCGCGCGCCGCTCAACCGCGCGCTCGACCTGCTCGGGCGGCCGCCGCTCGGCGCGCCCGGCCGTCCGAAATTCTCGCTCCTGCTCACGCCGTACTTCACGGCCGCCGGCATCAACGGCATGGTCAACCCGCTCGCGCTCGAAGCGATCGTGCATCCCGATCTGCTGCCCTTCGAGCGGGGCTACGTGCTCGCGCACGAGTGGGCGCACTTGGCGGGGCTCGCCGACGAGGCCGAAGCGAGCGCGGTCGGCTGGCTGGCGTGCATG
This sequence comes from Vicinamibacterales bacterium, assembly GCA_035512795.1. Taxonomy (GTDB): domain Bacteria; phylum Acidobacteriota; class Vicinamibacteria; order Vicinamibacterales; family SCN-69-37; genus DATKDF01. Next base: position 10,122 of record DATKDF010000024.1, read on the forward strand.
AAGGGCCCGCCCGAGGCGGCCTACAGCGCGAGCCTGTACTTGATCATGGAGGCGGTGGCCGCGCTCCCGGCCGGCGAACGAGGCGAGGCGCTGCGGCGCGTCGACGTCGGCGTGCGGGCCGACCTGCAGGCGATCGCCGAACGCCGCGTGCGCCAGCAGCCGGTGGTCCGCGAAGCGGCCTCGCGCGCCTACAACGAGTTCCTGCGCGCCAACCGCATCGAGGACGGCACGGCCAGCTACGCGCGGGCGCTCAGGCTGATTCTGGCGTCGCCCGTTTACGACGCGATGGGCGACGTCAGACGGGATCGGAAGCCGCCGGCTTGAACGGCCGGAGGTCGCGGGCGATGCCCAGCCAGGAGAGCACGACCAGCACGTAGTAGGTGATGTCCACCTCCCACCAGCGGATGCCCTGCCGCACGCTCGACATGTAGTGGTGGTGGTTGTTGTGCCAGCCTTCGCCCAGCGTGACGAGCGCGAGCACGAAGCTGTTGCGGCTCTCATCGGGCGTCGCAAACCGGCGCGTCCCCCAGATGTGCGCGAGCGAGTTGATGAGGAACGTGCCGTGGTAGAGCACGACCGTGGCGACGAGGAAGCCCCAGACGAACGCCGGCCAGCCGCCAATCAGGTAGATCGCCACGCCGTAGATGACCGGCGGCACCAGGTGAAATCGTTCGAGCAGCCGCAGCTCCCAGTACTTGCGGAAGTCGGCGATGCGCGACGGATTGTAGCTGTCGTACTCGTCCGACAGGATCCAGCCGAGATGCGACCACCAGAAGCCTTCGTGAACGGGGGAGTGCAGATCGGCTCTGGTGTCCGAATGCAGGTGATGGTCGCGATGGTGGGCCGCCCACCAGAGCGCGCCCTTCTGGCCCGACGTCTGGGCGAGGAAGGCCAGGCTGAACTGCCAGAACCGGTTCAGCTTGAACGCGCGATGGCTGAAGTAGCGATGGTAGCCGGCCGTGACCCCGAACATCCGCAGGTAATACGACCCGACGAGCCAGAGAATCAGGCTCGGTTCGAAGGGCACCACGAGCACCAGCAGGACCGATGCATGAAGCACCAGGAAGGGCAGCATCGTGGAGAGGTCGTAGTGCTTTCGTTTCAGTGCCAGTTCGGCCATCAGGGCGGCGTCCTTGTCAAGCTCCAGGATACATATCGGTACAGGGTGGGGCTCACTCCATCCAGACGATCTTAGAGTGTATCACCCCGGGCCCGGACGGGGCCGCGACCGGCCAACCTGCTACTGGACGCGCAGATCGAGCCGTCGGGCCACCTGGCGGAGCCAGCCGAGCACCTGCCGCCGGTTGTCGGGGCCGACGAGCAGAAACTGCTTCTGGACCGGCCGCAGCGACCGCAGCCGGGCATCGTCATGTTCCAGATAGCCCGGCCGCCGAAGCAGCAGCGGGTCGCCGGCCGGTTCCGGTGTTGCCGCCAGCATCAGAATGGCCGCCACGATCGCCGCATCGAAGTCGTCGCCCTGGCCCAGTTCGCGGTGGGCCTCGTCGAAGAGCGACTTCACGTTCACGTAGAACTGCGCCGCGTCGGCCGGGTCGACCGACACGAGCGCGGCCACCGCGCCGTTCCAGCGCGCGTAGCTCTCGGGGTTGACACGCCCGGTGGGCGAGTCGGGCGCGGGGACGCCGGCGACCTCCACCCGCGTGGCCGGCCGGAGCGCCGAGAGCGGCGAGGCCGGCGTCTTGCCGTCGCCGATCTGCACCACCGCGAGCGTCGCCGACCGGACGAGATCTCTCGTGGCCAGCAGCCGCGCCAGCATCGGGTGGTTCGACAGCGCGGCCACCAGGTCGCGCAGGAACGTATCCGAGTCGGCAAGCGGCGGCAGGACCAGCTCGGCGGCCACGGGCCGGTTGGCGGTGATCGGCACGTCGGTGGCCGGGATCGGCGCGGGGCTGGCCGGCTCGGGCCGCGTGCGGTTCATCCACCAGAACGTGAGCAACCCACCGGTGGCCATCGCGACGACGACGACGAGAATCCAGCGCAGGATCGACGGCCGCGACGGGGTGCCGGGCCCGTCCGGGCCCGCACGGGCGTGCTCGAGCGGCAGGTCGTCGTAGGCCATCTCTACTGTAGGACGACGCGAGCCCAGTCCCAGCCGTCGAGGCCACGGTCGTTCACCGCCTGGACGGCGATGTGCGTGCCGGCCGGCACGCGCGGCAGCCGCACGGCGTTCTGCGGGGACGTCACCCGCGTGCGCATCGGATCGTCGGCCGGACCATACGCGACGACGTACTGCCGGATGCCCGACTCGGGACTCCGTGCCCAGGTGACGTCGACGCCCGTGTCGCTCGACTGCGCCGCCAGGTCGGTGATCCGCGACGGGCTCGAGGCCAGGTACACGAGCGTGGCCGCCGTCACCTTCGCGGTCTCGGTCACCTGCTGATGATTGATCGTCTCGAGAAAATCGGTGGCCTGATGGTAGTTCGGGTTGGCCAGCACCGGGTACGAGCCGATGCCGCCGACGATGTCGCCCCACGCTTCGTAGAAGGCGGCCGCATCCGTGCTGCGGTAGTACTTCGCATCGTAGGTGATGAGGTTGGTGAACAGGAACGCGGCACCGTGCTGCAGGTCCTTGATGCCGGCGTTCGAGTAGCGGATGGTGTTGTCCATCCGGCCCGACTCACCGGCCCAGCCGATCATGTCGTTGTTGAGCGCGCCGACGACCTGCCAGTTGGCGGCCTCGGCCTGGCGCACGAACTCGCGGCTGCCAAGCAGCCCCGCCTCCTCGCCCGTGAACGACGCAAAGACGATCGTGGCCGGCAGCGGCGTCGTCGACAGCACCCGCGCCGCCTCGAGGAGCGCCGCCGTACCCGACGTGTTGTCGTCGGCGCCTGGCCCCCCGGCTACCGAGTCGAAGTGGCTGCTGACGACGTAGATGAGGTGCGGGTCGACCGTTCCGCGCAGCGTGGCGAGGACGTTGGCCGACCGGTTGCCGCGTGCGTCGAACGCCTGCACGTCGGGCGTGTAGCCGAACGAGCGGTACGTGCGCTCGAGGTACGCGATCGCCTGTGCATTGCCGGGCTGCGTCACGTGCTTCGAGCCGAAGTCGAAGAGCGCCTTCTGGTAGGCGTACACGCGGTTGACCGACGCGCGGCCGACGACCTCGCGAGCCAGATCGGCGACCGGCGCAAACGCCGTCGTCATCCGCTGGCGCAGGGCGGTCTCGCTGGCCAGTTGCCGCGCGACGCGCGCGCGCACGTCGTCGAGGGTGACGCGGCGCCCGAGATCGACCACCGACACCCAGCGTTCGGTCGAGACCGTGTCGCCGTCGCGGTCGGCCTGGATCATGACGTGCCGCCCGTTGGCGCTCGGCACCCAGACGTACTCGGGACTGATCGTCCGCACGACGTTGTTGTCGAACACGCGCGTCCGGGCGCCGGTGGCCACGTCGTAGACGTGCGAGCGGCGATGCCGCGCTTCGCCCATCATCGCGAGCAGCGTCGTGTTGGTCAGAAACGCCGGCAGCACGTCGTGCTGGATGTCGTGTGTGAGCCGGCGCGCCTCACCCGTGGGGCCGGCGACGAAGATCTCCCAGTCGAGGTGCGGCATCATCTGGAAAGCGACGTGGCTGCCGTCGGGCGAGAGGGCCGGCGCGGTGACCCGCCTGGTCGTCCGATGCACGACCGTGCCGGCGCCGCCGCCGAGCGCCGGCGCGCGGTGAACCGACGTCGTCGTGCCGTCGCTGGCGAGCCAGGCGATCGTGCTGCCGTCGGTTGACAGCACGAGGCTCAGACCGTCGACCGAGCGTGCGGCACCGGTCGAGAGGTCCACGAGGCCGTAACTGGCCGCGGCACCGCCCCCGCGACCACCTCGCCCGGCACCTCGCCCGCCGCCGACGGCCGCGCCGGGCGCCCGGAAGGTCGGCGTGGTGGTGACCTGATAGAGGAGCGTGCGCCCGTTCGTGCCGGCCCGCACGTTGGTCTTGAAGCCCGGTTCGGACGTGAGCCGGCGCGGCGCCGCGCCCGGGGTCACGCTGTACACGTCCGAGCGGCCGAGGTCGGCCGGGTCGGCGCCGACGAAAAGGACGGCCGTGCCGTCGCCGTTCCAGGCGACCTCGGTCTTCAGGAGCGACCCGGTGGCGACCACCTGCTCGCGGCCGGCGTCGAGGTCGCGGACGACCAGTTCGTTGCCCCGCATCCAGACGACTGACGCGCCGCGCGGGGAGAAGACCAGGCCGCCACCGGCCATCTCGGCCGCCGGCTGGGCGCCGCCGTCGGTCAGCCGCACGACCCGCGTGACCGGCTCGTCAGCCGACCCGATCTCGAAGCTGGCGAAGCGGCCGTCGGCCGAGACGGCCGGATTGCGGCCACCGGTCGTCAGATCGGTCGTCACGAACAGTTCACCGGTGACGAGCGCCGCCCGTTCGAGGTACTCGCCGGCCGCGGGCGACTGCAGGAGCGCGCGCAGGCCGGCGAGCGCCGTCGGGTAATCGCCGGCATCCCACGCATCGACGATGGTGAGCCAGTGAGCGTCGCCGGCCGCCGGGCCCGTGGCCTGGCCTGCCGACCGCGTCTGCCAGAATCCCAGGGCTCCGGCCAGTGCCAGAGCCGCGACAGCGATGGACGTGCGCGTGAGCATTGGGGAATGATACTAGGACAGAGGGCAGAGGGCAGAGGGGCGGGGACATGACACCGAAGGTACTGGGCGCCATCAACAAGCAGATTGCGGCCGAGTTTGCGGCCTCGTTTTCGTACCTGGCCATGGCGGCCTGGTGCGAGCATCACAAGTTCATGGGCGCCGGCCAGTGGCTGCGCGTGCAGAGTGCGGAGGAGCACACGCACGCGATGCGGCTGTTCGATTTCGTCCTGGCGCGCAACCACGCGGTCCATCTCGGCGCGATTGCCGAGCCGAAGAGTACCTTCGAGTCCATCGTCGAGGTCTTCGAGCGGGCGTTGTCGCAGGAGCAGGAGGTCAGCCGCAACATCGACGCGCTCTACGAGCTGGCCTTTTCCGAGAAGGTCTTTGCCGCGATGGCTGAGCTCCAGTGGTTCATCACCGAGCAGGTCGAGGAAGAGAAGACGATCCGCGAGATCGTGGCCAAGTTCCACATGGTCAAGGACGACCCGTCGTCGCTGCTCGATCTCGATCGGGACCTCGGGGCACGGCCGTCCGGCGCGGCTGGCGCGGCCGGGTAACGGCCCGGTCGAGCGTGACCGAGCGCGCGGCGCTAATTCAGCCCTTTGGCTGCCTCTTCAGCCGTGTCATACCGCTCGAAGACCTGGTCGAGACCCGCCAGATGGAGCAGCTCCGCGACGCGGTCGGGGACGGCGACGAGGCGCAGGTGGCCGTTCTGCTTGGTGACCGTGACGTGGGCGGAGATCAGTTCGCCGAGTCGCGTGCTGTCGATGTAGCCGACGCCCGACAGGTCGAGGAGGATGTGCCGGGCGCCGCGCTTCAGCGTGCCCGTCACCGCGTCCTTGAGCAGGCCCGGCTGGTCGTTGATCGTGACCCGCCCGGACAGCGTGATGAGGGCGACCGCCCCGTCCTGCTGCATCTCGCGAATCTGCATGGCCGTTCGGAATTATAAGGCGCCCGGAGGCTGTTTGGCGTGGTAAGGTCTCCGGCGTGCCTCGCGGGGCCCGCTTGTGAGCAGACGGGGCCCCTACCTGCCGGCCTGACCTCGCCAGCCGTGCAGATGGAGGAGTCGCGAGCCCTGTGAAGGGTGTGACTTCGCCATGAAACTGACCGCACTGACCCCGAATCTCGTCACCACCGACCTGGCCCGCGCCACGGCCTTCTACCGCGACGTCCTCGGCTTCTCGGTCGTCCGCGCCGTGCCGGACGAGCCGCCGCACGTCTTCGTCTGGCTCAGCCGCGACGAGGTGACCGTCTTCCTCAACGACGCCGCGACCGTCAATAATGAGATGCCCGCCGCGACGACGCTGGTCGCCGGGCGCTCCGGTGTCGCGATGTTCATCACGGTCGAGGACATCGCCGGTCTGTGGGATCGGATTCGGCACCAGGTGTCCGTCCTCATGCCGCTCAAGGACCAGTGGTACGGGATGACGGAGTTTGCCATCAGCGACCCGGATGGCTACGTGATCACGTTCGCCGAGAGGCGTGCGACGCCGTCCGGACCCGAGGAGTGAGACGATGCCCGACGTTGCCGCCGTCAATGCCAACCGCCGTGTGCCCGTGCCGGTCAATGAACCGGTCCAGTCCTACGCGCCCGGGTCGCCCGAACGCGCGGCCCTCAAGGCGCGCCTCGACAGCATGGCGAAGGAGCGGATCGACATCCCGCTCATCATCGGCGGCAAGGAGATCCGCACCGGCAAGACGCGCCAGGCCGTGATGCCGTTCAAGCACGCGCACGTGCTGGCCGACTACCACCTGGCCGACACGAAGCACGTGCAGCAGGCGATCGCGGCCTCGCAGAAGGCGCGCCGCGACTGGTCAGCCTGGCCGCTCGAAGATCGCGCGGCCGTGCTGCTCCGCGCGTCCGAGCTGCTGGCGACGACCTGGCGCGACACGGTCAACGCGTCGACAATGCTCAATCAGGGCAAGACCGTGTTCCAGTCGGAGATTGACGCCGTCTGCGAGCTCATCGACTTCTGGCGCTTCAACGTCAGCTACGCGCAGGACATCTACGGCGAGCAGCCCATCAACGGCCCGGGCGTCTGGAACCAGCTCGAGTACCGGGGCCTCGAGGGCTTCGTGTACGCGGTCTCGCCGTTCAACTTCACGTCGATCGGCGGCAACCTGTCGACCGCGCCGGCGCTGATGGGCGGCGTGACCATCTGGAAGCCGGCCTCGAGCGCGATGCTCAGCGCCTACTACCTGATGCGCGTGCTCGAGGCGGCCGGCCTGCCGCCGGGGGTGATCAACTTCGTGCCCGGGCCGGCCGGCGCGATTACCGACGTCCTGCTCGCCTCGCCCGACCTGGCCGGCATCCACTTCACCGGCAGCACCGACGTCTTCCAGCAGATGTGGACGACGGTCGGCACGAACATCCGTCGCTATCGCAACTACCCGCGCGTCGTCGGCGAGACCGGCGGCAAGGACTTCATCATGGTCCACCCGTCGGCCGATCCCCAGCAGGTGGCGGTGGCGATTGTCCGCGGCGGATTCGAGTACCAGGGCCAGAAGTGTTCAGCGGCCAGCCGCGTCTACGTCCCGCAGTCGCTCTGGAAGGACGTGCGCGACCGGACCGTCGCGATGATGAGGGACCTCACGATGGGCGACCCGCGCGACTTCCGCCACTTCGTGAGCGCGGTCATCGACAAGAACGCGTTCGACAAGATCAGCGGCTACCTCGCGCACGCGACGAAGGGCGCGAAGATCCTCCAGGGCGGCAAGGCCGACGGGCGCGTCGGGTACTTCATCGAGCCGACGCTCGTGCAGGCGACCCGGCCCGACCACATCCTGATGTGCGAGGAAGTCTTCGGCCCGGTCGTCACGGCCTACGTCTACGACGATGCGAAGTTCGGCGAGACGATGAGGATTCTGGACCGGACGTCGCCGTACGCGCTGACCGGGGCGATCTTCGCCACCGACCGCCAGGCGATCCGCGAGGCCACGTCCGCGCTCCGGAACGCGGCCGGCAACTTCTACATCAACGACAAGCCGACCGGCGCGGTCGTCGGCCAGCAACCGTTCGGCGGCGCGCGCGCCTCGGGCACCAACGACAAGGCCGGCTCGAAGTTGAACCTGCTCCGCTGGGTGAACACCCGGACGATCAAGGAGACACTCGTGCCGCCGTCGGATTACCGGTATCCGTTCATGCAGGGTAAGTAGATCCAGGGCGACGGCATTGAGGATTGTGAGATCTATGATTGACGATTGATTGAGGATTGACGGATTGGCGGATTGACGACTGAGAGCGGAGCACGCCCCGTGATCTGCTCATCCTGCCCCGCCTCCAGCGTCAGTGCCTTCGCCAATGCCCGCGGTTCGGCCAGGTGTCGGAC
>DATKDF010000025.1:0-9900 GCA_035512795.1 Vicinamibacterales bacterium
GGCGAGCGGCAGCATCACGGTCGGGAACTGCCAGATCGTGCGCATCAGGCCGTGCCGCTCGACGGCCTGCATGACGATGGCATCGGCTTCCCGGAGCAGATCCAGCCGGGCGCGCGTCACGCCGGCGGCGCGTGGCTCGGCGTGCGTGATGCCGCGGCCGGACAGATCGAGCACGCAACGGTTGACGCCCTTGATGCGCCCGTAGCTCTGCGCCGCCAGCGAGAGCAGTGTCGCGTGAGGCGCCTGGCCGATGAGCACGACCGGCTGCTCGTACGTCCGCAGGTCCGCCTTGACGCCGACTGACCGCACCGGCAGCAGCCGGCCGGCCAGCCCCGTGCCGCGAAGCTCGGTGTCGATCCGGGGCTGGACGCTGTCAGGCGCGTGGCCCTCCGGCACGCCGCCGTCCGAACAGAGCAGGCGCACGCCCAGGCCCGGTCCGGGGAAGGGATGCCGCCAGACGAGCGACTCGGCGACGCCGAGCGCTTCGGCCATTTCGCGCACTTCTACTTTATACAGGTCGCTGATCGGTTCGATCACCCGGCCCGCCCGGATCATCTCCTCGATGACGGGCACACGGTTGTGGTGTGTCTTGATCGTGTCGGCACGCTTCGTGCCGCCCGTCTCGATCGTGTCGGGGTAGATGGTGCCCTGGGCGAGAAGCGTGTCGCCCAGATCGAGCCGCCGCAGCTCGTCCTCGAACACGTGGATGAACGCGTCGCCGATCCGGCGGCGCTTCGTTTCGGGCTCGATGACGCCGTCGAGCGCCTCGAGAAACCGGTCGGACGCGTCCACGAAGTGGAGATTCCGGCCGAGTCCGTGCTGTTCGAACTCGGCGATGACATCGCGCGACTCGTCCTTTCGCATCAGGCCGTTGTCGATGTGCAGGAGGTAGAGCCCATCGGGGCCGAGCGCCCGGCCGAGCAGGCGCGCGCACACGGTCGAGTCGACACCGCCCGAGGCCAGCAGGAAGACCTTCTTCGATCACACCTGCTCGCGAATGGCTTCCACCTGTTCGTCCACGTGCCGTGCCATCGTCCAGTCGCCGCGGCAGCCGCAGACGTTCAGAACGAAGTTGCGAATCATCGCCTCGCCGAACTCGGTGTCGTCCACTTCCGGGTGGTACTGGAACCCGTAGCGGCGGCGCGTCTCGTCGGCGATCGCCGCGAACCGGTGCGGGGCGCCGTCGTGGTCGTACGAGATGGCGGTTTCGCGGAAACCGGCGCCGACGGCTACAACCGTGTCCTGGTGGCTCATCCAGACGGTCTGCTCGCGCGGCAGGCCGTCAAAGACGGGCGTGTCGGCGGCCGTGACCTCGAGTCGCGCCGGTCCGTACTCACTCCGGCAGTGCTCGACCGCGCCGCCGTAGTGCTTCGCGATCTCCTGGTGGCCGAAGCAGAAGCCGAGAATCGGCACGTCCAGATCGAGGATGGCGCGGTTGAAGCCGCCCTCGTCGCTCGACGCGAGCGAGGGGCTGCCCGACAGGATGATGCCCTTGAAGCCGGCAAAGGCCCGGCTCGGATCGTCCGGCTGGAGGATCTCGGCGAGCACGTGCTGGCGGCGGACCTTCGTGGCAATCAGATGAGCGTACTGGCCGCCGAAGTCGACGACGGCGATGCGGTCATGGGCGGAGACGGGTTTCTGGTTCAAGGTGTCGGGTGCCGGGGTCGCGGTTCGGGCGCCAGTATAGCGTCCGGGCCGTGCAGTCGGCGCGAAGCGCCACGAGTCACCGTGCCGTTCATTGCCGGACAGCCGCCGTGCACGGGCAGCGGCGGCGCCTGAACGTCTAGAATGAGGGTCATGCGCCTGTTGCCGGCCACGCTCCTCGTTTGTCTCTTCGCCGCGTCCCACCTCAACGCCCACCAGTGGCCACAGTGGCGCGGGCCCGCGCGCGACGGCGTCATTCCGGCATCGCAAGCGCCGACGACATTTCCGTCGAGCTACCAGGTCGGTTGGGCCGTTGACGTCGGCGAGGGCTACGCGTCGCCGGTCGTCGCCGACGGGCGCGTGTTCGTCCACTCGCGCCACGATCCGGCCGAGGTCGTGACGGCCGTCGACCTCGAGACCGGCCGCACGATCTGGCAGCAGACCTATCAGGCTTCGTATACGAAGAACAGCTACGCCAGCGAGATGGCCAGGGGGCCGAACGCGACGCCTCTTGTCGACGGGGGGCGTCTGTATACGATTGGCGCGACCGCCATCGTCATCGCGTGGGATGCGGCGACCGGCCGAGAGCTCTGGCGCCGCGATTTCTCGCGCGAAGTCGATTTCTCGAAGCTCTTCTGCGGCACGGCCGCGTCACCGCTGCTCGTCGGCGGCCGGCTCGTCGTGCAGGTGGGCAGCGATGTGCACGGCGGCGGGGTCCTCGCGCTCGACCCGGCGACCGGAGCCGACGTGTGGCAGTGGCGCGGGCTCGGTCCCGGCTACGCCTCGCCGGTCGTCGTCACCGCCGGCGGCATCGCGCAGATTGTGACGATGACCAATGGCTCGATCATCGGCCTCGATGCCGGTTCCGGGCGAGAACTCTGGTCGGTGGCGTTCCCCGACGACTGGCACGAGAACATCGTCACACCGGTCTGGACCGGACGGCACCTGATCGTGTCAGGCACGCGGCAGGGGACACAGGCCTACCGGCTCTCGTCGACCGGCGGACGCTGGACGGCCGAGCGCGTCTGGCAGAGCACCGAGGCGTCGATGTACATGAGCACGCCGGTGGCGGCCGACGGCGTCATCTACGGCCTGTCGAACAAGCGGCGCGGTCACTTCGTGGCGATCGACGAAACGACGGGCGCCGTGCGCTGGCAGACGGAGGGCCGCGAAGCGACCAACGCGTCGGTGCTGGTCACGCCAACCGCGGTCGTTTACCTGACCGACGGCGCCACGCTCGTCGTCGCCCGCCGCGAGTCGGCGACGTTCGACGCGCAGCGGATCCAGCTCCCCACGAGCGCGACGTGGACGACGCCCGTCGTGCTGGGCCGCGACCTGATCGTGAAGGACGCAAGTCGGCTGGTGCGGCTGCGGGGCGCGAGCGAATAGCGCCGCGCGTTCTTGGTCTCGGGTGCCGGGTGCCGGGTTCGTACTTCCAGGCTCCAGGTTCCGGGTTCAACGTCGGCGCCCGCGGCCGGTGTCAGGGCGCGGCCGACTTGGACTGACGCGATGCGCGTCAGTCTGAAACCGAGCCGCAGGGAGGGCGGGATTGCCCGCGCCAGCTCCGCCCATCGGAGTGGCGCGGGAGCGTCAGAGCGCAATCCGCGCGGACGGAGGCGAGGTTTCGAGCGTCACGTCCCGGAGGCCGCGACCTGACACCGGCCGCGGGCGGCGGCGGCGACAACGCACAGCGGGCGGTGCCAGGCCGCGGTCTTCTAGCTGCCCGGCAGCCGCCTGAAACGCAGGTCCACCTCGAGCTTGATCGTGTCGTCCACGCTCAGGAGCCGCGCCAGTTGCGGCTTCGGGATTTTGAACGTGTCGAACGTGAAGCTCGTCTCGGCGCGGCCGGCGACCTGCTGCGGGTTGAAGGTCGAGACGACGTTCCAGGTGACGTCGGCCGTGTTGCCGTAGACGGTCATCGGGCCGACGAGCTGGAAGCCGGCCTGGGTTGGCGGTTGGCTCGGGAAGGGCCAGGGCAGGCCCTTGGCCTCGCGCGGCGCGAACTCCGCCGTCGGGAACTTCTCGGTGCTGAGGCCGCGCGGACCCCTGATGAAGCCATCGCGCTGGTCCTGGTCGCTCTTGAGCGTGCGCAGATCGACGATGATCCGTGACAGGGCGGCGTCGAGCGATCCATCCGGTCTGATGACCAGCACACCCGTGACGTCGGCGGTCGACCCGACCGCATCGCTCGGGAAGCTGATGCCGGCCAACTGCTCGCGCACGCGGTAGGTGGCCCTCGATCCCTCGGCCAGCTCCAGCCGCACGCCCGTCTTCTGTTCCTGCTCGGCCAGCGCCGCACCCCGGCCGCGGCCTTGGGACGGTGGATTCTGTGGCGCCGGCGACTGATCGGCCGTGGCCGGCCCGACGCCCATGACCACGATCACGGCGAGGCCGGCTCCCAGATAGTACGGCAGTGTCTTCATGGAAGGAGTCTATCGTGGTCCAGGGTCCGGTGTGTCACGCCCGGCGCTCGATCGTGAGGAACAGCGGCGCGACGCCCACGAGCGAGAGGAAACCAAGCGTCCAGCGGCCGGGCCGGTTCGCGTACACGAACTCGATACGGTCGCCGGGGCCGGCGTCGAAGTGCACCGTCTTCCAGACGAGCGTGTTGTTGAACCGCAGCCGGTGCGGTCCCGGGGCGATGTCGTGTTCGACGACGTCGCCATGCACCATCGTCGCGATCGAGGTGCCGTCGAGCGACACGTACACCTGGCGCTGGCCGACGTCAGCGTCGTGCGTCCGCGCCACGATGAGGCGCGCGAGGGGGGGGCCGTCGGTCAACGTCTGCCGAACGAGCGATCGAAGAGCCCGGCAATCGCCTGTCGTCCGCTGTCCTGAAGCGTGCGCGTGCCCGTACCGGTGACGTGCGCGTGCGTGATGACGGGCGCCGAGGCCGGCTCGAGCCGGTCCCAGGCGCTGCCGGTCCATCGGAACCAGCCGTCCTTCTCCTGGTCGAAGACGAAGAGCGGCTTGTTGCAGAGCTTCGCGAACTCGGCGCCCCAGCCCGTGCCGCCGCGCACGGTGAGGTCCTCGAGGATCGTGCCGACGACGTAGATCTCCTGGCCGCTGTTTACCTGATACCAGAGCGTTTGCAGCACCTTGCGGATGGTCGGCGCGTCCGTGTAACGGCGGCGCATGAGCCTCGAGACGTACTCGAGGCTGACGTCGCCGGCCGCCAACTCCTCGTGATTGAGCACGCGGACGCCGCGATGGCGCGCGAGCTTGTGGCCGTCGAACGTGAAGTTCACTTCCTCGACGCCGTGCCGTTCGGCGGCGGCGCCGAACTCGGCCTCGGCGCCCGGCGCGCCACCGCTGAAGAGGATGCCGTCAGTCGGCTTCATGGCGGCATCATAACAGGGCGGCCGGTCGGGCCCGTCTGGTATCGTCTTGATGACCGCCATGAAACTGCTGCTGACGCTGTCCCTGATCGTATTTGCCGTCGCCTGCGCACGTGGATCCTATCGCGCGGGGGCCACGCCTCCCGAGACCCGATCCACACCGGTTGCCGACGCCCTCCATGGGCGCGAGGTCGTCGATCCCTACCGGTGGCTCGAGGGCGACAACACCGATCCGGTCCGGATGGGACGCGTCACGCCCGACGTCGCCGCCTGGACCGACGCCCAGAACGACTACACGCGGGGCATTCTCGACCAGTGGCCGGGCCGATCCGCTCTCGAGGCCGCCATGCGGCCGCTCATGGAGGTGGGGGCCGTCACCGCGCCCTCGATGCGTGCGTCGCGCTACTTCTATTCGCGCCGCGAAGGGGCAGAGAATCAGCCCCGCATCTTCTGGCGCGAGGGACACGCCGGCGAGGATCGGCTGCTCATCGACCCGGCCACGATCGATGCGTCAGGCCTGACGACGGTCGAGTGGGTGTCACCGTCGCCGGACGGGCGCCTGCTGGCTTATGGGACTTACCGCGCCGGCGACGAGAACACCGCGCTGCGGCTCCTGGATGTCGACACAGGCGCCGTGCGGCTGCTGGAAATTCCGAACAGGACCCAGCCGGCGCAGTGGTTGCCCGACAGCTTCGGCTTCCTCTACCAGAACCTGAGGGATCCCAAGGACCCGTATTCCGGACGCGTGAAGTTCCATCGACTAGGAACCGATCCGGCCGACGACCTCGAGATCGTGCGCCAGTTCACCCGGGCCGAGAACGAGGCGCTGGCCACGACGTGGGGACCGTTTGGCAGCCTGTCGCATGACGGTCGCTGGCTCCTCCTGGGCTACTGGGTCGACACGGCTTCCAATGACCTGTGGCTCGTGGACTTCGAGGCCGTCCGGCGCACCGGCCGCGTGGTCCGGCGCGACGTCACGACCGGCGTGCCGGGTCTTGCCTCTGGCACGGTCGTCGACGGGACGTTGTACCTGCACACGACCAAGGGCGCACCGAAGGGTCGTGTGGTCGCCGTCGACACGGCCAATCCCCGCCAGTCGCACTGGCGCGACCTCGTCGCCGAGCGCGACGACGCGGTCATCGAAAGCGTGTCGTTCGCCGCGGGACGGATCGCGGTGACCTACCTGAAGGATGCGTCGAACGAGACCGAGCTGTTCGACCTCTCGGGTGCGTCGCGTGGCCGGCTGCGCCAGCCCGGCATCGGATCGACGAGCCTGTCGACTGAAGAGGACCGGACGGAAGCGTTTCTCACGTTCACGAGCTTCAACCACCCGACGACGATCTTCCGCGTCGATCTGGCCGAACCCGGCGCCGAGCCCGCGCTCTGGGCGAAGCCGGACGTGCCGGTCGATCCGTCGACGGTGGCGGTGGAGCAGGTCTGGTATCCGTCGAAGGACGGCACGCGGATCAGCATGTTCGTCGTGCACCGGAAGGGCCTCGAGAAGAACGGGGCCCTGCCGACGCTCGTGACCGGTTACGGCGGGTTCAACGTCAGCATGACGCCGGCGTTTTCACCGACCTGGTTTCAGTGGTTCGAGGCCGGCGGCGTGTACGCGGTGCCGAACCTGCGCGGCGGTGGCGAATACGGCGACGAGTGGCACCAGGCCGGCATGCTCGACCGCAAGCAGAACGTCTTCGATGACTTCATCGCAGCAGCCGAGTGGCTTGTCGCGAACGGGTACACCAATCCGTCACGACTGGCGATCGCCGGTGGCTCGAACGGCGGCCTGCTCACCGGTGCCGCCCTTACGCAACGGCCCGACCTCTTCCGCGCCGCCATCGTCGCGGTGCCGCTCCTCGACATGCTGCGCTACCAGGACTTCCTGATGGCGCGCTACTGGGTCCCCGAGTACGGCACCGCCGAAAACTCTGAGCACTTCCCGTTCCTGCGCGAGTATTCGCCGTACCACCAGGTGCGGAGCGGGACAGCGTACCCGGCCGTGTTCCTGACGGCCGGCGAGAACGACACGCGCGTGCACGCGATGCACGCGCGCAAGATGACGGCCCTCCTCCAGGCCGCGACGACGTCCGACCCGGCCGAGCAGCCCGTACTGCTCTGGGTCGACCGGGACGCCGGCCACGGACAGGGCAAACCGCTCAACCTGCGCCTGCGCGACGCCGTCGATCAGCGCGCGTTCCTCATGTGGCAGTTGGGGATGGATCGCTAGCCGAGGCGTCAGTTCAGCAGGCGTGCCGCACGAAACAGCGGGTCGGCTGACGACAGTAGCACCCAGCGAAGCCGCTCGGGGTAGTCGGGTGGCAGGGCGTCGATGAACGCGCGGACCTCGGCGGCGGTCTGGACTGACTGGTAGCCGCCGAGCGTCGCGTCCGCCCAGCGCTTCGGGAAGAAGATGTCGCCGGTCTGCTGAATCTCGCGGACCAGTTGCAGCGCCGGCACGACGAGCGGGCGTGACGCCGACGCGCGCAGCGGATGATGCAGGAGCCGCGTCGCGTCCAGGACCCACGCCTCGCGACGCCGGTTAGTGACGTCGGCGAGACTGTCGAAGAAGGTGCGGCGCACCGCCGGATCGGATGACGCGGCCGGCATCACGAAGGCGAATCGCTGCCGTCGGTCCGGATTGGTGATGCGGTCGAGTTGGGTCTCGAGAATCGCAGCCGCACCCTCGATGTCGCGCACGGCCAGATCCAGCGCGAGCTCCGACAAATCGTTTTCCGAGAGGGGCAGTCCGCCAATCCGCTCGTCGCCGCGCCACACGCGCTCGAGCCAGAACAGCGTGGTGCCGGTCGTCGCCACGCTGCGGAGCGTGTTGAACCAGGCTGCGCGCGCGCTGGTCGACCCGGCGCGGCTCAATCCGGAGCGCAGCGTCGATTCGAGTCGAGGCGCGAGGCGCGCGCGCTCATCCGGTTCGGTGAACCGCCAGAACGCGGTCCGGGTGTAGCCGAGCAGGCGGTCGACCAGGAGCTCGTCTGTCTCGCGCGGCAGCGCAGTCATGAGTGACGCCAGCAGCCGGTCCGGCGCGACGCGGCCTTCGAGCATCGTCTCCCAGAGCGCGACCCAGGCCGCCCCGCGGGTCACGGGATCCCGGATGGCCGCCGTGGCAGCCGGTAGCGACGACAGCGTCTGGTCATCGAGCACGAAATCCCCGTAGCCCAGGCCACCGCCGACCGGCAGCACCCAATCGGGGACCGGCAGGCCCACGGCCTCGGCGACCTCCGCTTCGGCCTGCGCGAGTGTGACGGCAAACTCACGAACACCGGCACGCGATCCCAGGATTACCAGCAGGCGCTGGGGCCACGTCAGGCCTCGGCCCAATGGGTCGACCTGTCGCAACGCCAGACGCCGGATCCGGCCTCGGTCCGTTTCGAGCACGGTGTCGACCGCCGGCCGGCCGCGCGATTCCACCCAGGCGTGGCTCCAGGCCGACAGGTCCTCCGGCGTGCGCGCGTCGAGCACGGCAATCAGATCCGGCCACGTGGCGTTGCCGAACCGGTGCGCGTTCAGGTACTCGCGCAGACCATCGCGAAACGCCCCCTCGCCGATGAGCAACTCGAGCTGCCGCATGACGATGGGCGCCTTCTGGTAGATGATGGCGCCGTAGAGAGAGCCGGCCTCGTTGAGATTGGCGAGATCCTGCCGGATGGGATTGGCGCCCTCGGTGCGGTCCACCTCGTAGGCGGCCGGGTAGTGCTGCAGCAGGAAGCGCAGGTCGTGATTCACGGCCGGGAACGACGGGTTCACGATCTTCGCCGCCATGAAGTTGGCGAAGACCTCCTTCATCCACACGTCGTTGAACCACCGCATCGTCACGAGATCGCCGAACCACATGTGCGCGGTCTCATGCGCGATGAGGCTGGCGCGGCCGAGCATCTGGCTCTGCGTGGCCGTCTCGTCGAGCAGCAGACTGGTTGCGTTGTAGAAGATGGCGCCCGGGTGCTCCATGCCCCCGAACTGGAACGACGGGATGAGGACGAACTCGAACTTGCCGAACGGATAGGGAATGCCGGTGTAGTCCTCGAGCCACGCGAGCGCACGGGCGTGCAGATCGAAGATGGCGTCGCGGTTTTGCGCGACCTTATCGGCGTCGGTCTCCCGATGGAACATCCGGAGCAGGCGCCCGTCGCGCTCGGCCGCTTCGACGGTGAAGCGGCCGGCCGCGAAGGCGGCCAGATAGGTCGGAATCTTTTCGGTCTCGTCGAAGATGACGCTGACGCGGTCGGCGGCCGTCATCCGGCCCGATTCGCGGCCGTTGGCGACAGCCGTCCAGCCCGGTGGCAGCGTGAGGGTGAGCCGCCAGCGGGCCTTGATGTCGGGCTGGTCGAACACCGGCATCGCGAGTGAGGCTCGGGCCGGCACGAAGAGCGTGTACAGGAAGTCGTCGTGCCGGTTGAGGGCCTCGTCGCCAGCGGTGAACGCGATCTCGACAGCGTTGGTGCCCGCCACGAGCGCCCGCCGCGGAATGACGATGTGTCCGTTGGCGACCAGCGCGTCGACCGGCTCGCTGTTGACACCAACCGAGCTGACCCGGTCGGCCGGTTGCGTGAAGTCGAGGGCCACCGGGCCGGACCGGTCGGCGAGCGTGAACGTAACGGTGACGTGGCCTTCGATCGGCGCCGTCCGCTCGGCCGGGATGCGGAAGCTGACGTCGTAGCGAACGTCGGACAGGCGGCCGGCCCGCTCGTCGGCCAGGCCGAGCGGGACGCCGGCATCGGGGGGCGGGGGCTCGCGACGCATCAGCGTGAAGGCAATTCCGGCGGCGGCCAGCAGGGCGGCGACGGGGAAGAGGGCTCGGCGCACGCCAGCAGTGTAAAAGACCCCCGGCGTCTGTTTGATGAATCAAAAAGACGCCGGGGGTCTTTGTCCGAAGGCGGTCAGTACGACGTCGTGCCCCCGCCGCGGG
>DATKDF010000026.1:0-8011 GCA_035512795.1 Vicinamibacterales bacterium
AGACCCGTTTGCCGCGCTTGTCGGTGTCATCACGGCCCAGCAACTATCGACGAGAGCGGCCAACACGATCTTCGGTCGTGTGGCCGTGCTCGTCGGCGGGCCGGACGGTCTGACACCGACACGGGTTGCCGGGCTCGACCCGGTGGCGCTCCGCGCCGCCGGGTTGAGCCGGCCGAAGATCACCTACCTCCACGATCTGGCCGCCCGCGCCCTCGACGGCCGGCTCGATCTCCACGCGCTCCAGGACCTGCCCGACGACGACGTGATCGCGGCGATCACGTCGGTCAAGGGCCTTGGCCGATGGTCGGCCGACATGTACCTGCTGTTCAACCTGCAGCGGCCCGACGTCTGGCCCGTCGGCGACCTCGGCATCGTCAAAGGCGTGCAGAAACTGCTGGGGATGAAGAAGCCGCCAGCGCTCCGCACCATGGAACGGGTGGCGGAACCCTGGCGGCCGTATCGATCGGTGGCGGCCTGGTACTTGTGGCGGATTCACGAGTGACACGCCGGGGGTCTCTATTTCATTCTTGCCACATCTTCCGGCGTGAGCGGTTCCGGCACGTTGTTGGCGATCGGCGGCACCGTCTTCAGGTAGGCGAAGATCGACTTCAGGTCATCATCCGTCATGTTGCGGTACATCGGCCACGGCATGGGCGGCAGGATCGGCCGCGATGTGCCCATGTGCTTGCCCTCGCGGATCGCGCGCAGGAACAGGTCTTCAGTCCAGACCCCCAGGCCTGAGTTCTGATCCGACGTCAGGTTGGCCGTGAACGAGATGCCCCACGGGCCGGCCCAGGCGGTGTTCGTGCCAGCGCCCATGAACACCCACGGTTCGGGCAGCGCGGGCGGCTTGCTGAGCGGCATGTCGGCCGGATGCCCTGACAGCGCGCGCGTCATGTCGGGCTCGGGACCATTCGGGCCCATCTTGAAGGGCGTGTGGCAGTCGTGGCAGCCGCTCGTGTTCACGAGGTATTCGCCACGCGCGACCATTTCGGCAGGTGTGGGCGTCGGCGGCGCGGCCGGTGGTGGTGTCGAACAGGCGACAATGGCGACGACCCAGGTCATCGCGAGCGAAATCCGAATCTTGGTCATGGCGGGGTCTCCAGCATCGATTTAGAACGATCAGGGCGCGCGGATTATAGCGCCAGTTCCCGCCGCACCGGCAACGGCGCGGTCAACCTGGACGTATTGAGCAACGATGACCCTGCGCCGGCAGATCGCGATCACCAGTCTGGCCGTGGCGCTGCCAGCCGCGATCGTGACCTGGCTCGGAGTCGACTGGCTCCGCGATCGCGATCGGCGCGCGGCGCTGACTCGCGTGTCCGAGGCGCTGCTCACCGACACGGTGCGCGATGCCTGCGAGGCCGATCCCGTGTGGTTTCTGGCCGGCCCGCGCACCGGACGGCCCTCCGCGGCCGAGCGCCGGATGCCCGACGCCGAGGTCTACCTGCCACGCCCGTCGAGCGCCGAGTTGCCGTTCGAGTTCTTCGCCTACGACCAGGGGTTCCAGCCGTCCAGTTCCGCGGCGCCGCGGTTTCCCGAGTCGATCCGCCGCGCGTTGCGCGGCCGCGACATCGGTTCGGCTGCTGACACCTGGGCCAGTGAGTGGGGCGCCGGCATCGCCGTCGGCCAGTTGACGGGCTGGTCGCCCGGTCCGTGCGCCGTCGTGCTCGTGCGCCTCCGGCCCGAGCCGTCCGATCGCACGCTGGCGGTCGGTGTCTTCGCCGCCCTGCTGGTCCTGGGTCTGCTCGTGGCCGCCGCCACGCCGGCGCGCATCGAAGCGCGCGTGCGTGCCCTGGCCACGGCCGCGCTGGCTTCGGCCCGCCAGGAGTACGCCGAGATGGTGCCGGTGGCCGGCCGGGATGAGATCGGCGCCCTCGGTGCGGCGTTCAACGAGGCCTCGAGCGACATCAAACGCCGCGCCGTCGACGCACGCGAGCGCGAAGACGCCTTGCAGCGCCACGTGCAGCAGACGGCCGACGAGGTGACGGGACCGCTCCACGGCATCGAGGAACGGCTGGCGGCGCTTGCCGCCGACCCGCGCCTGGACGAGACCCGACGAGGCGACCTCCGCCAGTTGCTGCTCGACGCGCACGCCATCACGGCTCGCATGAGCAACCTCTCGGCCGTCGCCCGTCTGCGCACGGCCGTCGATCGGCTCGTGCGCGAGCCGGTCGATCTGGCCACGCTCGTCGAATCGGTCGTCGCGAGCCGTGTGCCGCTCGCCCGGGCGGCTGGTGTCGATGTCGAGGCGGCGTTGCCCGACACGCCGGTCATCTGGGACGCCGACCGCGATTTGCTCGCGCAGGCCGTGGCCAACGTCGTCGACAACGCCATCGTGCACAACCGGCCGGGGGGTCGCGTGTGGCTTCGTCTCCAGCCTGACGCCACCGGCGCTGGTTTCGCGCTGCGGGTGCAGGACGATGGGCCGGGCGTCACCGACCAGGCGTTTGAGGCGCTCCGGGCCAATCGGCGGTTCCGCGGTGACGAAGGGCGGTCGGGACGGGGCGGGCGCGGACTGGGTCTGGCCGTCGCGCGGGAAGTGGCCGATCGGTTCGGGCTGCAGCTCGACCTGCAGCGTCCGGCGTCGGGCGGTTTTGAGGTCGTGTTCGCGGTCCGATAACCTTATAGGCCTCGTGCGTACCCGTCGTCGCTTCCTGAAGGAATCCGCCGTCCTCGTCGCCGCTGCGCCGTTTGTCGATCGCGCGGTGGCGGCTGGACAGAACCCGTCCGAGTTCGACTACGTCATCGTCGGCACGAGCCCGTCGGGGTGTGTGCTGGCGGATCGACTGAGCGCCCGCGCCGGCACGCGCGTGCTCATCGTCGAGGCGGGTGGACCGGATACGAACCCGCTCGTCCGCGTGCCCGGCAGATGGACGTCGCTTCTCGGCACCGATCTCGACTGGCAGTACGTCACCGAGCCGGGGCCGGCCGTCGACGAGCGGCGCGTGGACTGGCCGCGTGGCCGCGCGTACGGCGGATCGACGGCGATTCACGCGATGGCGTGGGTGCGCGGCCACCGGGCATGCTTCGACGGCTGGGCGGCCGGCGCCGATGCCGCGTGGCGGTTCGATGCGCTCCTGCCGTACTTCAGGCGGATCGAGGACAACTCGCGCGGAGCGTCCGACTACCTGGGCGCGGGCGGTCCGCTGGCGGTAGCCGATACGACCGATCCGCACGACGGCCATCTCGCATTTCTCGAGGCGGCGCGGCAGCGCGGCTTCGCCGCGAGCCCGACGTTCGACTTCAACGGCGCCACGCAGGAAAACGGCGCGGGGTTCTATCAGAAGAACATCCGCGATGGGCGCCGGCATTCGGCGGCCGACGCGTACCTGCGGCCGGCGCTGGATCGCGCGTCGCTCACGGCCTGGCCGGACACGCTCGTGCGGCGCGTCACGTTTCAGGGTGCGCGCGCGACGGGCATCGAATGCGCACGCGGCAACGAGGTGGTGACGGTCCGGGCCACGCGCGGCGTCATTCTCGCCGCCGGGTCGATCGAGACGCCGAAGCTGCTGATGCTGTCGGGTGTCGGGCCTGCCGATGCGCTGCGGCGGCTGGGCATTGCCGTCGTCGCCGATCGCCCGGCGGTGGGTGAGAACCTGCACGATCATCCGCGCGTGTCGATCCGCTGGACGGGGCGCCGGGTGTTGCCGCCGTCGAGCGTGTCGGCCGGCCTGCTGACGTTCTCGGCGCGCCCGCCGGATCGGGTGATTCCCGACATCCAGTTCTACGTCGGCCGGGGCATCGACTCGCCCGATGACGCGATCACGCTCACCGTGGCGCTCAGCCGTGTACGGAGCCGCGGCTCGGTGACGCTCCGCTCGGCCGATCCCGTCGATCCGCCCGCCATCCAGCCGAACTACTACGCCGATCCCGTCGATCTCGAGGCACACGTCGACGGCCTCGAACTGGCGCGCGAGCTGGCGATGTCGCGCGCCTACGACGCGTTACGCGGCGATCCGCTTGCACCGGCCGTGGCGTCGCCGAGCCGCGCGGATCTCGCCGCGTTCGCACGCGCCACGTCAGCGACGATGTTCCATCCCGTGGGCACGTGCCGGATGGGCCGTGACGCCGACGCGGTCGTCGATTCCCGCCTGTGCGTGAACGGCACCGACCGCCTCTGGGTGGCCGACGCGTCGGTCATGCCCACCGTCGTCAACAGCCAGACGCAGGCGGCGGCGTTCGTGATTGGGCTTTTGGGGAGTGAGTGGATCTAGTGTCCTGGAACCGTGGTTCGCGCAATGAGTTTCGGAGCGCGGCGCCCGGCCGGCAAGGCGCGACGACCGAGACTACTGGCCGTATTTGAAGAGGAGAAACGCAGCCGGCCGGGATGCCCCGCCCGAAACTCATGCGATGAACCACGGTTCCAGGACACTAGACAGGGCAGAGCCGACTGGTCTCCCAGTCGGCCGGACTCGCCGATGTGGCACAATTCCGCCGGGGGTCCCGATGCTGCCTCGCCGCACGGTTCTGAAGTCGCTGGCGCTGCCGGTCTTCGCCCGGCCGCTGACCGGCCTGCGTCGGTCGTCACAAGGGGCGCGCGTTGAGCTGTCGGCCGCCGATCTTGCGACCCTCACCGCGATTGCGGAGGTCGTCCTGCCAAGTGCGCTCGGCGTCGACGGGCGCGATCTGGCGGTCCAGCAGTTTGCCGGCTGGGTGCGCGCCTACCGCGAAGGCGCCGACATGGGACACGGCTACGGCGCATCCACGCTGCGGCGGCCGTCGGGACCGTCGCCGGCGGCGCGGTACCCCGCGCAGTTGGCGGCACTCGACGCGGCGGCGCGCGCCGGCGGCGCGCCACGCTTCGCCGCCCTGCCGATGGACGCCCGCCGGCGGATCATCGAGCAGGTGCTCAATGAGCCGCGCGTGGCGCGGCTGCCGGGGCAGCCGACGGGCGCCAACCTCGTCGCCGACTTCATGGGGCTGTACTACGCGAGTCCCGAAGCGTGGGACCTCGCCTACCAACGCCGCATCGGTCGCGACCGGTGCCGCTCGCTCGAGGGATCGGGGGAGCGACCGCCGCGGACGGAAGGGGTCGGTTGACCTCCGACCCCCTGGACGCCGCATGAGACAAGTCCACGAGTCCGACGTCGTCATCATCGGCGGCGGCATCACGGCGGCGATGGTCGCCGAGAAACTCGGCGAGCTGCATCCGGACTGGTCGGTCGTCGTCATCGAGGCGGGCAATCGGCTGTTCGACGACGAGAACCGGTTCGAGTACCGGCGGCGCGCGCTCGACTACGGCGAGAACGTCTGGCCCGGCGACTACATCGACGACCAGGGCGGCACAGGCATCGTGTCGCGCACGATGGCCGTCGGCGGGTCGGCGCTCCACTGGGGCGGCGTCTGCAATCGATTCTCCGAAGAGGATCTGCGGCTCCAGTCGCTCTACGGCCTGGCCGTGGACTGGCCACTCGAGTGGACCGAACTCGAGCGGTACTACTGCGAGGCCGAGCGGCGGCTGGGCGTGTCAGGCGAGCCGGGCCCACTGCCCGAGGATCGGCGGTCGGAGCCGTACCCGATGCCGCCGATGCCGATGACGCACAACCTCATTCAGCTCCAGGCGTGGGCCGAACGCACGGGCATTCCGTTCTGGACGACGCCGCAGGCCAAGAACACCGTGGAGGGATACGGCGGCCGCAGCATCTGCCGCCGGTGCAACACGTGCGAGATCTGTCCGACCGGCGCACGCTACTCACCTGATTACACGTTCAAGCAGCTGCTCGCGCGGCCGACATTCGCGCTCCACGACCAGACGCTCGTGCGCCGGCTCGTGCTCGACGAGCGGACGACTCGAATTGCGGCCGCGCGCGCGGTTCGGCAGGACGGGTCGGGCCGCGAGATCGAGTACCGCGCACCGCGGTTCGTGCTCGCGGCCGGCTACTGCTGGAGCGCGCACCTGCTGCTGCTCTCGGCGACCTCACGGTTTCCGAACGGTCTCGCCAACTCGTCCGATCACGTCGGACGATACATGACCGGGCACCTCGCCTATCAGACGACGATCGATCTGGACCTCGAGATCTACCCGGGCATGAACGATCAGCACAGCCTGATCAGCCGGCAGTTCTTCCGCTGCCGGCCGGACCAGCCGTTCGTGCGGCACGATCTGCGCATCTGGGAGAACGCGGGTGGACGCGGACCGGAACTGCGTGACGAGGCCGGGATGGTGCTGCTCGGTGACGCGCTCGTCGAGCGCTGGCGTGCACGCACGACACGCGGAACGGCGCGCGTGCGCGGGTACTTCGACACGCATCCCGACCGCGACAGCCGGCTCACGCTCGACGCGGCGTCGAAGAACCGGTGGGGCGACCCGCTGCCGGCCATCCGGCACGCCGCGGATGCCGGGACACGCGCGCGCGAAGCGGCGACCCGTGCGCATCTCGAAGGGCTGTTCGCCAAACTGGCGGCGACACACGACGGCCGCATGGGCCGCGTCGGCGGCCTGAGCTACCAGGACCACCCCGCCGGCGGCTGCCGCATGGGCACCGACCCGGCCACGAGCGTGACCGACAGCGTCGGCCGCACACACGATCACGACAACCTCTTCGTCGTCGGCGGCCCAACGCTCCCGACCGGCGGCTGCACGAACAGCACGCTCACGTTCGTCGCGCTCACACTGCGGACCGCGGAGGCCATCTGAACCACTCAGGTCAGTTCCCGCCGAGTATTCCGTGCGGTTCCCGCGCCGCCGCGCGTCGGGCCGGCCACCAGATGGCGGCGAGGCCGCACGCGGTGAAGAGGGCTGCGGCGCTGGCGAGCGCCGCCGGATCGGCCGGCGCCACGTCGTGCAGGTAGCTCTCCAGGAGGCGGCCGAGCGCAGTGGCGCCCCAGACGCCGGCCAGCACGCCGCCGGCCAGGACCAGCGCGCCTTGCCGGACGAAGAGGCGCGACACGTCCCGCGGCGATGCGCCGACGGCCACCCGGATCGCGATCTCGTGCCGCCGCTGCTCGGTGGCGTACGCAATGACGCCGTGCAGGCCGACCAGCGCGAGGAGCGACGCCACCACGGCGAACACCCCGAGCAGGCGCGCGAGAAAGCGAGGCGCCGCGCGTTCCCCTTCGAGCATCACGCCGAGCCACCGCGGCGTCCCCGTCGCCGCCTCGATGTCGACCGCGCCGACGGCCTCGCGCAGGTCGGTGTCCCACCCCGACGCCTGCGGATTGCGCACGTAGATGTACGCGAAGTGGCCCGGCTGCTGCGGGAAGGGGACGTAGGCGTCGAGCCGGTCCTCGTCGGTGTGCGTCTGGCGCACGTCATTGACGACGCCGATCACACGCCGCGTGGCCGTCGGCCGGCCTTCGCTGTTGTGGAACACCAGTGATTGCCCGACGGCGGGTGCGCCGGCCCACATCCGTCCGGCGAGCGACTCGCTGACGACGACCACGGGCTCGCCGGCGGCGGTGTCGCGCGCGTCGAACAGACGTCCATCCCACGTGCGGATGCCGAGCGCGCCGAAGTATCCGCCCGTGACCGCCTGCACGCCCACCGGCTCGGGATCCGCGGCCCCGGCCATCGCGCGTACCGGCACCCGCGGTGCCGGTTGGAGCGGCCACCAGTTCCCGATGCCGGTGGCCGTGCTGCCGCCGATGCCGGCGATCGCCGCCGACACGCGTTCGACGAAGGCGGCCTGGCTGGCCGCGTCGGGATACGACCGCTGCCGCGTGGCCAGGCTCGCCGTCGCCACCCGGTCGGCCTCGAAGCCGAAGTCGACGTCGAGCATGCCGATTGCGCTGCGGACCATCAGCGCCGCGCCTGACAGCAGGGTAAGCGACGCGGCCACCTCGACGCCGATGAGAAACGACCGCGCCCGTCGCGACCCGCGCGACTCGCCGCCCGACCGATCGTGGCCGAGCGTCAGGCCGGGCCGCGAGAGTTTAAGCAACGCGAGCGGCAGCACCGTGAACACCAGGACGATCACCAGCGCCGTCGCCGCCGTGAGCCACAGCACCGTGGTGTCGATCGCGAGCGTGTCGACGCCGCCGGGGACGCGGCGGCCGAGGAACGACTCGA
>DATKDF010000027.1:0-13755 GCA_035512795.1 Vicinamibacterales bacterium
CCACCACCGAGAGCGCCACTTCGCCGACGACGAGCGCGCCGCGCAGACGGGCGGATCCGGTGGCCGATGTCTGCCGCCCGGCCTGCTGGAGCGTGCCGATGACGTCGGTACGCGAGACCTGCAGCGCGGGAACGAGGCCGAAGATGACGCCCGCGACCACCGCTGTCACCAGACCGAACACGAGTACCTCACCTCCGATGGACAGCTCGATCGCCGGTTGCGCGAAGTTGTTCGGCCGTGCCGACCACAGCCAGCGCTGCAGGCCCCAGGCGACGGCGAGGCCGACGGTGCCACCGGCCAGCCCAAGCACCACGCTCTCGGTCAGGAGCGCGCGCACGATCCGCGCGCGACTCGCGCCGAGCGCCGCGCGCCGGGCCACCTCGCGCGCGCGGCCCGCCGCCCGCGCCAGCAGCAGGTTCGCCAGGTTCACGCACGCGATGAGCAGGACGACGCCCGCCACGGCAAGCAGCATGACGCCGGCCGTGGCCACCGTCCCGTACTGATTCGGGTCGACCGCCGTCTGGAGCAGCGGCCGCACGGCCAGCGTGCGCCCGGCATTGACGTCGGGATACGCGTCGGCCAGCCGGTCGCCGAGGTGCGCGATGGCCGTGTGCGCCTGCTCGATCGAGACGCCCGGTTCGAGCCGGCCGATGACATTCAACCACCGCCAGCGGCGCCCCGTGAACCATGGCGTGCCGGGCGACACGACGTCGTACATCGGCAGCGGCAGGTACAGGTCCGTCTCGAACGTCACCTGGGTGCCACGAAACGACGCGGGCATGACGCCCACCACGGTGAACGGGTGACCGTTGAGGCCGATGGTCCGGCCGATCACAGCCGGGTCGGCGCCAAAGGCGCGCACCCACAGGCTGTGGCCCAGCACCGCGACGGGGCCCGCGGCCGGGCCGTCGTCGTCGGTCAGGCCCAGCGTCCGCCCGTGCGCCGCGTGAACGCCGAGCACTTCGAAGTAGCGGCCCGTGACGGTCGCGGCGAACAACTCCTGCGGGTCGGTGCCCTCGGCGGTGAGCCGCACGCCGGTGAACGCGATGGCGGCCACCGACTCGAACACCGTCTGCTGCACCTCGATGTCGCGGAAGTTATCGACCGAGATCGGCGTGTATCCCGGCGTCTGGTGGTCAACGACGTGAATCGAGCCGAGGCGCGACGGCTCGCGGACCGGCAGGGGATTGAGAAGCACGGCTTCGACGAGGCTGAAGACCGCCATGTTGCCGCCGATGCCGATGGCGAGTGCGGCAATGGCCGTGGCCGTGAAGGCGGGCGCCCGGCGGAGCGACCGCAGGACGTAGACCAGGTCCTGCCGGACGCCGGCCAGATGCTCGCCTGGCGCCGTGCGAAAGAAGCCGAGGATCGTGTCGAGCCAGAGTCGCAGCATGGCCATCCTTCCTCGTTCGGCGGCCTGCCGGCGCTGGGCCTCGAACACGTCGGTCATCTCGGAGCCGAATTCGTGTTGAAAGTCGAACGGGAACAGACGCAGAAGGCGCCTGTACCACCGGGCGCCGGGCGGGTCGTCTGGCCGGGCCATGAGGGTCCGTCTAGCTCGTGGCGGGGCGCCGGAGGGCGCGCGTGGCCCGCGCCGTGCCGAGAAGCGCCTCGAGCCGGTCGGCTTCGGCCCGGGCGACCTGGCGGCCGAAGGCGGCCAGCTTGTAGAGACGACGCCCGTCGCGCGTGGTCCGCTCGCTGATCAACCCGTCGTCGAGGAGCCGCCGGATGATGCCGTAGAGCGTGCCCGTGCTGAGGCGGACGCCGCCGCCGGACTGGTCCTCGACGGCCTTGAGCAGGGCGTAGCCGTGGCGCTCCTCGTCGGCCAGCGCGACGAGGACCTGGAGGACGGCGGGTGTCAGCGGGAGGTAGCGGATCGCGTCGGTAACAGACATGTCTGAAAACGATATGTCTGTTACAGACTCACGTCAAGCGCTTCAAGGGCTGGCGCGCGGGCCCCAGCGCGTCCTGCCGCACGCCGGATCACTTCAGGTGCTTGTTCCGATGATGGATTTCGTGCCCGGCGATGATCCAGGCGCAGGCACGGGCCGTGAACGGCCGGCCGCTCGCGAGGCCCGACCGTGCGGCGGCCTGGTCACTCATGGATTCGAAAAGCGCCAGATTGGCCGCACGCACGGCGTGCCACTCGGCAATCAGGCTTTCGAGCGGGCGGGCCGCGGCGCCTGAGTGCGCTACGAAGTCGCCCTGCTCGAGCGAGGGCAGCTCGCCTGCGCCCGCGCGCGCGAACCAGAACGCGCGAAAGCCGAACGTCCGCTCCGTGTCGACGATGTGAGCCAGCAGTTCCCGAATGGTCCATTTGCCCGGCGCATACCGGTAGTCGGCAAACGATGCCGGCCGGTTCGCCAGATGCGCAACCGTCAGGTCGATGCCGGAGCGGATCGTCTGGAGGACGTCGCCGTCGGGGACCTGGCCGATGTACGTGGCGTAGTACTCATGGTGTTCGTTCGCGGACGGGCGGACAGTCGACCACATGGCGGAGCCTCCGGCCGCCATTATCCGTCCGGCAACACGCGCGAGGCGAGCGGACGGTACATGAGCGCGTGGAACATCTCGAGATACCGGCGCGTCTCGGCGCGGTCGAGAGACGTGATGTACCGCCAGAAGCCATACACCCGCGACAACTCGAGCAGCCGGTTGGCGTAGCGCGTCCAGTTGTACCGCGCGTCGACCCGGCTCACGCCGGCATCGGCCACGGCCCGCCAGATGGCCGGGTCGCCGGCGGCCTGCTCGAGGAACGCCGCGATGATCCCGGCCGCCGCATCCCCGTCGGTCGGATCGATGTGGAAGCCGCTCACGCCGTGCACGACGATCTCGGATGGGCCGCCGAAGCACGTGACAAAGGCCGGCAGGCCTGAGCTCATCGCCTCCACGACGGTCAGGCCGAACGCTTCGTACAGCGCCGGCTGCACGAACGCCCCGCGCCGATCGGCCACCAGCCGGTACAGCTCGCCAATGCGGTGCTTGTCGGCGTGCAACTCGAGCCAGCGGACCCGACCGTCGAGCCCGTAGGTGTCGAACAGCTCGTGCAGCCGGACGACCTGCCGTCGCTCGTCGACGTCGTTCGATCGGTCGGGATCGATCCAGCCGCCGACGATCAGCAGGTTGGCGAGCGCCTGCAGCCGCTCGCTCCGGGCGTAGGTCTCGACGAAGCCGCAGACGTTCTTCACCTGGTCCAGGCGCGAGATCAGGAAGAGGAGGGGCCGCTCGGGCTCGGCGAGCCGGCCCCGGGACCGCGCGTCAGGCGGGCCGTCGATGAGTGCCCCGAGCTCGGCGCCGAGCGTGGCGATCCGCCGCTCGGTCTCCCAGTGCGGAAAGAACACCTCGGGACTCGCGCCCGGCGAGACGATGTTGAACTTCGGGTCGAAGCAGTCGATGCCGGAGACCACCCGGTACAGGCCCGGCAGCGTGAACGCCTGGTAGCTCTCGTACTGGCCGACCCCATTCGTCGTGCCGGCAATCTCCTGATAGGTGCTCGCGATGATGAAGTCGGCCGTGTTCATCGCGATGAGATCGGCCGTGAACTGGCAGGCGAAGTGATACTCGGCGTCGAGTTCCCGCCACTTGAGGTCGGCCGCCGGGTACTTCGTCTTCTCGAGCGCGTGCGCGATGTTGCACTGCGTCACGCCGAGCCGGCGCGCCAGCAGGCTGGCCACGAGGTTGCCGTCGGAGTAGTTGCCCAGGATGAAATCGGGCCGTCCGCCCAGTTCGGCCAGGAGCTCCCGTTCGGCATCGTCAGCGAAGCGCTCGAGGTAGGGCCAGATCTGGAATCGCGAGATCCAGGGGCGCACGACGTCCCCCTGGGCGGTCCGGAACGGGACGCGGAGGATGCGGGCCTGCTCGGTGCCGACGATGGGCTCGAGCCGGACGTCACACGTCGTCCCCGCCGCTTCGGGAATCAGGCGCGTCAGGACGACGATCGTCGGCTCGATCGTCAGGCCCTGGCGCTCGAGCGACTGGCGCATGGCGCGTTCGAGCGCGCGGACCTGGTCGAGAATGTAGACCACCTGTCCGCCCGTGTCCGGCTTGCCCAGCACGTTCGCCTGGCCGAAGTAGCCGTGCGGCGAGACGATCGCGATCGACGTGATCATCGGAATGCGCGCCAGGAACCGCTCGAGCTGCTGCGGGTCGGGCGCTTCGAGCACGTCGAGCAGCATCTGCATCATCTCGGCGGCCAGGGCCGGCGTGCGGCCCCAGCCGGCTTCGAACCCGAGCCGGCGCAATTCGGTGAGCCACGGCGAGGCGTCCGGCGCGCGCTGCAGCACGTCGAGCGCCCGGCGGACCGCGCGCCGGAGCTGGTCGGGCGTCTTGATCTCGTCGCTCAGCATCAACTGCTGGCCGTGGAGCTGGTGCAGGCGCAGGAACTCGAGCAGCCGCGTCGGGCCGTCGTCGCCCGGGGCGAAGAGACGTCCCGACAGGTACCGGTTCAGGAACTCCACGCCGCGGCCGATCGACCGCGATTCGGCGAGCCGCGGAAAGCCGCGCTCGAAGGGCGCCAGGTCGATCTCGAGCACCGGGTCGGCCGCCACGCCGCCGGTGAGCCGTTCGCGTACGGCGAGGTAGTCGGCCACACCGACGCCGCGCACCTGCATCTCCTCGGTATGCACCTGGATGAACTCCCACTGACCAACCTTGATCCGGACGGCCAGGTACACCGAGTGGTCGAACAGGACGACGTCCTGCGTGTGCGCGATGATCGTGTCGAACGCCGTGCCGGCCAGCGTCGCGCCGGCCTCCGTGTCGCGGAACCGCGCGTATTCGTGGGCGACGGCTGGGGCGGTCAGAAACGGTTGATCGGGTCCATGCAGGCGCTGAAAAAAGACGTACAGGCCGCTCCGGTGCGTCTCGGTCAGCGACTGAAGTTCCTCAAGCACGGACTACCTCCGCATCGGGCGCGATGGCGCCCAGGAAATCGTAGTGATCGAGGCCCTCGAGCACGGCCCAGGCATGCGGGCGCGAGGCGAAGAACACGCGTCGCCGGCCGCGAAGGGCCTCGAGGGCGGGCCCGTGATGGGCGGCCACCACGCCCAGGGTCTCGCCCGTGAGCATGTCCATGTCGTGCCCGGAGTCGCCGACGACGAGCAGCCGCGAGGGCGGCAGGTCCCACTTGAAGCACAGGTAGCGGAGCGCGAGACCCGGGGAGGCGCGGACCGGAATGACGTCGACGTGCGTACCGTCGGTAATCGCCGTCGCGCTCGTAGCGCAGGCGGAACGGGCGCGCGTCGTCGGCCGCGCCGGGCGTCAGCCCGGCCAGGCCGACGAGCGACGCGGCCACGGCGTCCCGGTCCCACCGCTCGCGAATCTGCCGCGTCCACGACTGGTCCGCCGCGTGCTGCGGGCCGTAGTGCAGTTCGGTGCCCGTGCTGGTGATGAGCACGTCAGGCGTCCGCACGTCCAGCACGGCCAGACGCCGCACCGTCTCGTCGAACCCGAGTCCCGTCGCGACGCACAGGCCAACTCGATCGCCGGCCTCGGCGAGGCGTGCGACGAGCGCCCGCCTCGCGTCATCATCGCCCGACAGCACGTCATCGAGATCGACGACGAGCAGCCGATCGATCGCCGGCAGCCGTGACGCCCGCGGCGCATGGACCGGGCGGCTGGTGGCCAGCACCCGCTGCAGTTCGCTGACGTACCGGCGGGCGTGGCTCGACCATGAGAAGTGCTCGTGGACACCGGCCACGCCACTGGCCGCCCAGGCCTGCCAGGTGGCGTCGGAGGCGAGCGCTTCTTCCAATCCGCGGCTGATGGCCACCGGATCGGTGGCGTCGACGAGCAGGCCATTGCGGCACACGCGCAGGATGTCGCGCGGCCCGCCGTCGTTGGTGGCCACGACCGGCAGGCCCGACGCCGCCGCTTCGAGCAGCGTGAGGCCGAACGGTTCGGTGAGCGCCGGGTTGACGAACAGGCCGCGTGACCGGGCCGCGAGGCGGTAGAACTCCGGCACGTCCTCGGGATCGTGCGCCTTCGGGTAGGCGACCGACCCGTAGAGATCATGGCGGTCGATGAGCAGCAACAGGCGCGTCAGCACGGTGCGCGCCTGGCTCGGCATCTGGTCGATGTCGTCGCGCGTGCCGACGACCAGGACGAGGTTCGCCCGGGCGCGCAGCCCCTCGCTCAGCGCGTACGCCTCGACGAGTCCCTCGAAGTTCTTGCGCTCGTCGGCGCGTGCAATGGCGAGGATCATCGGCTTGTCCGGGTCGGCCAGGAACCGGGCCAGATCCACGGCGAGGGCCGGCTCGGGCCACGCCGCATCGGGCGGCGAGAACCGGCCGAGGTCGACACCCGGCGGAATGACCCGCATGTGCTCGGGCTCGTACATGTCGTACGCCTGGTACTGCTCTTCGATCTCCTGTTGCGTGCTCGTGATGACGACGCTGGCCGTTTCGAGGGCGCGCTCTTCGGCCTCGATGCGTGTGCGGATGTGATAGCGGTCATCGATCGACGCGGCGTCCTTGCCGGCGGCCAGCAGCCGTGCCCGCTTGACGCGGCCGAGCGAGTGGCCGGTGAAGAAGAACGGCACGCCGAGCACCTTGGCCAGCTCGGCGCCGACCAGCCCGGCATCGGCGTAATGCCCGTGGACCACATCCGGGACGCGGCCGACACGGCGCACGTGCCGGGTCAGCCGGTCGACCAGTTCGTCGAGATGCGGCCAGAGCGACTCCTTCTTCAGATACCGCGCCGGACCGAACGGCAGCCGGACAATCTGGGCGCCCGGGCCGAGCGGTTCAAACGGCCGGGCGTACGAGGGGTCGACTCGCCGATCTTCGACGAGCCGTGTGACCAGGTCGACGCGCGCCACGTCTGGCCTCGCCGAGAGGGCGCGCGCCTGGTCGACCGCGTACGAGACCTGGCCGCCCGTGTCGGCGTCGCGCCCGAGCTCAATCGCCGACCCCCGCACGAGGCCGTGTAGACTGAGCGAGAGCACGTAGAGCCCATCACGACGACCGACGGCGGGCGAGGTCGTCTCGCGGGCCCACGCCTCCAGGTGCCGGCCGTAGAGATCGACATCGGCCGTCGTCGCACCCTGCACGCGGCAGATGTCGGCGGCAAACGCCGCGGCCCGCGCAAGCGTCACGTCCATCGGCCAGGCGCCAATCAGGCCGGCGACGACCACGCCACTGAACGCGTCGCCCGCGCCGACCGTGTCGACCATGTCGGCGACGACCGGTGTGGCCACGCGGACAGCCGGGTCACCATCGGCGACACCGATCGCGCCGGCGGCGCCGCGCGTCACGATGACCTGGTGCAGCGCGTGCGTCTCGGCCAGCCGGCGTGCGGCCGCTTCGCAGTCGTCGCCCGTGGCCGTGGCGGCACCGGTCAGGCGTCCCAACTCGTGGTCGTTCAGCTTCAACCACCGGGCCGTGGACAGGCACCACCGGACGCGGTCGGCCGCTGTCCACGGATCGCGTAGGTTCAGGTCGACGAAGGTCGGCAGTGGCTCGCGGGTCAGTCGCCGCAGCGTCCGCCAGCTCTCGTCGCTCCGGAGCGCGAGCGTGCCGTGGAAGGCGAGTGGGGGCCGGCTTGTGACCACCGCGGACGCCGCGCGGGTGCCAATCGCATCCCAGGCCTGATCGGGTGTGATCTCGAACCGGTTCTCGTCCGGGCCCGGCAGGACCACGACGCGCCCGGTCGGGCGGCGATCGACCACTTGCACGCCCGAGGAATCGAGACCCCACGCGGCCATCTGCCCGAGCACATCGCGGCCCTCGGCATCGTCACCGACGGCCGAGATCAGGAGCGGACCAAACCCGAAGCCTTCGAGATGCCACGCAACGTTGAACGGCGCGCCGCCGAGGACGTGCGTGCCGTCGGGGAACAGATCAAAGAGCACCTCGCCGAACACGAGCGGACGACCGGCGGTGCCGGATGGGGCCGTGCGAGCGTCAGGTGCCATGGCGGAACACGAACGGACCAGACCGCGGGGAGTGCTGGTACTAGGTTCCCTCCGATCGTAGACTGTTTCGGCCCGCGATGACACCCCGTCAGATTGCGTCGGACCTCGACGGCACGCTCATTCCGCCCGGCCCGCACGCTGCGCACGACGACGCGCTGGCCGTGATGGCCGACGCGGCCGCGCGCGGCCGCATCGAGCTGGCGTACATCACGGGACGGCACCTGTCGCTCGCGCTCGAGGGCATCACCACTGCCGGGCTGCCGCTCCCGGCGCGACTCTTCTGCGACGTGGGCACGAGTCTCCATCATCGCGTCGGCGACGAGTACGTGCAGGACGAAGCGTTTCGGGCGGCCATGCGCGACGCGTTCGGCGCGACCGCGCCCGGCGAGCTGCGCGAGCGATTGCGGTCGATTGCCGATCTCGAGCCGCAGGCCGATGACCGCCAGGCCGAGTTCAAGCTGAGCTTTGTCGTCCGTGCCGGGCCGCTCGAACCGGTGGTCGCGTCGGTTCGCACGTGCCTTGGCGCAGAGGCCGCGCAGGTGACGATGGTGTCAAGCCACGATCCGCTCACGGGCGTGGGCCTGGTCGACATCCTGCCGCGCGCTTCCGGGAAGCGGCGGGCGCTCGACTGGCTCACCGGGTCGCTCGCGCTCGGCCAAGGCGACGTGCTCTTCGCCGGCGACTCGGGGAACGATCGTGACGCGCTGCTCAGTGGGCACCCAGCGGTGCTCGTCGGTAACGCCCCCGAGGCGCTCCGTGCCGACCTCACGGCGGCAGCCCGAGAGGCCGGTCTCGCCGAGCGACTGTACTGCGCCGAAGGGCCGTTCGCGGTGGGGGTGGTCGAGGGCGCCAGGTTCTTCAAGTTCATCTGACGGCGCCGCACCTGGCCGACTGGGAGACCAGTCGGCCCTGCTGCGAGTCTCGAAATGGAACGGAAGGCCAGATACGCCGATAATGCGGGGATAGCCGGGCCGGGCCGACAGAGCGGGCCTGGCCTGACCGCCAGATCCCTCGTGCCCAGAGCCCCACGTCCCCATCGTCGCGCCGCCGATCGCCAGGCCTCCATCCGCGACCGCACCGCGCTCAACCGGCGCATCGTCATCGGGGCGGCCGTGGCCGCCGGGGCCTTGCTCGCGGTCTTTTCCTGGTCGCGCGGCGGGACACCCGTCCGTGACGGCGCCCCGAACTGGGCCCCGAGTGGACGCGAGGTGGTCTTTCATCGCGAGGAGCAGGGGGGCACGGCGCTGTACCTCGTCCGCACCGATGGGACCGGCATCCGCCGCCTCTTCGTAGACGCGACCGCCGATCGGTCGGCGGCGTTCTCGCCCGACGGCACGCGCCTGGCGTTTGTCAGTCGCCGCGACGGCAATCCGGAGATCTACGTCGCCGGCTTCGACGGCACCGACCTGCGGCGCCTGACGACGCATGACGCCGACGATCTCGCACCCGCCTGGACATCCGACGGAGAGAGCCTGGCGTTCGTGTCGAACCGGGCCGGGGACGGGTTCGACCTCTTTCGAATCAATGCAGATGGGACGGGGCTCACACGCCTGACCGAAGCCGGCCGCGATGGCGCGCCGCAGTTTTCCCCCGACGGCTCTCGTCTGGCGTTCGTCAAGGCCGGCGACGTGCACATGCTCGACCTGACATCGCAGGCGATTGTCCGCCTGACCTCCGAGCCGTCAGCCGGCGCGCATCCGGCCTGGTCGCCCGACAGCGCGCAGCTCGCGTTCGTGAGTTCCCGCAACGGCCGTGCCGAGGTGTTCACGATGAAGGCCGATGGCACCGATCAACGTCCGCTCGTGACGATGCCCGCCGGCGACGCGGTCGAGCCCCGATGGTCGCCCGATGGACGCCATGTGGCCTTTGTGCACGTGGCCCCGGCTCCGGGCGGCGGCACCACGGAGGCCCGTGAAGAGCGGGCCGTCTATCTGGTCGAGATCTCGACCGGCCGCCTGCAGCGGCTCAGCCGCTGACGGGGCGCGTCCGGCCGTTCAGCCAGGCCGCCACGAGCCGGAACGCGCGGCCCCGGTGCGCCACGGCCAGCTTCTGCTCGTCGTCCACTTCTCCGAACGTACGCGCGTAGGGCGGGTAGTAGAAGATCGGGTCATACCCGAACCCGTGAGATCCGCGCGGCTCCGGCCAGATCTCGCCCTCGACGATGCCGGTCGTTTCGAACAGGACGCCGGCCGCTGCCGACGCGGGATCGACGATGGCGACGGCACAGATGTAGCGGGCTGTCCACGGCCGGGGGTGAGTGGCCAGCTCCCGATAGAGGTTGCGGAACTTGTCCGGGTAGGTCGCGCCCGGGTAGCGGGCGCTCTCGACGCCCGGCCGGCCTCCGAGCGCGTCGATCTCGAGGCCGGAGTCCTCGCCGATGGCCGGCATGCGGGTCTGCTCGGCGTAGTAGCGCGCCTTGAGCCGCGCGTTTTCGCTGAACGTGCGCCCCGTTTCCTCGGGTTCCGGCACCGGCGGCAGGTCGGCCAGCGTCGCGAGCTTCGTCGACGAGGGCCCCAGGAGCAGGCGGATCTCGCGAATCTTGCCGGGATTGGTCGTGGCGAGCAGCATCCGGGCGCCGATTGTAGCGAAGGCGGCGGTCTGCTGATGAAACTGGACCAGAAATCGGGACCGGAAACGAAACAACCGGGGTGTCCCCGTCGCTATAATTGGCCATCCTGTTCTTGTCTCGTCGAGCCATCGGAGGATCAGCCAGATGATTCGCAATCGATCGATAGTCTCGTGGGTGGTGTCCGGCGCGGGCGTTGCGGCGCTCGTGCTGGGCGCGTCGGCCCGGCCGGTAGGGTATGCCGATGCGGCGGCCGTGACCGGTCTCGCCGCGTTCGAGCAGGGCCGCGGCGGCGGTCAGGGCCGGGCCGGCGGCGCCGGTGAGAATCAGCGTCCCCGGCCGTACGACCAGGTCATCACCTCGGAGGCCGTGACCAACGAGGGCGTCTTCAAGGTGCACCAGATCGGCGAAACGGTCTTCTACGAGATCCCGAAGTCGGAGCTCGGCAAGGACTTTCTCTGGGTCAACCAGATCAAGCGCAACGCCAACGGCGCGGGCATGGGCGGTCAGGCCGCCGGC
Source organism: Vicinamibacterales bacterium (assembly GCA_035512795.1). Lineage (GTDB taxonomy): Bacteria > Acidobacteriota > Vicinamibacteria > Vicinamibacterales > SCN-69-37 > DATKDF01. The sequence continues at coordinate 10,998 of DATKDF010000027.1, forward strand.
AGCCGCGTGGTGCGCTGGGAACTCCGGGGCGAGCGGGTGATTCTCAACAACATCGATTACACGGTCGTCGCCGATCCCACGCAGCCGATCGCCGATGCGGTGGCCGACGCGAACATGCCGGCCATCATCCGGGCGCTGCCTGTGGCGGCATGGGCGCCGTCGGGTGATCCGGTGATTGACGTCACGCCGCTCTTCACGTCGGAAGTGCCGGAGTTCTCCGTGCGCGGCCGCGTGGGCGGCCGCGGCATGGACCAGAGCCGGACGTTCCTCGAGCGGATCAACGTCTTTCCGGAAAACATCAACGTCGAGGTCGTCCAGACCTTCAACATGCCCGAGCCGGCCGCGGGCGGCGGGCGGGCCGGCGGCCGGGGCCGCGGCGTGTCCGGGCCGACGGCGACCGTGCTCACGCACTACAGCATGGTGAAGCTGCCCGAGAACCCGATGATGCCGCGCCTGTTCGACGAGCGCGTGGGCTACTTCACGCAGTCGCTCATCGACTACGGCTCCGACGAGAACCGCTCGCAGCAGGTCCGCTACATTGCGCGGTATCGGCTCGAGAAGAAGGACCCGAACGCGGCCGTGTCCGACCCGGTGAAGCCGATCGTCTACTGGGTGGACCCGGCGACGCCGAAGAAATACGTCCCGTACGTGGTCAAGGGCATCGAGGACTGGCAGGCGGCATTCCTCGAGGCGGGCTTCAGCAACGCGATCATCGCCAGGCAGGTGGAGCCGGGCGACACGACCTGGAGCGCGGAGGACGCGCGCTTTTCGACGATCATGTGGCTGCCGTCCACGACGGAGAACGCGTCGGGGCCGCACATCCACGATCCGCGGACCGGTGAGATCCTCGAAGCGGACGTCAACTACTTCCACAACGTCCAGAACCTCGCGAAGAACTGGTACTTCGTCCAGGTCGGCCCGCTCGACCCGCGCGCGCAGAAGCTGCCGCTGCCCGACGACCTCATGGGCGAACTCATGCGCTATGTGGTGGCCCACGAAGTGGGGCACACGCTCGGCTTCCAACACAATATGAAGGCGAGCTCGGCGTACACCATCGAGCAGATCCGCGATCCGAAGTGGGTCAAGGAGATGGGCCACACGCCCACGCTCATGGACTACTCGCGCTTCAACTACGTCGCGCAGCCCGAGGACAAGATCGACCCGCAGGATCTCATTCCGAAGATCGGCCCGTACGACAAGTGGGCCACTATGTGGGGTTACAAGCCGATTCCGGGCGCGAAGACGCCGTTCGACGAGAAGCCGACGCTCGACAAGTGGGCGCGCGAGCAGGACGAGAAGCCGTACCTGCGCTTCTCGACCCAGGGCAGCAGTGGCGCCGATCCCGGTGAGCTGACCGAAGCCGTCGGCGACATCAATGCCGTCGAAGCCACGCGTCTCGGCATCAAGAACCTGTCGCGCGTGTCCGAGATGCTGCTGTCGGCCACGAGCACGCGGCCCGGCGATCCCTGGACCGAACTGGCCGAGGTGTACAACCGCATGATCGGCCAGTGGCGCAACGAGATGAACCACGTCGCGCAGCTCGTCGGCGGGTTCGACTCGCAGCAGCGGCACATCGGCCAGGAGGGCGTGCGCTTCACGCCGGTCGCGCGCGACAAGCAGGAAGAGGCCGTGCAGTTCCTGCTCGACAACGCGTTCCAGACGCCGCTCTTCATGATTCGTCCCGAGATCCTGCGCCGCATCCAGGTCAGCGGCGTCGTCGAGCAGATCCGGACGACCCAGAACGCCATCATGAGCAGTCTGCTGCAGGAAGCGCGGCTCGTGCGGCTCGTCGAGCACGCGGCGCTCGACGGCGCGCAGGCCTACCGGCCCATCGAGTTCCTGACCAAGCTGCGGCTCGGGGTCTGGGCAGAGCTGGATCGTCCGGGCTCCGCGATCGACATCTATCGCCGGAACCTGCAGCGGTCGCACCTCGACAACATCAACAATCGCCTGAACGGCGGCGCCGAACCGAACGACGAAGTGCGCTCGCTCCTGAAGGGCGAACTCCGCGCGCTCGACGCGCAGCTCGAACGTGCGCTGCCGTCGGCCACCGACGAGGTCACCCGCCGGCACCTGACCGACGCCCGCGATCAGATCGGCATCATCCTCGACCCGCGCGCCATGCGCGAGCGCGCAGCCCCTGCCGCCGGCGCGGGACGGGGCGGACGAGGGGGCGGAGGGTTTGGGGGGTAAAGGGCATCAAGTGCTCGGAGTGAAGGGCGCTTGAAGTGCTGCGGCGAGCCGTAGGGCGGCCTGGTTTCACAGGCCGCCGGATTGGCGGGCCGGTGGTGCAGAAAGTTCAATGAGCGGGGTTGCGGAGTCTTGCAGATTCCGCAACCCCGTTTTCGTTTCCGGCCGGATTGTGACGCGCCGGCCGGTGGATCGGAAGTTGCGCTCCCCGGGCGGCATGGGTGTCACGCGAGTCGAGGAACTGGTCGCGTTCCAGTGGGCAGGGGAGTTCAAGCGCGAGCTGTACCGGTTGATTGCGGAGTCGCCGGCGGCGCGGCGGGATTTTCGCTACCGGGACCAGTTGACCGCCGCCGTGTCAGGCGTCGAGGCGAACATCGCCGAGGGCTTCGCCAGGTTCAGGCCGCGCGAGTGTCAGGCGTTCTTCCGCTACGCCATTGGCTCGCTCGCCGAGTCGCGCGTCCGGCTCAAGGACGGGGTCGACCGCGGCTACTTCCCGGACGTGGAGTTCGACCGGGCCGATCGCCTTCACTCAGAGCACGTCAAGCGATTGTCCTCCCCAGCACCACAA